>CAYHFK010000449.1:0-1709 GCA_964355895.1 uncultured Bifidobacterium sp. | reverse complement strand
GCGCGCGTGAGAGTGGAAACCATTCCTTGAGCCTGTTTGAAAACTCCACAGAAACTACAGGAAATCGCCCAATTTGGCCATTCTTGGAGGCCCGGTGCCCTCACCGGGCGGGTTTTCAAACAGGCTCTTAGGTCACCAGCGAAGGCAGCGTTTGAAAAATTATTGCGTTCAATTGCAGCGCATAAAGGGATGAGAAGAACCACCCCATTGCCAAAGTCGGAACCATCCAACCCGGAAGTCAGCCCGGCGGACATTTTGCGCTGTCGCCTTGGTCGCAAACCCAAGTCGCAGACTGACACGCTGGCCAAAGAAGAACCGCTGGAGATCCGGGTGCGCGGGCGCAACGTGGCGGTGACGATGCGCACGCCGGGTCGGGACGCCGAGTTGGCGGCGGGCTTTCTGTTGACCGAGGGAATGATTCGGAAGCGGGGCGACGTGGTGAGCATTGCCCACTGCCGACAGGGCGAAGCGGCCAATTATCATAATACGCTTAATATCTTTCTCGCGCCGTCCGTTCACGTGGACTTTGCCCGACTGACGCGGCATGTGTTCGCCTCCTCGAGTTGCGGGCTGTGCGGCAAGGCCTCGATTGAGGCGGTGCATCAACATTTCGCGCCAGTCAATTCCACCCTCACCGTCGCGGCCAAAACGCTGACGCAACTGCCCGACCGTTTGCGCGTGGCGCAAACGACTTTCGCCTCGACCGGTGGTTTGCACGCCGCCGCCATTTTCGATGCGAAAGGCAGGCTCGTGATTTTGCGCGAAGACGTGGGCCGCCACAACGCGGTGGACAAAGTCATCGGCCACGGTTTTCTGGAAAACAAACTGCCGTTCGACCAGCATATTTTGCTCGTGAGCGGCCGGGCTTCCTTTGAAATCCTGCAAAAAGCCCTGGCCGCGCGGATTCCGATGGTTGCCGCCGTTTCCGCGCCGTCGAGTCTGGCGGTGGACTTTGCGCGCGCCAACGGGCAGACGCTGGTCGGCTTTTTGCGGGGCCCGGCCATGAATATTTATTCTCATCCGGAGCGCATCATGGCGTCGGCAAAAAAGTAGATTCCCATTGACCCGCCCCCTGCGGCTTCCTAAGCTCCCGGGTCGTTCCATTAAACTAAATCCATCTTAAAAACCATGAATACAATTGTTCCTCTCATCAGTTCCGGTGTCGCCGGTCCGCTCGGCGTGATTCATCTGCCCCGCCTTTGGCTCAAAGTCTCGCTCGAAGCGCGCGGCAAACTGGCCGCTGGTTATCCCGGCGCCGGCCAGGGCTACGACCAAATGGTCATTGATGGGATCGGTCTCACCCGCGACGCGGTGATCAAATTCATCAAAGAGTCACGCCCGACCTATCCGCAGTTTGAAGCCTGGGTGAAAAAGAACGCCACCAAGCTGGACAAAGATTCGGTGGAAAAACTCAACGCCGCCATTCGCGGCTACATCCACGACGATGCCACGCGCAAATCAATCCTCGGCGCGAACGGAATTGCCGACGATGCCACCGCGCCGAAGGACGCCGTGAATCTCAACAATCTCGACGACTGGAAGGAATTCCACGAAGCGGTGCTGAAACACTAATCCGTCGAAACCATCAATGCCGGCCCAGGTATTCGCCTGGGCCGGTTTTTTTGTTTTCACACAACGTATGAGGCTCAAAACCCGTAGCGGCGGGCCTCCCGGCCTGCCGTAGAGGGCGGCATCTTGCCGCCCGGATA
>CAYHFK010000448.1:0-1798 GCA_964355895.1 uncultured Bifidobacterium sp. | reverse complement strand
GCGCCTCTGCGTTTAAGTCGGATTCCGTTTTCCCACTGCATGGACCCGGCTAAACGATGGTCAACTGCACGCGGCTCTCGATGACGCCGGCACTGATGGCGTAGCGGGTGAGGCTGGCGGTGTCGTGAATGTCGAGCTTCGCCATGAGATGCTCGCGATGCTTCTCGACGGTCTTCAGGCCGATGCCGAGTTCCGCCGCGGTTTCCTTGTTGGCCTTGCCTTCGGCGATGAGTTGGAGCACCTCCATCTCGCGCGCCGTCAGGCCGAAGCTGCGCGGCGGCGGTAAGCCGGATCGAACCGGCGAGGGGCGCGCGCGTTCGCGAAGCCGTTTGGCCAGCAGCGGGCAGATGTAATAATTTCCCTTTTGGACCTCCCGAATCGCCTCGCACACCATGTGGGCGGAAGTTTGTTTGAGCAGAAAGCCCATCGCGCCCGCCTCGTTGGCATCCTGAACATAAGCGGCATCGCTGTGGGCGGAGAGCATGAGCACCCGGGTGGCGGGGACGGCTTGGAGAATTTGCCGGGTCGCTTCCAAGCCGTTGAGCCGGGGCATCGCGATATCCATCAGCACCACCTCGGGCCGGAGCTTTTTCACCAGGGCGACCGCCTGACGGCCGTCTTGCGCTTCGCCCACCACTTCGAGGCCCGGTTCGAGTTCCAGCATCTTGCGAAATCCCTCCCGCACGATCGTGTGGTCTTCGGCCAGGAGTACCGTGATTCTTTTCATAAAAATTAAAGATTCCGGGCGAGTCCAAGCGCAAGTGCCGGCCGGGAAACCGGCCGGCACTTCCGCCTGCTTGAATCATAATCCTAACCCGTTTTTTTGGCTACCGTGAACTTCGCCGGCGGGATTTTACCCCCCGGGCGGTCACCGCCGATCGGAACCTGCGCTTGAATCGTGGTGCCTTTGCCGGGGGCGGATTCGACCAGGAATTTGCCCCCGACCATCTCCAACCGTTCCCGCATGCCGACCAACCCGAGCCGTCCGTTCCCTTTCGCGTGCAACACGTGGCCCACGTCAAAGGATCGTCCGTCGTCTTTTATCTTCATGCAAATGCAATCCGGCAGTTGCTCGATGCTCACCTCCACCCGGCTGGCCCGCGCATGGCGGGCCACGTTGTTGAGCGCTTCGTGGGCGACGCGATACAGGACCGTGCGCTTGGCGATGTCCAGTTTTTCAATCGCCGCGAAGGCCGTCAAACGCGCGCGCACACCCGACAGTTTCGTGAACTCCTTCAGGAAGGCATGCAGCGCGGGAATCAGTCCCAGGTCGTCCAACGCCGTCGGGCGCAGTTCCCGGGCGAACCGATGCACCGTGTCCACCGATTTTTCCACCAGGCGTTGCGTCCGCGCGATCTTCTGCCGGAGCCCCTTGGGGTTGCCGGCACCCTCGCGGGTCAACGCCGCCAGGTGGACGTTGATGCCCACCAGAGTCTGGGCGATTTCATCATGCAGTTCGCGGCTGATGCGCTTTCGTTCCTCCTCCTGCGCGTGCAGAATTTGATGGGACAGTTGCCGCGCCTGCTGCGACAACTCAACCTGGTGTTGCTCACTTTTCTGGAGGGCTTCCTCCACCGCCTGCCGCCGGGCGATTTCCTGGTTCAACCCCCGGTTGGTATTGGCCAGGGCCTCCAGGCGGCGGTGCGCCTCCTCCGCCTCCTTGCGGGCGGTAATGTCCGCGAACGCGACCCGACACCATTTCCGCGTCCCCTTGCCCCGTGAAATAGGCGGTGCGGAGGCCACGGGTCCGGCGGCAGAGGTTATTTCACGGGGCGAGAGCGAGACGGCGGACGTGGCC
>CAYHFK010000447.1:0-1828 GCA_964355895.1 uncultured Bifidobacterium sp. | reverse complement strand
TAAATCCGCCGTCCACGTGCAGGATCTGCCCGGTGATATAATCGGCGTACGCCGAAGCCAAAAACCAGACGGCATGGGCCACTTCTTCGGGACGGCCGATGCGCCGCAGCAAAATTCGCGACAGGATTTGTTCGCCGGCCAGTTCGCGCACGGGGCGGGACATTTCCGTCTCAATCACCCCGGGAGCGACGGCATTGACGGTAATGCCGCGCGGGGCCAACTCGACCGCCAGGGACCGGGTGAACGCGTTGATGGCGCCCTTGCTGGCCGCGTAATTAGTCTGACCGCGCCCACCCTTCTCGCCGGACACAGAACTGAGATTGATGATTTTCCCGCGCCGCTGCGAGATCAGGTACGGCGCGACAGCTCGCGCCATGTTGAACACGCCCGTGACATTGGTTTCCAAGACCACGCGCACATCCTCGTCCTCCAATGCGGTCAGCGGGTTGTCTCGCACGACGCCGGCATTGTTGACGAGCAAATCAATCCGTCCGGCACGATCCGCCACCTGCTCCACGAACGCCGCGCAGGCCGCGCTGTCCCGTACATCCACAACGGCGGCGGTAATCTTGCCGCCGGGATTGGCCGCGATGACCTCGTTGGCGGCCGCCGCGTTGCCGCGATACGTGAAATTCACATCCATGCCGCAGGCGGCCAGCCGCTCCACAATGGCGCGACCGATCCCCCGGCTGCCGCCGGTGACAATGGCCACTCCGCCACGCAGACCGGCATCATTAACTGCTTCTGGGCTGTTCATCCTGAGATGCAATAACCGCCATCCACCACCAGCGTATGCCCGGTGATCATGGCGGCTTCCGGCAGGCATAGCAAGTAAACGGCCCCGGCGACGTCTTCCGGCGTGAGCGTGGGTCCCGCCGGCGTTCGCCGCGCGTACTCGGCCAGCAGCTCTTCACGATTTGGGAAATACTTCAGGGCGTCGGTGTCCACCACCCCGGCACTCACGATGTTCACCCGGATGCCGCGCTGCCCGAGTTCCTGCGCCAGACTGCGCGCCACAGATTCGAGCGCGGCCTTCGAGGCGCCAATGAAAGCATAATGCGGGATGGCGCGTTGCGCGCCGAGACTCGAAAGCCCGATGATGCGTCCGCCGTTGGTCATGAGCGGCACGGCTTGTTGCGCCAGCAGGTTCAACGCGAGGGCGTTGGTTTCCATGCACCGCCGCCAATGTTTTAGCGTCAGTTCCATCGCCGGGCGCAGCACACCCAGGGCGGCGTTGCTTACGACGATGTCCACGCGATCGAATTGCTGGCGGAAAGTTGCGAAGGCTTCGGCCACGCTCTCGGGGTCGCTCACATCGGCCTGGATGGCCAAAGCCCGGCGGCCCAGCGCGGTTATGTCCCGGCAAACCTGTTCCGCCTCGACGTGGCTGTTGTGGTAAATGATAGCCACGTCGCAACCGGCCTGGGCCAGCTTCCAGGCGGTGGCGCGGCCGATGCCCCGCGAGGCCCCGGTCACAAACGCAATTTTTCCGGCAAGTGATTCATTCATCAGTCAAGGGCGATCATTCTGGGCAATCGCCCCGGCAAAATCAATCCTGCGAATAGTTTTCGCTCGCGAGAAAAAACCAGGCCGCCGGGTTTTTGATTTTTCAGGATGTCATCCGGCCAAAAGTGCTCAACGCCAACCGCGGGCACTGGACCCTTTTCCCTGAGCTTGGTGGGGCCGACGTGCCGGTCGGCCCGGACGCGCGGCAACGCGTCCCTACCAGGTTCGGACCGTAACGCAACTTTCCCGTCATCGGACTCGTCCGCGCCCTCTCCATGAACCGTGTGAGGTCAGGAGGCTTTTGGCTGGAGCACCAGGTTGT
>CAYHFK010000446.1:0-1832 GCA_964355895.1 uncultured Bifidobacterium sp. | reverse complement strand
TGGGTGAGGCGGGTTGGGAAAACAAAGGGGATGCATGTGGATGCGTCCCTGTAAGTCGTCAAAGAAGCAACCGAATGGTCAAATCCTTATTTATCTGTTCTACTGCGATCGCAGTCCTAGTTATAGGATGGGCAGGTTGGAAGTTGCGTCCGCTTACACCAGCCGGCAAAACAGTTTGCCTAGGGAATTGGAAATTCAATGACTACGAAATGCAAATATGGCAATCTAAGAACGCCAGCCTAAGTGAACCCTTTTCGACTAGTTTTTATGTTCGCCATCAGACAAATGCGTGGCACCAATACTATCTGAATCACCAAGACACCTACGCCCCGCACTACTTTCTTACCAGAACTAATGAAATGATGCTGGTATGCAGAGATGGCAAGCAACTTGGTGCATTCAATTTTTCTACGGGAAAGTATGAGCGAGTTGGGGGTGGCATTGGTTTAGAGGATGTCTTTTGGAGGAATCCACCTTGAATATTGACGAAAACCAGGAAGGGGATTTGCGGGAGAATTCGTTGTCGCTACGACCAGGAAATCAACGAAATGAATGATGCGGCCATCGTGTGGGGTAGTTTCCACCATTGAGTCTGCCGCACAGACGCCGCCTCTTTGCTGCGGTGAGTGGAACGTCCAGCACGGAGCGTTCGCGTCTTCCTGGGTTGTTTCCCGAAATCGCGCCGGGTCGGAGACCGGCGCTCCGTTAATGCACCGCCCATCTCGACAGCGTCAACATCACCACCCCCGCTACGGCGATGGCGCCGCCAATCAATGCGCGCGCGGTAATTTTTTCACCTTCAAAGATCCGCGTCAACGGCATCACCGTCAGCGGCGTGAGCGCCACGATGGACATCACGATGCCGGTGGGCGTGGTTTCCAGCGCCCATTGCAGGCAACTCACCCCGAGCGTCTGGCCCGCGAGGCTGTTCATCGCCACCCACGGCCAGATGCGCCGCCATTTGTCCCGCACCGACGGCGGGGCGCTGCCGCCCTTGGTTCCGCCGGGCAGACGGATGAATTGTCGTTTGGCGAGCAGCAGAAAAATCGCGGCGATGAGCAGCCCGCCGAGGATGCGTTGAAATGCCGCCGTGCCGCCGTCGAGGGTTTCCTGGTTCGCGTGCGTGACGGCGTAGGCTTTGCGACTAATCACGACGCCGAGCGCGTTGCCCAGCGCACCAATCAACGCAAAGAGGCTGCCGGTGACGAGTTGCGGGCGCGGGATGGTGAGGTGTTCGCCCGGGACCAGCGCCACCGCCACGCCGGCGAGAATGACGAGCGCGCCGGTGATTTGCGCGGGGCCGAGTGTGGTGCCGAGCCACAGCCATTCGATGAGCGCCGCGATGGGCGCGGTGAGGCATTGGATCAACAGCAGCGATAGCCTCGATCCGAGCCGGGGCAAGGCCTGAAACAATCCCGCGTCGCCGATGCCGATGCCGATGAGGCCGCTGAGAAAGAAAAGGGGAAACGCCGCGCCGCTGACGCCGTGACCGGCGGTGAATGCCCACGCGCTGAGGAACACCGTCGCCAAAGTGAGCCGCCAGAAATTGGCCTCGACGCCACCAATGAGTTTGGCCGCGCGATGGCCGCTGATGACGGAGAGCGAGAACAGGAGGGTGGACAGGAAGGCCGCGAACACGCCGGAGAACTTACGGAGCCGCCCGGCCGGAGTCGAGCGTCCAAGGCCGGGCGGCTTTCAGCTTTCAAATAAAGCGGCTTTTCGGCTGAAATCTTAACGACAGGGCAAGGGAGGCTCTTTCAAAACCTGGGTTGATGGGATTTATTTCTAATTTGTTTGAACGGGACGACGTGCGGAGCGTCTGCCATTCATGG
>CAYHFK010000445.1:0-1853 GCA_964355895.1 uncultured Bifidobacterium sp. | reverse complement strand
AAAACAGGGATTGACGGCGGCGGCAGTGAATTCAACACTGCCCCCATGATCGCCGACAAAAAATAATTCATCGGAACGGCACCGCTTAACCAAAGCAAATCTCCTTCAATTAACATGACGCGACGCAAATTCCTGAATCAGGCGGCATTGGGCGCGCTCGCCGCCTCGACCATTACGGTCGGCCGCAGTGCGGAGCCCAAGGCGGAAAAGGGCGAAGTTCCACTGATCGTTTCCACCTGGCCGTTCGGCAAGGCCGCCAACGAAGCCGCGTTGAAAGTGTTGCTCCAGGGCGGTTCCCTTTTGGACGCCGTGGAACAGGGAATCTGGGTGACGGAGTCAGCCGGCGACGGATCCGTCGGTCTGTCCGGCAGTCCGAACGCCGCCGGCGTGGTGCAGCTCGACGCTTGCATCATGAACGGGCCCGACCACAAAGCCGGCAGCGTGGCGGGTCTCGAAGGCATCCGCCATCCCATTTCCGCCGCCCGGCGGGTGATGGAAAAAACCCGGCACGTCCTGCTGGTCGGCGAAGGCGCGCGAATGTTTGCCTTGGAGGAAGGGCTGGCGTCCGTCGAACTCAACTCTCGGGAGCGTTACGACCAATGGCAAAAGCAAAGGGCCACGCAACGCTCCAAGCCCGCCGAAAAAAAGGCGGACAACCATGATACGATTGCCCTGCTGGTGCTGGGAGCGAACGGCAACATCGCGGGTGGTTGCTCCACGAGCGGGCTGGGCGGCAAATTGCCCGGACGCGTCGGCGACTCGCCGATCATCGGCAGCGGCCTTTACGTGGACAACGAGGTGGGGGCGGCCGGGGCCACCGGGTTGGGCGAAAACGTGATGCGCTACTGCGCTTCGTTTCTCATTGTGGAGTTCATGCGCCAAGGAATGCCGCCGCACGAGGCGTGTGTGCAGGCCATCCGGCGCATCATGCGGACCGAACCCAAGGGCGCCAACTTGAGCATCAACTTCGTGGCGCTGGACAAACACGGCCGCTACGGCGCGGCGGGGACGGATGGAGGCTTTCAGTACTCGGTGACCACGCCTGCCAATAGCCGGGTTCTACCCAATCCAGGCATCGGCAAACTCGACCGGTGAGCAGCCCGCGCATCAAATTGGAAATCTGCACGGCCTCCGCCGAAGATTGCGCGGCGGCGGAGCAGAGCGGCGCGGATCGCGTCGAACTCAACTGCGCTTTGATGCTCGGCGGTTTGACCCCCTCCCTTGGCGCCCTGCGAGAGTCGCGGGCGGCGATCCGCATCCCGCTCATTGCCATGATCCGTCCGCGCGCGGGAGGTTTCTGCTACAGCGCCAGTGATTTCAAAGTCATGCAGCGGGACGCCGAAGCCGCACTGGCGGAGGGGGCGGACGGAATCGCTTTCGGAATTCTAACTCCGAACGGCACGATTGATTTGGAACGCTGCCGGCAAATCGTGAAACTGGCCGCCGGTCGGCAGGCGGTCTTCCACCGCGCGTTCGACGTTGTGCCCGACCCGCTGACGGCCCTGGACCAGTTGATGGACCTGGGCGTAACGCGAGTGATGACTTCCGGGCAGGAAACCAGCGCCTACAATGGCGCGGCCAACATCGCTCATTACCTCCGCCACACCGCCGGGCGACTTGAGGTGTTGCCCGCCGGCGGCATTAACCGGTTCACCGTTGCCGATGTGGTGAACCGGACGGGCTGCGACCAAGTGCATGCCTCGTTGAGCACCGGCAACAAGGATCGCTCGGTAGCCGCCCGCCCACAGGTGTCTTTCGGCGGCACGCTTAAACCCCCGGAGGACGAATTCACGGTGACCGATCGCTCGGCAGTGGCCAATTTGCGGCAGGCGCTCGGTTGAAATAAATACGCG
>CAYHFK010000444.1:0-1920 GCA_964355895.1 uncultured Bifidobacterium sp. | reverse complement strand
CACGGTTACGCGCCGGAGGCCGTCCGCGTGGACGCCGCCGCCGCCATGCGCGCCGCGCTCCAACGCCAGGCGTGGGATGTCGTCATTGCGGATCACGCCTTGCCGGGTTTTAGCAGCCAGGCCGCCTGGCGAGTCTTGCAGGAGAGCGGCCTGGACCTGCCCTTCATCATCGTGTCGGAAACGACCGGGGAGGAGGCCGCCGTGATGGCCATGAAGGCCGGCGCGCATGATTACGTGCTGAAGAACCACCTGACCCGCCTGGGACCCGCCGTCGAGCGCGAGTTGCAAGAAGCCGAAGGGCGCCGCCATCACAAACAGGTGCAATTCGAACTGAAGAAGTTGTCCAGCGCCGTGCAGCAGACCACCAATTGTGTCCTGATGGCCGACCGCAATGGGGTGATCGAATACGTCAATCCCGCGTTTGAGCGAACGACGGGCTATGCGCGCGAAGAGGTCATTGGCAAAACCCCGCGCCTCCTCAAATCGGGCCGGCATGATCCGAAGTACTACGAAACGCTGTGGCGCACCATCCTGGCCGGCGAAACCTTTTTTGCAGAGTTCGTCAACCGGAAGAAGAGCGGCGAGCTATACCACACGGAACAATCCATTAGCGCCATCCGGGACCCGCACGGCCACATCACCCATTTTGTGTCCACCGGCCACGACATCACCGCGCGCAAGCAGGCGGAGGTGGCGCTTCGCGAAAACGATCACCGTTTGCAGGTGGCGTTGAGCGGCATCAACATGGCCGTGTTTCATCAAGACCGGGCGCTGCGCTACACATGGATGTCCCAGCCGCAGTTGGGGTATCGCCCCGATCAGGTCGTCGGCCACACCGACGCCGAACTGCTGCCGCCCGAGGCGGCCCGCCAAGTGACTCAAATCAAACAGCGGGTGCTGGAGACGGGCACACGGGTGCGCGCGGAGGTGAGCGTGATGGCGGACGGCGCGACGCTCATTTTCGACCTCGTCGCCGAGCCGTTGCGCGACGCCAGCGGCGAAATCATTGGCCTCACGGGCGCGACGCTCGACATCAGCGAGCGGGCGCGGACGGAGGCAGCCCTCAAACTGTTTCGCGCCCTGGTGGACCAGTCCAATGACACCATTGAAGTCGTGGATCCGGAAACGGGCCGGTTTCTCGATGTGAATGAAAAGGGTTGCCTGGATCTTGGCTACCGGCGTGAGGAATTTCTGGCGTTGAGCGTTTTCGATGTTGATCCCACATTTGACCAATCCGCATTCCCCGGGGCCGTGGCGGAGCTCCGGCAAGCAGGCGTCCTGACGTGGGCAGGCCGCCACCGGCGGAAGGACGGTTCGACGTTCCCGGTGGAAGTGAACTTAAAATATGTCCGGCTTGATCGCGACTACGTCGTCGCTGCGGTTCACGACATCACCGCGCGCCAGCGGGTGGAGGAAGCGTTGCGCGAGAGCGAAGAGCGCTTCCGTTCGGCCATGGAGTATTCTGCCATTGGCATGGCCTTGGTGGCGCCGGATGGCCGCTTCCTTGACGTAAACCGGTCCCTTTGCCGGATTGTCGGCTATGCCCGGGAAGAACTGCTGGCCACCAGCTTCCAAGCCATCACCCATCCGGACGACCTGAACGCCGACTTGGACCAGGTCCGCCGGATATTGGAACGGGAGAGTGAAACCTACCAGATGGAGAAACGATACCGGCACAAGAACGGAGACGTTGTCTGGGTGTTGCTCAGCGTCTCGCTGGTCTGGCGGAGTGATGGATCCCCGCGCTATTTCATTTCGCAAATCGAGGACATCACCGCGCGCCGGCGGGCGGAAGAAGCCTTGCGCGAAAGCGAAGACCGCTATCGTTCGCTGGTGGAAGAGTCTCCCGAGACGATCGGGATTTTTCTGGAAGACAAACTCGTCTTTATCAATGCCGCCGGCGCGAGCCAGTTGGGCGCC
>CAYHFK010000443.1:0-1943 GCA_964355895.1 uncultured Bifidobacterium sp. | reverse complement strand
ATCTGCGCCATCGGCGCGCCGCAGAACATCATCCTCGGACTCTTCGACGCGAACTACACCGTGCCAGTGACGGTCATCGCGTTCTTCGCCCTGCCGCTCATCGTCGCGCTATTTGCGGGGCGCGCGTTCTGTTCGGGCGTATGTCCGCACGGCGCGTTGCAAGACCTTGTGCTGATCAAGCCCGTCAAAGTCCCGGCGTGGCTCGAACATGCGCTCGGACTTCTGCCGTTCATCTTTCTCGGCTTCGGCCTCGCCTTCGCCGCCACCGGCACGGGTTTTCCCATTTGTCGTTATGATCCCATCGTACCGATCTTCCGGCTCAACGGGCCGGGTCTGCTCATCGCCTTGGCGGCGCTCACGCTGGTGCTTGGCATGTTCGTGGGCCGGCCCTACTGCCGCTTTCTCTGTCCCTACGGTGCGCTGCTCAAACTCACCTCGCTCGCCTCGAAATGGCGTGTGCGCGTCACGCCCGACATCTGCACGCAATGCCAGCTCTGCGAAAACGCCTGTCCCTTCGGCGCGATGCGCACACCTTCGCTCGGAACGGTCGAGCCTAAACTCCTGGTTCCGGAGCGCCGCCGACTCGGCTGGCTGCTGTTGCTTGTGCCCGCGCTGATCGTCGGCGGCGCATGGCTCGGTGGCAAACTCGCCGTGCCGGTTTCCAAACTGAACCCGACGGTTGAACTCGCCGAGCGCTATATCACTCAGCAGAAATCGCCGGTGGACTACGGCGTGATGACGCCCGAGACGCTCTCCCTCCAGCGCGCCGAGCGCGACCCAGAGACGTTGCTGAAATCCGCGACGGATCTGCGCCACCGTTTCTGGCTCGCGTGCGTGGCTTTCGGCGGGTGGGTCGGCTTGGTGCTGGGGGTGAAACTGGTGAGTCTTTCATTGCGGACGCTGCGAACGGATTTCGAGCCGAATCGCGGCGCGTGTTTCGCCTGCGCGCGTTGCTTCCGCTCGTGCCCGCAGGAACTGGTGCGCGTGGGTCTGATGCCGGCGAGTGAATTGCCCGTTACTGCCGCCAGCGCCATGAAATCATGAATTCATTATCCCCTTGAGAACCGACATGTCACGCGATGCGATAACGCCAACGGATGAAAAGGGCCAACGGATGGAAAAATCCGATGGCACTTTTCATCCGTTGGCGAAAGTCCTGTCCCTCACAGCGTGGGTAGCGATCGGGTTCTGCCTCCTTGTTTGCGGCGCCATGCTCTATCAACACTCGGTCGCCGCCGAGCGCGACCCCTGGAAATCACCCCACCTGCTCGCGCTGAAGGAAAAACTCCGCGCCGCGCCGGCGGACGAATCGTTGCGCAACGAAATCCGCCGGCTCGATCTCGAATTCCGCCAGCGCTATTTCCGCCGGCTCGCGCTCAACGTCACGGGTGGTTGGCTGCTCGTCGCCGGGGTGGGCGCGCTGTTGCTGACCGCGAGATCGGCGAAGCGCCTGACGCAGCCACCACCCAAACCGCAGCGCCGGACGGACGCGCAATCGCTCGCATTGCAGGCAGCATCCCGCGCGCGGTGGTCGGTGGCGACCGTCGGCGTCGTGGTCGGAACGGGCTTGCTCGCGCTGGCGTTCACGAGCCAATCGCCGTTGCCGGAACGAGCCGGGGACTTGAACAAACTTCTCGCCGGCGGCGAAACCGCAGCCTCAGACTTGCCGTCGCTGGCGGAGTTCCAGGCCAACTGGCCGCGTTTTCGCGGCCCGGGCGGTGGCGGCGCGGCGAAGGGTGATTGGAATTTGAGCTTTAGTGGAACAGCCGGCGAGAACGTCGTCTGGAAATCGCCCATCCCGGCGATTGGTTTCAACTCGCCCGTCGTGTGGAGCAATCGGGTTTTCATTTCCGGCGGCGACGCGAAGAAGCGCCAGGTGTTTTGCTACGACGCCGGGGACGGAAAACTTCTGTGGCAACGCGCCGTTGAGAATGTGCCCGGCA
>CAYHFK010000442.1:0-1989 GCA_964355895.1 uncultured Bifidobacterium sp. | reverse complement strand
CGCGCCCGCGCTCGGCGGTGATGACGGCGGTCACGCCTTTGTCCTTGAGCCAGCGGAAGAGCCGGCGCAACTCGCTGCGCAGGATGGCCTCGTTGGGCAGGCTGGCGAACAGCACTTCCAACGTGTCCAGCACCACGCGCTTGGCACCGATGGAATCAATCGCGTGATTGAGGCGGACGAACAACCCTTCCAGGTCATACTCGCCGCTCTCCTGGAATTCGCTGCGCTCGATGTGAACGTAGTCCACCACAATTTTTTTGCGCCGGACCAGGCCCTCCAAATCAAATCCGAGCGACGCGACGTTGGCTTTCAACTCCTTTTCCGTCTCCTCGAAAGCCATGAACACGCCCGGCTCGTCGAACTGCACCGCGCCGCGCACGAGGAATTCCGCGGCCAGCAGCGTCTTGCCGCACCCCGCGCCGCCGCAGACCAGCGTGGGCCGCCCGCGCGGCAACCCGCCGCCGGTGATTTCATCGAGACCCTGGATACCGGTGGGACACTTGGGCAAACGAGTGGCCGGAGTGGTGGGCTTGCGAGGTTTAGTTTTCATTCAAGAACATTCTTTCATAGATACGGGCGAAACAAGACAACAATCGGGAATGAGCGCCAAGACTGACGCAGCCGATTGGGTAGGGTTGGCGCACTGCGCCGACCAGCGCCGCGTGCGGCGGCGCAACGCCTTTAGCGATACGCGGAAAAGTGTTCCGGCCCGGCCCGGGCCAGGGTCGGCGCAACGCACCAACCCTACCTGGACTGCGAAATCACGGGCGGGTCTGCTATGCGCCAGCCGTTGGTCGCAAACGACTTTCGCGGCCGGCGGCAAGCTCGCGCCCGGACCCAACTTCAGGTGTGTTCCCAACGCCGTCACATATCGTTGTGACAACCCGATTGTTTGTTGTTTCATGTCGCCATGCCAGTTTCAGCGAGGCTCTCCCGAAGACGTTTACGCGCAACGGTGAGATGCCCATCCAACGCAATCATCGGACAATTTCTCGCACCTGACTATGGGGTGTACACCCCATGGCGGGCCCGGTTGCGCGGCTTATGCTCAGACGATGAAGGTGTTGCGGCTCTACCCGGAATTCCCGGACCCGTTCGGGAGTTTCAAGCACGCGTTGAAAGTCATCCGCAAGCGGGCTTCCCTGCCGCCCTTGGGTCTGCTCACGGGGGCCGCGCTGTTGCCGAAGGCAACCGAAAGGGCCGGACTCAGTTACGGCCCGGCCTGCCTGCCACCGCGCCACTCCGCGCCGCGACAAGTTCTTTGAATTGTCGAGGAGTCGAGGTAACGAGGATCAAATAGCCCGTTTTCCAGGTGGACACTCCGAAAAAGTCAGAGCCTCGTTACCGCGGCTCTTACATTTCAAATTGGCGCTTAGAGCCTGTTTGAAAACTGTAGCGTCGGCCATCTTGGCTGACGTAGAGCCGGGCTTCCAGCCCGGCGGAAAAACCATAGTAACAATGAATGGCCTGGTAAAATCTGAGCGATGCCGCAATGCGGGCGAGTTATCCGGGCGGCAAGATGCCGCCCTCTACGGCAGGCCGGGAGGCCCGCCGCTACTTTTCAAACAGGCGCTTAGTCCGGACTACCCGATTTTCGATCTGCTGCGTGCCGCGGCGCCTTCGGGTTAGCTGCCGGACTTCCGGATTCGAGATGGAACTTGTGGAGGAAGCGATGAAACACGGGCGCCAGCAGCAGGGCAACGGCGGTGATGAAAACCACCCCGCTAAACAGCGCATAGAACGAGGCGAATAATTTTCCGGCGACCGTGGTGAGCTCGTTCACCGGCCCCATGCCGGTCAGGATCATCGCCGCGTTCAAGAGGGCGTCCAACCAGGAAAGCCCCGCGCAAAAGTGGTAGCCGAAAATGCCCAGCCCAAGCGAAACGCCGATGATGCCGAGGGCAAGCGCCAGGCTGCGCAACACCCGCAGAACGAAAACTTTTCGGGGCAGCAGCGGTTTGGTTCGATGTTCAAACATTTTGGATGATC
>CAYHFK010000441.1:0-1997 GCA_964355895.1 uncultured Bifidobacterium sp. | reverse complement strand
AAAAGCACCCGCGCGTCGCCTCCCCCCTCGGCGACATCCCCCAAGGCTGGGAGGTAAAGCCGTTCACGGAAATCGCCGACGTGTTGAGCGGCGGCACGCCCAAGACCGACGTTGCCGAATACTGGGACGGCGAAATCCCATTCTTCACGCCTCGTGATGTGTCCGATTGCTTCTACGTCCAAGACACCGACAAGCACACCAACGAACTCGGCCTCTCCAAGTGCGCGAGTGAACTTTACCCGCCCGACACCGTTTTCATCACGGCGCGCGGCACGGTTGGCAAAGTCGCGCTCCTGTCCGTGCCGATGGCGATGAACCAGTCCTGTTACGCGCTGCGCGGCAAGCCCGGCATCCCGCAGCGTTTCCTTTTCCTGATGACGCTCCAGCAGGTGGACTATCGCAAGACGAACACCGGCGGCGCGACGTTCGACACCATCGTCGTGGACACATTCCGCAGGATGGAAGTCGTAAGGCCAGCGCGTGAAATCGTCACCCGCTTCGCCAAGAAGACCGAGGCCATCTTCGAGCAAGTGAACACGCTCCAACGCCAAATCCAAAACCTCCGGCGGACGCGCGACCTGCTGCTGCCGCGTCTGCTGTCGGGGCAAGCTACGCTCCCTCACCCGGCCTCTCCCATTTTGCGAACCCTCACCCAGCCTCTCCCAGCGGGAGAGGAGATGGGAGAGGAGTATGAAAACGTCAGCGCCGTAGGCGCGGCATCTTTGTAGAGAACCATGCAAAGAAATATTTTAGCTCCGTCAGGAGCGACATCGTCGGGAATGAATATGCCGCCCCGCTGGGGCTGGGAATCAAATGGGATTTTGATTTCTACAAAGATGTCGCACCTACGGTGCTGGACCGGCGGGAAAGATGGCAGCTTGACCGATACTTGACTGACACTTGACCCAGGATTGACCCATTGGCAGACTGATTGGCATGAGTTACCAACCGCAATTCACCATCACCCCGGCGCTGCTGGCGCGGGTGGAAAGCATCGCCGCCTTGCGGGAGCGCATCCAAGGCGCGGCGGTGCAAGTGCCGTGGATTCCTGCGCTGCAAAAGGACACCCGGGCGCGCAATACTCACAGTTCAACCGCCATCGAGGGCAATCCGCTGACGCTGGAAGATGTCCGCGCGCTGGAGGAAGGCGCGACGGTGTCCGCACCGGTGCGCGCGCGGCGCGAGGTGCTGAATTATTTTGCCGCCCTCCGGCATGTCGAGAAGCAGGCGGCAAAGAAACGGCTGACGCATGAAGACATCTTCCGGCTGCACGCCATCATCGCGGGCGAGGTGATGGACCAAGGCGAGGCGGGTCGCTATCGGATTATGCGGGTGCGCGTGGGCCAGTTCGTGCCGCCACCGCCGGATGAGGTGTCGGGCCTGATGTTTGAGTTGCTGGAGTGGTGGAACAAGGAAGCGCCCGGACTCTCGCCGGTGTTGAGTTCGGCCATCGTGCATCATCGCTTCGAGACGATTCATCCGTTTGCCGACGGCAACGGGCGCGCGGGCCGGGCGCTGGCGTTGTGGGAGCTTTACCGGCGCGGGTTTGATTCGCACCACATCTTTGCGGTGGACGAATTTTACTGGGAGGATCGGCCTCGCTACTACGCGGCGCTGGATGCGGTGCGACGTGAGGGCGATGACCTGACCTCGTGGCTGGAGTATTGCGCCGAAGGTTTGCGGCAAACGCTGGAGCGGGTGTGGGAGCGGATGGGGCAGCTTTCGGTTTCCACGGCGCGCGAAAAGGTGGTGCTCCGCCCGCGTCAGGAGCAATTGCTGAAGCTCCTCGGCAAGAGCGGCGGCATGACGCCGTCCGAACTCTGGGCGGCGCTGAAGGTATCCAAGCAAGGCGCGATGGATTTGCTGCGGCCGCTGGTGAAAGCCGGGTTGGTGAAGCGAGTCGGCACGTTGAAGTCCGGACGCTACGTCTTGAAATGAGCGGCCACGCCTACACCGAAGACCAGCTTGTCGAGCAGCCCGCCATCGGGTTGTTCGCG
>CAYHFK010000440.1:0-2019 GCA_964355895.1 uncultured Bifidobacterium sp. | reverse complement strand
GTGGCAGTCAAACTCACGATCCTCGGCAGCGGCTCCGCCGGCAACGCTTCCTACGTCGAAACCGACGAAACGCGCGTGCTGGTGGATTGCGGCTTCAGCCCGCGCCAGATCCGCCAACGGCTCGCCACCATCGGGCGCGCGCCGGAAAATCTCACGGCCATCCTCATCACCCACGAACACAGCGACCACATCACCGGCCTCGTGGGCATCGCGGAAAAACTCGGCATCCCCGTTTATTGCAATCGCGCCACCAAGGACGAAATCGTCCGCACCTTGAAGGCGCAGCTGGATTTCCGCCTCTTCACCGCCGGCGGCAGCTTCGACGTGGGCGACATCGCGGTCGAAACGTTTTCCATCCCGCACGACGCGCAGGATCCCGTCGGCTACCTGCTCCGCACCAGCGGCGGCAACCTCGGGTTCGCCACCGATCTCGGCCACGTCACCAAGCTCGTCCTCGAACGCATCCGCCCCGCCAACGTGCTGTTGCTCGAAGCCAATCACGACGTGAAAATGTTGCAGGATTGCGTGCGTCGCCCGTGGAGTTTGAAGCAGCGCATCCTCAGCCGGCACGGCCATCTCTCCAACGAAGCCGCCGCCGATTGCACCGCTGAAATCATGTCCGGCGACCTGCGTCATTTGTATCTCGGCCACCTGAGCCGGGATTGTAACAAACCGGAACTGGCGTTCGGCGTGGTGCAAAAGCGCCTCCAGAAAATCGGCGCCACGCATGTGCAACTCGCGTTGACGACCCAATCCACGCCCTGCCCTACGTTGAGTTTGTGAAAGCCCGGTTTTCGAACTCCGCCACGAGCTTTGCCTTTTCCCATTCGGCCGGGCTGAAAGCCCGCAATGTGATAGCCTGGGCTGGAGTTCGCCCCGCGAACGGAGGCCCAGGTCAAATGCCATCGCCACCCGCCGCAGCCCTGTAAGGGCGTCACCCCCATGTCCCAATCGCTCGCGAACCTCATCGTCCATCTCGTGTTTAGCACCAAAGACCGCCGTCCGCTGCTCCGGGACGAGGAACGCGGCCCATTGCACGCCTACCTCACCGGCGTTTTGAAAAACCACGACTCACCGCTCATCGAAGTCAATTCCGTTCGCGACCACGTCCACATTCTCTTCGCGCAATCGAAAAACCACGCACCGGCAAAGATCGTCGAGCAGGTGAAATCATCTTCCTCCGGTTGGCTCAAAACGCAAAATCCGTGGTATTCCGATTTCGCATGGCAGGCGGGTTACGGCGAATTCAGCGTCAGTCCCATGCATGTTGAAGTCGTTCGTGAATACATCCGGCATCAGGCGGCGCATCATGCACAGGAAGATTTTCAAAACGAATTCCGTCGGTTTTGTGAAAAGAACGACAAACCGCTGGACGAACGTTATGCGTGGGACTGATCGCGGTCTGCTTGCGCGGGGATGGGTTCCGCCCTTTCAGGGCGGGAGCGATATTTCATGGTTCATTTTCCTGGGGCTGCGCGCTGCGCGCTTCACCCCAGGCTATCACATTACGGGCTTTCAGCCCTGACTGACTTCTCTCCGCGCCATGTTCACGATTCACAACATTGATTCCATCGATCTGCCGGAACTCGCGCCGTATCGCACGTTGAAGCGGAGCGTCGAGCACGAGGCGCAGGGCATCTTCGTGGCGGAGGGCGACAAGGTGGTGCATCGGCTGCTGGAAAGCGGCTTCGAGGTCGTCTCGGTGTTGCTGCCCGCGGAACGACTCGCTGAGTTTGAACCACTATTACGCGCCCGGCCTGAACCAAACATTCCCGTTCACGTCGTCGCGCGGAAGGAGATTCTCGAAAAGCTCGTCGGCTTCGATCTGTTTCAAGGCGTGCTGGCGGTGGGGCGGATTCCATCGCCCTGCTCGCTGGACGCCCTGATTGCGGCGAGCCCGCCGCCCCGCCTGTTCGTGGCGGTGGATGGTTTGACGAACGCGGAAAACATCGGCGTGCTGGTGCGCAACAGCGTGGCGTTCGGCGTACAGGCGTTGTTGGTCGGCGAAACCTGCGCCAG
>CAYHFK010000439.1:0-2041 GCA_964355895.1 uncultured Bifidobacterium sp. | reverse complement strand
GAGGAGAAAATGGGAAAAGGAGAAAAGGAGAAGCTGCCGCCGCCGGGAGCAATCCCCTCTGCCCCATTTCTCCCTTTCTCCCCTGCCCGCACGGAGCCGCGTTCGCGGAGCGGCTTCTACCATAAGATTGACAGCTTCTATACCCGCATCCTCGGCCGGGCAATGCGTCACCGCTGGCTCGTGGCCGGCCTCGCCTTGCTGGTCATGGCGTCCTCCGTTCCACTCTACCAGTTGGTGCGCCAGGAATACCTGCCCAGCAACGTGGACGAGGGCGAGTTCGATGTACGCGTCACCACCGCGGAAGGCACGGGCCTGGGGGCGATCAATGAAGTGGCGCTCCAGATCGAGGATGAATTAAAACGAGTTCCCGGAGTACATTCCGTGCTGGCCTCGGTCGGCAGCGGATTTTTTGGTGGACTCAACAGCGCCAATTTTTACGTTCGCCTCGCGCCGCACACGGAGCGCACCTTTGGCTGGGCGCGATTGTTACAGTGGCCGCCCTGGCGGGCGTTTCAGGGCAATTACAGCCAGCGGGACATCCAACAGGAAGTCCGCCAGCGCCTCAAAAAGATCCCCGACATCCGGGTCCAGGTTCGCAATCCGCAGACCTTCGTCGGCGGCGGCCCGAACTTCGACATTGATTTTGCCCTGCTCGGTCCGGACCTCGACGTGCTGTTCAAATACGCCGAGGAGTTGCGCAAGAAGGCGCCGGAGCTTGGGCTGCAGGACGCCGATATTACGCTGAAGCTCGACAAGCCGGAGTTGCGCGTCGAGATCGACCGCGCGCGCGCCGCCAACTTGGGCGTGGACACCGAAGACATCGCCAGCGCGCTGCGCATCATGGTTGGCGGCGACGATCGCGTCACGCGCTTCCGCGACGAAGCCATGAACGAGGATTACGACGTCCAGGTGCGTTTGAAGCCGGATGATCGCAATGATGCAGCCACCATCGCGCGGTTGTTTGTGCCGCGACAGAACGGCGGCCTCGCCCGCCTCGACAATGTTGTAAAACTCGTGCCCATGAAGACCGCCTCACGCATTGACCGGCTCGACCGCCAACGGCAGGTCAGCCTGCGCGCCGCCGTCGCGCCCGGTTACGCCCAAGCCGACCGCATCGCCGCCCTGCGCGCCGAAGTGGATAAGATGGGCCTTCCGACCGGTTACTCGACGCGCGTGTCCGGACGCGCACGGGAATTGGAAACCACCTTCCACGAATTTCTCTGGGCGTTTCTGCTATCGGTGATTCTGATGTACATCATCCTCGCGTCCCAGTTCGAGAGTCTCGTGCATCCGTTTACCATTCTGCTCTCATTGCCGCTGTCGGTGCCGTTTGCCTTCGTTTCGCTGCTGATCGCGAACCAAACGATCAACCTGTACTCCGCGCTGGGCTTGCTGGTCCTGTTCGGCGTTGTGAAGAAAAATGCCATTCTCCAGATTGACCACATGAACAAGCTGCGCGCGCAGGGGATGGACCGCCTCCCCGCCATCCTGCAAGGCAACCGCGAGCGGTTGCGGCCGATTCTGATGACCACGCTGACGCTGATCGCCGGCATGTTGCCGCTGGCCCTCGGCGCCGGACCGGGGGCGGAGGAGCGCCGCGCGGTGGCGGTGGTGGTGATCGGCGGACAGGCGTTGTGCCTGCTGCTGACGCTGATTGTGACGCCGGTGGCGTATTCACTGCTCGACGATCTCGCGCAGAAGCTGCAATGGCGGCATTGGCGCATCGAGCCGGAATAATCTGACCGGACGAATCCGTCTTGAGCCAATTCCGGCGCTGCCAAGGAGTGCCTATCGCACAAGGCCCGAAAAGAACTCGCAATCAAACCGGAAAGACTGCGCCGCGCGGTCGGTTGGTTTTTCTCTTTGCCAGTTCCGCAAGTTGGTAGCGCGTACGGGAATCGAACCCGTCGTTCGTTTCCGCGTGGCGAACAACATCAAAAGAAGGCAATAATGACAGGGTGAAACGCTGTTGACATAGGGTGAATCGGGAAAAACCGCAATGGGATTGACCCGGT
Source organism: uncultured Bifidobacterium sp. (assembly GCA_964355895.1). Lineage (GTDB taxonomy): Bacteria > Verrucomicrobiota > Verrucomicrobiia > Limisphaerales > JADLHS01 > JADLHS01. The sequence goes on along the minus strand of CAYHFK010000439.1, from coordinate 26 downwards.
TCGATTACTGCACGCAGCGAACCGGG
>CAYHFK010000438.1:0-2050 GCA_964355895.1 uncultured Bifidobacterium sp. | reverse complement strand
ACGCGCCGCTGTCGTTGTTGCCCGGCCCGCTCCAGAACGTCGTGCGCGAAGCCATCGCCGGCAAAACCACCATTATCCGGGATCATCTGACGCTGACGCTGACGGGCAACCACTCCCGGGATTTCCATGTCACCGCCCAACCGATCCAGCGCGAAGCCGACTCGCCCCATGGGATAATACCCGGAGCAACCCGTAATGTGCCACCTGACACCATCCCACGGGGCGAGCTGGATGTTGTGGTCGTCCTCAGCGACGTGACCCGCTTCGCCCAACTCGAACAAGGGATCATCCGCCTCGACCGCCTCGCCACACTCGGCGCGCTCTCCGCCGACATGGCCCACGAGATCAAGAATGCCCTCGTCGCCGTAAAAACCTTCGTGGACCTGTTGCTGGAAAAACATCACGACGAAGAACTCGCGGACATCGTCGGCCGGGAAATGCGCCGCTTGGACACCATCATGCGCCAGATGCTGCGCTTCAGCGGCAAGGAGCGTTCCGTCCACGTCCCCGTCCGTTTGCACGACGTGCTCGAACACTCGTTGCGCATGGTGCAGCATCAGCTCGCGGGCAAATTTATTTCGCTCAACCGCTCCTTCAACGCCACGCCCGACGCCGTGCATGGCAATGACCATCAGTTGGAGCAGGTTTTCGTGAACCTCCTGCTCAACGCCGTCGAAGCCTCCGGCCAGAACGGTTCGCTCACCGTCGCCACCGAATTGGTCGCCACCGCGTCGCTGCGCCCCGGCCAACCACACGTGCGCATCACCGTCGCCGACACCGGCATGGGCATTGCCGCGGAAAATCTGGATCGCATGTTCGAACCGTTCTTCACCACCAAACATCACGGCACCGGTCTCGGTCTGCCGATCACGCGCCGCATCGTTCACGAACATAATGGTCACATCACCGTGCAAAGCGAACCGAACAAAGGCACCACGTTCAGCATCCTCCTCCCCACCGACGACCCAGCCCGTTGAAGCCGGGCCATGAGCCGCCGTTTCAAAATCGCCATCCTCAGCGACGTCCATTACGCCGGCCCGACCGAACGCACCGCCGGCGACGATTACGAAACCCGGAGCATCGAACCGCCCCTGCTCCGCTTCGCGCTCCGCCTCTATCGCGAACACGTCTGGCTGCGGTATCCGCTCCGGCAAAATCTGCAACTGGATCGTTTCCTCGCCGGGGTGGGCAGCGTGGATTACGTCATCGCCAACGGGGACTACGCCTGCAACGTCGCCGCCGTCGGTCTGAGCGATGATGCCGCGCTGGAAAGCGCGCAGGAATGTCTCGGCAAACTCCGGGCGCGATTCGGCGGGAAACTGCGGGCGAATTTTGGCGACCACGAACTCGGCAAGCTCCGGCTCTTGGGCACGCGCGGTGGGCTGCGGTTCAAGAGCTGGCAGCGGTGCCGCAAAGAACTCGACCTCGAACCGTTTTGGCGGCTCGACCTGGGTCACTATGTTTTGTTCAACTGCGTATCCACCCTCGTCGCCCTGCCCCTGTTTGAAGCCGACCTGCTGCCCGCCGAGAAGCCCGCGTGGGAGCAACTCCGCGCGCAACATCTCGCCGAAATCCGCGCCGCCTTCCTCGCGCTGCGGCCCGACCAACGGGTGCTGTTCTTCTGTCATGATCCCACGGCGCTGCCCTTTCTCTGGCGGGACGAACGGGTGCGAGGAAAGCTTGCACAGATCGAACGCACCATCATCGGCCACCTCCACTCGCCGCTTTATTTGCGCCTGAGCAAATTGCTTTGCGGGTTGCCGGTGATGCATCGCTTCGGCCATTCGATCCGCCGCATGAGCACCGCGCTGAACGAAGCCCGCGCCTGGCGGGATTTCCGCGTGCTGCTTTGTCCCGCGCTCGCCGGCATTGATCTCCTCAACGACGGCGGCTACTACACCGCCGAACTCGCCGCCGACGCCCAAACACCCGCCCGCTTTCAGTTCCACGCGCTCCCCCGCTGAAGAAATTGTTCACCAAGCTGGAGCTTCTTTAAGTAGAGTAGGCGGAGTGGACGGGATGAAGAGGCACAAAGGCCAATGACCGTCTC
>CAYHFK010000437.1:0-2053 GCA_964355895.1 uncultured Bifidobacterium sp. | reverse complement strand
CTGCCGGCGTGCCGGCATAAACCGCGGGGCCCTCCACGGGCTGCGGGAGCCCGGCGTTGGGCTTCATCCAAATCGGACGGTCCGTCGCCGCTCGGAGCCGCTGGCAAATCGGCAGAAAACCGCCAATGCCCTGGCCGCAATTCGCGCCGATCACGTCGGCGCCCGCGTCGCTCAATTCTTGCGCCGCCTGTTCGGGCGTGGTGCCCATCATGGTCCGGTCCAGATTTTTCCCCGAATCAAACACCATGCAGGCGACGACCGGCAGACCCGTCGTTCGCGCCGCCGCCACCGCCAGTTTCGCTTCTTCCAGATCAGACATGGTTTCCACCACCAGCGCGTCCGCGCCACCTAGAGCTTGAGCCGAAGCCTGCTCTTCAAATGCCGCCTGCAGTTCGTTGGCCGTGACTTCGCCGTTCAGCAGCAATTTTCCGCTCGGCCCAATCGAAGCAAACACCGCCGCTTTGCCCGCCGCGGCCCCACGGGAAATCTCGACGCCGCGCCGGTTGATTTCCACCACGCGATCGGCGAGCGAGTTTTCCGACAGTCGAATCCGGTTCGCGCCGAAAGTGTTGGTGAGGATGACCCGACTGCCCGCGTTGACGTATGCGCGGGCGACCTCGCTCACGCGCTCCGGATGCGTGAGATTCCACGCGTCCGGAAATTCGCCGATGGCCAGACCGCGAGCCTGCAACTGCGTGCCCCAGGCGCCGTCGGTCACGACCGGGCCGGCGGCGATCAACTTTTCAATGGTCGGGTGCATAGATAAAACTTCGGCCAGTTCAGGTTGCTGAACGGATTCTCGCGGGTGCGGGACGCAATTGCTACGCGGAATTTGCCATTCCTCCGCCGGTTATTGCGTGCGGGGGGTAATGGCGGTTGCCAGCCCCATTGGCGATCCGCGCGAACTGCACACGGGCGGATGAGGCTGGGGGGCGCGCCGTTCCACAATCCTTGGCGCTCCGCTGGTCGCACACTGGCTTCATTTGCCGCAGCAAGCTTTGTTCAGATCGCTGAAGGATTCAGTCGCCTTTCGCGCCGGCAAGGATAGGCAAGGATAGGATTGATTTGCGGCAACTGAACGCCTAGAACTTCCCACGTTCGCTGCCCAAGGGCAGACGCGGAACTCAAACTGGGCCATGAAACTTTCTCTCCTCGACCAGATCATCGTTGTGCTTTACCTCGCCGCCATCATGGGCATCGGCTTTGCCATGAAACGGCGCGCGGCGCGCGGGATGTCGGCCTACTTCCTGGGCGGGCGACAGTTGCCTTGGTGGGCGCTGGCCATGAGCGGATCGTCGTCCTACTTCGACATCACGGGGACGATGTGGATCGTTTCGCTGTTCATTCTGCTCGGCTTGAAAGGCATGTGGGTTCACTGGCTGTGGGGCTTTCCCATCACGGCGTTTTATCTCGCTTACATGGGCAAATGGATCCGCCGCAGCGGCGTGCTCACCGGCGCGGAGTGGATGCACACGCGCTTCGGTAACGGCAAAGCCGGCGATCTCGCGCGACTGGCTTACACGCTCTTCGCCATCCTCACTATCACCGCGTTGCTCGGCTACGGCGCCATCGGCATGGGAAAATTCGGCGCGGTGTTCCTGCCGTTTGAGCCGTTCACCTGCTCCGTGTTGATTCTCGGCGTGACGGGGCTATACGTCATCGCGGGCGGCTTTCACGGCATCGTGCGGGTGGAAATTGTGCAGACCATCGTGCTCAGCGCCGGGGCCATTACTTTCGCGGTGATCGGCTGGCAGCATTTCGACGCCGCCACCTTCGCGGCGAAAGTGCCGGGCGGATGGAACTCCATTGTGCCGGCGCTGCGACCGGAAGAACTTCAAGGAGTCGTTTCAGGCGGCACAGATTTCTCGCTCTTCGGCGCGCTGGTGGCCGTGTGGCTGGCCAAAGGATTGTTGCTCTGCTTCAGCGGACCGGAGCAACTCTACGATTTCCAGCGCTTCCTCGCCGCGCGCAACGCCCGCGACGCGTCAAAGCTCGGCGCGCTTTGGGGCGTGATTCACACCGTCCGCTGGCCGTTCGCCATGGCCATCGCGGT
>CAYHFK010000436.1:0-2104 GCA_964355895.1 uncultured Bifidobacterium sp. | reverse complement strand
TGCCGGTGAATTCCCAGCGCCGCTTTGCGGCCGTCGCGGACGGCATGCACCACCAAACTCGCCCCGCGCGAGGCATCGCCGCCGGCAAAGACGCCAGGCACATTGGTCATTTGCTGCTCGTCCACTCGGATGGCGCCCCAGTCGTTCACGGCCACGCGCGACAAGTCGCTGCCTTCCGGAAACGGCACGGGGTCGAATCCGTAGGCACCGAGGACCAGATCCGTCGGGATGGTAAATTCTGAACCGGGCACGGCGCGCGGTTTTTGCCGGCCGGAAGCATCGGGTTCGCCCAGCTCCATTTTGACACAACGCACGCCCGCCACGCGACCGTGCGCATCGGCTTCGAGCGCCACGGGATTCGTCAGGAAAAGGAATTGGGCGGTTTCCTCCAACGCATTGAAGTATTCCTTGCGGCTGCCAGGCATGTTGGCCAGATCACGCCGATATACGCATACCGCCTCCGTCGCACCCGCGCGCAGCGCCGTGCGGAGACAATCCATCGCGGTGTCGCCCCCGCCCAGCACCGCCACCCGCCGACCGGCCACCGGGATGGTGGGCAGCTCCAGCGGCATGGGAGAATTATATTGGACCAGAAACGGGAGGGCCTGATGGACGCCGGGCAATTCTTCGCCCGGAAGGCCGAGCGGTTTGGCTTTTTGCGCGCCGATGCCGAGAAATACGGCATTAAAATCCTTGAGCAAATCGCCGAGCTGGAGTTCAACGCCCACCGTAACCCCGAGTTCAAATTTCACCCCGCGCTGCCGCAAAATGTTGAGCCGCCGCTCCACCACGGATTTTTCCAATTTGAAGGCGGGGATGCCATTGAGCAGCAAACCACCCGCCTGGGATTGCGATTCAAAGATGGTCACGGCATAACCCAATTTGGCCAACTCGTCCGCACAGGCCAGCCCGCCCGGGCCGGAGCCCACCACCGCCACGCGCCGGCCATTGGATGGCGCGCACGCAACGGTAATCCCGCCGTGGGCCATTGCATACTCATTGATGAATTTTTCGATTGCCCCGATGCAAATCGGCTCGGCGTGGCCGACCAAGATGCAGGCGCCTTCGCAGAGGCGTTCCTGCGGACAAACGCGCGGACAGATTTCCGGCATGTTGCTGGTCGCCTGCGAAATTTCGGCGGCTTCCAGGAATTTCCCCTCCGCCGCCAGGGCCAGCCATTCCGGAATGCGGTTGGCCAGCGGACAGCCTTCCTGACAACTGGGCTGTGGACATTGGATGCAACGGCTGGCCTGCTCCCGAACACTGGCTTCGTCCAGCAGGGAATAAATCTCGTGAAAGTCCGCCACGCGCTCCGGGGCCGGGCGTTTGGGAGGGTCAACGCGATCAATCTCGCGCCATAATTGTCCGTTGGGCCGACCTGTTCCCGGATCACTCATAAATTACTGCTGGTTGATGGGCTAAACGCCGGATTGAAACTCCAGACTGACCGCTCCCCCTCGTAGTTTGAAAATCAACTCCTCGCTTTCGTCCGTCCGCAGTCGCAGGGCAGGGCCAAACGCAAGCCGTCGAACACCGGGGATTGAATTGCTCGTTTGGCGTTATCGCTTCATCGCCGCTTTCCGTCTGGCCCAGCTTGCTTTCAGCTTGGCCGAGAGCTTCGCCTTCGCCGCCGGACTCATTTTGCGCCTGACGCGGCGAGCTTGCGGGGCGGCGGGGCCGGCGGTGATGGAACCACCGAAGATTCGGTCCAACTCGTTATTCAACGACTGGATTTTCTCTTTGATCTTAGCGGCGCGGCGGAGTTGCGGCGCAGTGAGACTTTCGAATGATTTCATAATGATCTAGTTGTGTGACGCGGTGAGGTTGACGAAGTATTCGTTCACGCCAGCGGTCAACGGCTTGAGTTTGTGCCCGGGCGATGCACCTGTCTAGCTTGTTTTATCGCACAACGAATCCGCCAGCGCGAAGGTGGTTTTGAGGTCAAAGGGTTGAGGACGGATGTCCCCCGTAATGGTGACTAGTCGAAAATTGGCCGGCGGCTATCTTGGTATTGTTGTTTGGCACTGCGTTCTCAGTTGCCGTGTGTGAAAAGGCCGGACCTGTTGTCCGGCCTTTCTCTTTTTCTAAAGCCCCTTTTTTCTAA
>CAYHFK010000435.1:0-2165 GCA_964355895.1 uncultured Bifidobacterium sp. | reverse complement strand
GAGTAACGGCGGCCTTGCGTAGCGCCGATGCCGAGATCCTCGCGCACTTGGCCGCGCGCGACGCCGGGCCCGCGCACCACCAGCGGGATGTGCGTGCCCTCGTTGTACAGAAACTGCTTGCCGCGGGCATGGCTGATGCCGTGGTCCGTCATGAAGATCACGAGCGTCTGGTCGAGAATGCCTTCCTTTTCCAGGCGGGCGAGCACCTCGCCCACATGCTGGTCGGTAAGGCGGACCGCATCGAGGTACGCGGCCCAGTCGCGCAACAGGACCGGGTCGCGCGGATAGTAGGGCGGCAGCGTGACCCGGGCGGGATCGGTGGCGCCGCCGAGCTCCGCCTGCGCGCGGGCGGCAAGTCTTTTCGCGCTCTCATCGTCGCCCCCGCGAAACTTGCCCCCGGCGAGTTGCACCTGCATGAAGAACGGCTGACCCGGCTGGCGGCCCGCCCAGTCGCTGGCGTCATACATCTTGGCGTCCCATTCGAAATTGTAGTCCGTCTTGCCCAGGCCGTCGCCGCCGCCCTTCTTGCCTTTGCCCGACTTTTCCTTTCCCGCCCGGCTCTTTCCGGGCAATCCGCTGCCGATGCACGTGTAGTAACCCGCTTTTTGGAGGAGCGCAGGCACGGGCGTCACGCCCGCGGGCAAATGAATTTTTTCGACGCCGCGTCCGCTCCGATGCTGGTGCGCGCCGATGGTGGTCTGGTACATGCCGGTGATCAGCGCGGATCGGCAGGGCGAACACACGGGCGCGGTCACGAACGCGCGGTTGAACCGCATGCCTTCGCGCGCGAGCCGGTCCACATTCGGCGTCGTGATCAGCGTCTCCCCGTAACTCGAAAAGTTGGGGGACATGTCGTCCACCAAGAACCAGAGGATGTTCGGGCGCTGGGCGGCTGCGGGCATCGCTCCGGCCAGGAACAGCAGACCGGGAGCCAGGAACGGGAGGAATCGTTTCATGAGGCGCGAGGCTGAGAAAAATTCCCGGCCGGCTCAAGCGGAAGGGGATATTATGGAAACCGGGCCGCCGCCCACGACGGGGCATTTGATCCGAGGGTAGGAGCCTGCTGGCAGGCGATTCTCAGCCCGCGCCAACCCTCCACGTCTCTCATCGCCTGCAAGCAGGCTCCTACCTCCTACCAATCCAAGCCGAAGCAAGCTTCGGGGTATCGGACCCAGAGAGAATGAAATTCACCTTTGGGTTTTGTTCTCAAGAAACAGCTCGATTGTAGCCCGCCGCGTGACTGGCGGGATTGCCAGCTCTCCCTGCGCTCACGCGCAGGGCTACGACAATCGACGTTTCTTCGAGCCGGTCTCAAAACCTTTTTGGTACGGGCGCTCCTAAGAAACAGCTCCTTGTTCGTAGTCCCGCCTTTAGGCGGAATCCGTCAAACCTTCCGCCTAAAGGCGGGACTACGAACGCCGGAAATTCCTGTTTCTTCCCGTCACGGGCAAAAGTCGCTTTTGCGGTTGGGGCTCCTAAGAAACAGCTTCGTTGTAGCCCGCCCGTGAGCCGGCCGGATTGCTGGAGGTCCCTGCGCTCACGCGCAGGGACACCAGACTCCCAGCCGGGAGAGTTCTGTCACGCGGAGTCACCGGGACGCGGCCGAATCAAAGTCCCTCTCCGCGTCTCCGCGGCTCCGCGTGAAAATCCGGGTCCGAGCACACGCTTATCGCAGCCGAATCCGAATTTCCGAAAATGGCGCTACCTGATTGGACCCTTTGGTTCGTCCCGAGGAAGCGTGGCATGTCCCGTGCCTGTTCGTATTCCATCAACCCTCCATGATCCACCACGTCCGATTGCCCCGGAACCACAGTCACTGCCGCACGCTGCTTCGCCTCGCCTGCCTGCTCTGGATGGTGCCGACGCTGTTCGGCGCAGACCCGGCCGGCAAGAGCTTCAACCTGCCCGAGGACGCCGCCGAGAAATCCCTCCGCCGCTTTTCCGCGCAATCGGGCGTGCAGGTGATTTTCCCGACCGAGGTCACGCAGGGCATCCGCCCCCCGGCAGTTCAAGGCACCTTCGGCACCCGCGAAGCGCTGGACCGGCTCCTGCGCGGGACGGGGCTCACGGCGGTGCACGATGAGAAAACCGGAGCGATTACCGTGCAGCGCACCACCGGGCCGGCGCCAGGAAAAAGCTCCGCCCCGCCCACGGGAGCGGCGGGT
>CAYHFK010000434.1:0-2186 GCA_964355895.1 uncultured Bifidobacterium sp. | reverse complement strand
GCCACTATTTACCGCCTTCGCTCGTGAATTGACAACAATGATTTCGCCCGGACTTCGGACCGCACCGTCCCGGCCGGTGCTTGACGGCTGGTTTCGCCGCTACGCTAACGCACCTCAAGACGAGTGGCCGCGGCTTCGCGCCCGGCCAGCTTGCCTCACCGGGCAAGAAACTGAGCGGCGGAGTCGCGGGCGATCCGCGATCGCACCTCCGGCGCTCAGTCCCGCCGGACGAATTTGAAACCCCGCGCCCGGAACGCGGCGGCCCGCTGGCTATGGGCCCGACCCTTTGCGGAGTTTGGGCGAGGCGGATTGTTGGGTGAGGGTGGCGAGGGGATACAAACCGGGACAGCAACCGAAGGCTTCGTGGAACGCGGCGCTGAAATGGCTGAGGCTGTTGTAGCCCACCTCCATGGCCACCTCGGTGACGTTGTGCCCGCCCGCCCGCAACAATTCCGCCGCCTGCTCCATCCGTAATTGCCGCAGGTACTGGGTGATGGTTTGGCGGGTGTGATTGGAAAAAATCCGGCTGAGATAAAAATGGCTGCAACCGATCTGCTTCCCCAATTCCTCCAGCGTGGGCGGTTCGGCGAGATTTTGTTTCAACAGGAAGATCACCTGTTCGACGCGCTCCTGCGCCAGCCGCTGTTGCCGCGTGCAAAACAATTCCTCCTCCGGCTGCACCAGAAAGGTGACCGCCAGTTCCAGCGCCTTGCATTGATACCAAACGGGCTGCGCCGCCGCGTAAACCGGCGGCTGCCGCAACGTCGCGATGAGTTGCTGCTGGGCCGCCGTCAGCCGCTGCGTCCGGCCGGACACATGCTGCTGCGGTACGCCTTGCACCGCGGCGCGCACGACCGGATGCAGCATCGCCTCCGCGCCCGCAAGCTGTTTGGCGAGAAACGGACAGGAAAATTCCACCGTGAGAAACTGGTGCTGCTCGCCCGCCGCGCGCTTCGCCGTCAGCGGTTCCTCCGTGCGATGATAAAAGCCCGCCGTGTTCGGTGCGAATTCCGTTCTGCCCCCGCAGCCTTCCACAAAGCCGTGCCCGGCCAGATTCAGGCAAAGTTCAACGCAGCCGGGATGAAAACTCGCCGCCCAGTCAAACTCATGCTTCGCCCGAAAGTCGTGCCATTCGATGCTGTAACCCACGCCGCGAAAGCTGCCGAAGATCGGCTGCCAGCCCGCGCCCACGTCGCGCCACGCGCCGGCTTCGGAGAACGGGGCCGCGGCGGAGCCCCCTTTGCCTTTCCGCTGGCCGCCGTTTTTATTGGTGGTTTCCGAAATCATCGCCGCGCCCGGAAGGCGCAGCACAATTGTCGTGCGGGCGGCAATTGGGGGCAAGCCGCGAATCAGGACGGCAGGGCGCGAAGCACGCTTGGTCACAGGGCTAGCATGGCGAGAGGGAAATTTCGTTACGTCACGAGAATCCGAACCGCGTCGCTGTCGGCAGGTAGGGCGCGTCACTCCGTGCGCGCCGTTCGGGGGAGCCGATGCCAGTTTGCGGCGCGCACGGAGTGACGCGCCCTGCCGAACATGTATCGAAAATTCTTGGTCACAGGACTAGATCCGCAAAAACAGTTTGCGCCGGTACATCCAATAAAGAATCACCCAGAAGACCAACATCGTCGCCGCGCCGTGAAGGAACGGTTCGTAGGCGTCCCCAAGGAATTTGAAAAAGTTTTGGCCGAGATTGGTTTTCAGATTCTTCTGGATGAAGCCATCGAACAAATGCGCGATGCAATACGCGGCGATCGAGTTCATGCCGATAACCGTCAACGGAAAGGCGCCCCGCCGCAGGCCGATGATGTCCACGACCACGGAGAAGCCCGCCAGCAGCAGGAAACACCAGCCGCCGCTGAACAGCGTCCAACTGGGCGTCCAGATGCGTTTGACCACGGGGCAGAGGCCGAGCGCGCCGCACAGCCAGCCGGACGCCAGGCCAACGCCCCCCGCGATGACCAGCCATTTCACCTTGGCCCAGGGCGCGCGTTCGCTGCGCATCACGCTGCCGGCGATGAGGCCGAGGATCATCGTGCCGAGCGTCGGGATGAAACTCAGCGTCGCGTAACCGCCACCGTTGTCGAGAAACGGGCTTTTGCGCGGAAAGAGATTCATCCACCAGGTGTCGAAGGCCCATCCGCAACGATTCCATTTCGAGGAGCGAGATCGGCGACGGGTCAATTTGA
>CAYHFK010000433.1:0-2296 GCA_964355895.1 uncultured Bifidobacterium sp. | reverse complement strand
CTTGCGTTTGTTGTATGGGACCGGGCTGCGTTTGATGGAGTTGCTGCGACTGCGGGTGAAGGCCGCGTAAATCGCTTCGCTCCACGCGGTTTATGGAAAGGTTTATTCATGTTCTACGTTTATGTGCTGCAATCCGAAACCGATGATGGGCTTTACATCGGGTTCTCGACGGATTTGCGGCGGCGATTGAAGGAGCATCAAGAAGGTAAATCTTTTGCGACTTCGTATCGTGGGCCGTGGCGGTTGATTTATTACGAGGCGTATTTGGAAGAGACTGATGCACTGGGCCGGGAACGGTATTTGAAGAGTGGTGGTGGGCGGCGGTTCTTGAAGGCGCAACTCAGGCATCACTTGATTAAGCATCCATTGCGGTCCGCGTAAAGCGCTGCGCGCCACGCGGCTTTTTGGGAATGTCAGCCTGCCGCGTGAGGCGAAGCCACGTAAAACGTGGCGCAGCCTTTTACGCGGGGAGTGAAGAGTCCGTTGGACCCGTAGGCATCGGAATAGGGATGGGTCAGAGGCGCAGGAAGATTTTTCGCTGGTAAAGAAAACGCAGAAACCAAAAGCCCAGCCCCAGGGTCGTCAACGCGAGCACCAATTCGCCGTAGCGCCCGAAAGCGTGGTTCACCTCGCCGCCGACCAGAAGTTTCGCGAGCCCCTCGAAATCAATGAAGCGGCCCCCGAAGTAGATGGTGATGGGGTTGGCGCCGATCCAGACGAAGGGCAGGGCCCACTTCTGCCATTTCCAGACATCAATGATTTGATAAAAGGCGGCCAGCAGCAGGCAACTGTATCCCCCGGCCACCAGGACAAAGGAGGAGGTCCAGATTTTCTTGATGACGGGGAAGTTCAAATGCCAGAGCCAGCCGGCCGCGAGGCAGGCGATGCCGCCGGCGATCAGGCAGCCGACTTTCTTCCGATCGGGCACGGCGGAGTTCTGGAGCAGCAGACCGGCGAAGACGCCGAGCAGGCAACTGGCGATGGCGGGCATCGTACTCAGCAGGCCTTCGGGGTCGTGATCGCCATCCCATTTGCGCAACGGCAGGAACTGTTTGTCCACGTAGTTGGTCAGGTTCATTCCTTCCGCGAAATTGCCGGCGCCGTGTCCGGGGACGGGCACGAAGGACAGGAGCGCCCAGTAGCCAATCAACAGCCCGGCGCACACGCCGACCAGGGCCTTGGGTTTGAGGTAGCAGAACAGGAGGCTGGCAAACAGGTAGCAGAGCGCGAGGCGTTGCAGCACGCCGAGCAGGCGGATCTGCGCAACCGGGGTGGAGAGGCCGCCGTAGTAGAGGAGGCCCAGAAGATAGAGCAGGGCGGAACGGCGGAGGATGCGAAGGACCGCCGCCCGCCGGCCCGATTGCGCAATGGTTTTCGTCAGCGAAAACACCAGCGAAACGCCGATGATGAAAACAAAGAGCGGGAAAATCAGGTCCTCGAAATGAAACCCGGCCCAGGGTTTGTGTTCGAGTTGATCCGCCAGCAGTTTGATCGGACCGGTGTCGGCGATTTTTCGCAAGCCCTGCACCAGGCTTTCGGCGCCGACGATCCAGAACATGTCGAAGCCGCGCAGGGCGTCGAGGGACAGGAGCCGTTGGGCGACGGGCGCGGCGGCAGCGGCGAGCGAATCGGTTTTGGCCATGATGATTGCGGAGCGGAAATTATTTATTGGTGTTCCGTGGGCGAGCGCCGCTCAGGTAGGGCACGTCACTCCGTGCGCGCCACCGGCCGGAGCCGTTCGAACGGCGCGCACGGAGTGACGCGCCCTGCCAACCATGCTGCAAAGTTTTTTGTCACAGGACTAGCGCCGCCGCCATTCCATCCGCGCCACCCGCGGTCCTATTTCTTCTTATCCCAGTTCTGGTCTTTGATGATTTGTTCGAGCTGGGCGGCGGGCTCGGCGTCCGCCGGGATGATGTTGAAGCGGACGAGATACTTGGTGATGTCGCGCAGGTGTTTGATCTCATCTTTCTTCGCCGCGAGCGCGGCGGGGGAAAGTTTTTGCAGGGCTTCCAGATATTGCACGGCCAGGTGTTGCGCTTTTTCCGCAATTTCCTCGTCCGGTTCATAGACGAGCGATTCCGTCAGCCGCAACATTTCGGGCACCGGATTGGCCGGGTCTTTCCGGTTGGGCGCATCCTTGCGAATCATCGCGGCGATCTCGTTGCGCTTGGCGGTCGTGGCTTCGGTGGTGAGAAAACCGTCGGTGCCGCCCTCGAGGGCGCGCGGCGGCAAGGGGCGGTACCAAATGTTGCGGTAGCGGACCGGGTTGCCATGGTCCTGCAGTTTGAGCGGG
>CAYHFK010000432.1:0-2296 GCA_964355895.1 uncultured Bifidobacterium sp. | reverse complement strand
AGGCACCGGAAGTTTTGGCAAACCCCAAACCCGGCGACGAATGGTTTCAGAATATGCCGCCCCTCACGGGGCTGGTTCAGTTTGCGCGTGATGTTCTACAAAGATGTCACACCGACGGTGTTGGCCGAATGTTTCCGGCCGTTTCCAAGCTTGCGTTTTAGTGGATGGTTTCTGATGCTCGCCGCCGTTAAATTATTATGGCGAAACGTGCATTAATCACTGGCATCACGGGGCAGGATGGATCGTATCTGGCGGAGTTGCTTCTGGCCAAGGGCTACGAAGTCCACGGCATCATCCGGCGGGCGAGTTCGTTCAACACGGGGCGGCTGGATCCCATTTACGAAGACCCGCACGCCAGTCGGAAACGGTTGTTCCTCCATTACGGCGACTTGAGCGATGCGAGTGCGTTGTCGCGGTTGATCCTGAAGGTCCAGCCCGACGAAGTCTATAATCTGGCGGCGCAGAGTCATGTGCGCGTGAGCTTTGACTGCCCGGAGTACACGACGGATATTACCGCGACGGGCGCGATCCGTTTGCTCGAAGCGATCCGCGAGACCGGGATCAAACCGCGGTACTATCAGGCCTCATCGTCCGAGATGTATGGCAAGGTGATGGAGGTGCCGCAGCGGGAGACCACCCCGTTTTATCCCCGCAGTCCGTACGGTTGCGCGAAGGTTTATGCGTATTGGATCACGGTGAACTACCGCGAGTCGTACGGGCTGCACGCGAGCAATGGAATTCTGTTTAACCACGAATCGCCCCGGCGCGGCGAAACGTTCGTGACGCGAAAAATCACCCGGGCGGTGGCGCACATCCAGGCCGGACTGCAGGACAAGCTTTACCTCGGCAATCTGGATGCGAAGCGCGATTGGGGTTACGCGAAGGAATACGTGGAGGCCATGTGGCTGATGTTGCAGCAGGATCAGCCGGACGATTACGTGATCGCCACCAATGAGACGCACTCGGTGCGCGAATTTCTGGAAGTCACTTTTGCGCACGCCGGGTTGGACTGGCAGAAGTACGTGGAGATTGATGCGCGCTACTACCGGCCCGCGGAAGTCGAGTTGTTGATCGGCGATGCCAGCAAGGCGAAGCGGCAAATGGGCTGGGAACCGAAGACCAAGTTTGTGGAACTGGCGAAGTTGATGGTGGATGCGGACATCGAACTGCTGCGCCGGCACCGCACAGGCGAGATCAAAGTTGCGGGTTGAGGCCGGCAGTGGTCAGAGCTTGCCGTAGCGTTTCAGAAAGTCTTCGTAGGCGCGACCGATGCCGGTTTCGAGATCCATCGCCGGTTTCCAGCCGAGCGCGAACAAGCGCGAACTGTCCATCAGTTTGCGCGGCGTACCATCGGGCTTCGCGGTGTCCCAAACGATCTCGCCGCCGAACCCCACCACCCGCTGGACGGTTTCGGCCAGTTGTCGGATGGTCACGTCGCTGCCGTAGCCGACGTTGATGAACTGCTCGTCACTGTAATTTTCCATCAGGAACACGCACGCGCGCGCCAGATCGTCGCCAAAGAGGAATTCCCGCAGCGGCGTGCCCGTGCCCCAGCAGGTGACCGTGGGCGCGCTGGCCGCTTTGGCTTCGTGAAATTTTCGGATGAGCGCGGGCAGCACATGAGAGGAGTGGAGGTCGAAGTTGTCGTTTAAGCCGTACATGTTGGTGGGCATCGCACTGATGAAATCGCAGCCGTATTGTCGGCGATAAGCCTGGCACATCTTGATGCCGGCAATTTTGGCGATGGCATACCATTGATTCGTGGGCTCCAGCGGCCCGGTCAGCAAATGATCCTCGTTCATCGGCTGGGGCGCGAGCCGGGGATAAATGCAGGAGCTGCCGAGAAAAAGAAGTTTCTTCACCCCCGCCTTCCACGCGCCGTGGATGAGGGAGTTTTGCATTTGCAGATTCTCGTAGATGAACTGGGCGGGATAACTGTTATTGGCCAGAATGCCGCCGACGCGGGCGGCGGCAATAAAGACGTAGTCGGGCTTTTCGTCCGCGTAGAACCGATCCACCGCCGCCGGGTCGAGCAACTCCAGTTCAGCGTGGGACTTCCCGATTAGGCGACGAAAACCCGCGCGCTCCAGTTCACGCCAGATTGCGCTTCCGACCAGTCCCCGGTGTCCGGCCACGTAGATTCGGCTATCTCGGCTAATTGCCATGACGAAACAATAGTTCAGGCGATGGGGCGGGGACAAGTCATCAAGGTGACGGAAAAGGGGGTCGGGCGCGTCGGCGCACGGTCGTCCAAAGTGCCGTTGGCTGGTAGGGCGCGGCAACTCCGTGCGGGCCG
>CAYHFK010000431.1:0-2315 GCA_964355895.1 uncultured Bifidobacterium sp. | reverse complement strand
TGCCGATGCCCACCACTCCCACGAACGCCGGATAAATCAACGCGGAAGTGAACTTGGCTTGGACTGCCGCGAACCTCTCGAAGTGATCCGCCATGCGCCGCAAGACTTCCACCAGCGCGCCGGATTGCTCGCCTGCCTTGACCATGTTCACGTACAAATCGGAGAAGATCAGCGGCTGCTTGCTCATCGCGTCGGACAAACTGCGCCCTTCCATGACTTCCTGCCGCAGATTGACACTCACGTCCTTGGGAATCCCCTTGGACTCCAGATGCGTCATGCTGTTGAGGGCAATCGTGAGCGGCATGCCGGCCTGGAGCAGATTGGCAAGCTGCTGGGTGAAGGTGGCCACCTCCTGCATCTTGGGTTTGCGTTTGCGCGTCAGCATCGCGCGCAGGGACGACGGCAGAATTCCGGACAATTTGATTTTCTGCGCCGCCGGCTTGTCCGCGGTGGCCGCCGTGCCCTTGGCGGCATCCAGCGCCACGGGGAAAAGCCCGAGCCGCTCGATCTGCGCCAGCGCCGCAGTGCGATCCGCCACGTCCAAGACGCCTTGGACGACTTCGCCCGAACGTCGCCGGGCCTTGTAGGAGAACTGTGCCATAAGCTTGTTATCTAAAACCGTTGTGACTGAAAAGTTTCCCGCGCCCCGCGTAAAAACTTACGGCTGGCCGACGGGTTCAAGAGCGGACGCATTACGTGAACCACCGGTTTCATTCAGGCTGCCCCGCCGATAGCCCTGCAAATCCACCGTCACATGAACGTAACCGATTTGCTTCAACGCCGCCGCCACGCGCGCCGCCGTTCCCGCTGCCAGCAACTTCGGCAACTCCGCCGCTCCGACCTCGATGCGGGCGAGGGCGGTAGGAGTATTCAGTTTCCAGTGTTCAGTTTTCAGTTCGGCGGGCGGAGACTGAACACTGGATACTGAATACTGAACACTCAACTCATGGTGTCTGACCCGCACGTCATGAAATCCCAGATCGCGCAGAATGTATTCCCCCTGCTCAATCATGCGCAACTTTTCCGGCGTCACCGGCTCGCCGTACGGAATGCGCGAACTCAGACAGGCCATCTGCGGTTTGTCCGCCGTGGGCAACCCAAGCTGAGCCGACAACTCGCGAATCTCCGCCTTCGTCAAACCGACTTCCTTGAGCGGCGCGCGCACCTCGAATTCCTTCGCCGCCTGCGCCCCTGGACGGAAATCGCCCACGTCGCTGGCGTTCTCGCCGTAAGCGATGACGGCAAAACCCTCCGTCTTCGCCAGCGGCGCGAGTTCCTCGAACAATTCGTGTTTGCAGAAGTAACAGCGGTTCGCCGGGTTGGCCAGGTAACTGGAATTCTCAAACTCCGCCGTCCGCACCACGCGCACGGGGAAGCCGAATTGCTTGCCCAGCGCCAAAGCCTCGTCCAACTCGCGGCGCGGCAGGCTCGGCGAATCCGCGATCACGGCCAGCGCGCGCCCCCCCAGCGCCTCGTGGGCGACCCGCGCAAGAAAAACCGAGTCCACGCCCCCCGAATAGGCGACGAGGCACGACCCATAAGCGCGCAACACCGCGCGCAGGTTTTCCAGCTTTTCCGCAAGCACGCCTCAACTTGGCAGTCGCCCGAAACTTTGTCGAGCAAGACAACGCCGTCGTCGGGCGCAACTCGACACCGCCACCGTTTGGAGTTCCGCCTTCAGGGTCAGGGCCAAAATCACCCCGGAGCCGCCTGAAGGCGGAACTCCAAACAAAAGTGCCATTGCGCCGCGCGCAGTGCCAGCGTTGCCAGACCGAAAAAGAAAACCCCAAGCCTTGCGGCTTGGGGTTTTGTCTCGGGAGAGAATTCTCAGTCGAACGCGTGGCCGGCGCAACAAAGGACGTTCTTGACCTTGTGCCGAACGAGGTCTTAGACCGCCTGCCGGGCAGGGCCGAGATATTTGCGGGGATCAAATTCCTTGGGGCTTTCCGTAAAGACTTTGCGGATGGCAGCCGTCATGGCGATGCGCAGGTCGGTGTCAATGTTGACCTTGGTGCAGCCGACGCGGCGAGCGACTTCGATGTCGGCTTCCGGCACGCCTTGGGCGTCAGGCATCTTGCCGCCGTATTTGTTCACCTCAGCCACGAGATGCTGCGGCACGCTGGACGCGCCGTGCAACACGAGCGGGTAATCGCCCAAACCGGCGTCCATGAGGGCTTTTTTGATGGCTTTCAGCCGGTCGAGGTCCAGATGTTGTTCGCCCTTGAACTTGTATGCGCCGTGCGAATTGCCGATGGCGACCGCCAGCGAGTCCACGCCGGAGGCTTTGACGAATTGAACGGCTTCATCGGGATGCG
>CAYHFK010000430.1:0-2380 GCA_964355895.1 uncultured Bifidobacterium sp. | reverse complement strand
CCGGCGACAATCCTCCCCAATCAAAAAGATTGAAAAGTTGTCCGGTGCTTTTTAAGGTGAAGCCATGAAATCCACTTTGCGCTGGTTACTGTTATGCGGCTTGGCCGCTTCCATGACTTGGATCGCGTCCGCCGCCGACAAGTCCTACACGATCGCGGTCATTCCCAAAGGGACGACGCACGAGTTCTGGCAAGCCGTTCACGCCGGCGCGGTGAAGGCGCAACGGGAGTTGGCAGAGAAAGGGATCAAGGTGGACGTGATCTGGAAAGGCCCGCTGCGCGAAGACGATCGCGATCAGCAAATTCAGGTGGTCGAGAATTTCATGACGCGCCGTGTGGATGGCATCGTGTTGGCACCGCTGGATTCGCAGGCGCTCGTCGCGCCGGTGGTCATGGCCGCCAAGCGAAAGATTCCCGTCGTCGTCTTTGACTCGGATTTGAAATCGGACAAACAGATCAGCTTCGTCGCCACGGATAATTTCAAGGGCGGGGTGATGGCGGCGGATTATCTCGCCAAGCTGCTGGGGGAAAAGGGCAACGTAATCTTGCTCCGGCTCGCCGTCGGTTCCGCCAGCACCGAGGCGCGCGAAGCGGGTTTCCTGGACACCTTGAAATCGAAATATCCCGGCCTCAAGGTGATTTCCTCCGATCAATACGGCGGCGCGACGCGGGAGACGGCTTATCAAGCGTCGCAGAACTTGTTGAACCGTTACGGCCGCGAAGTGAATGGAATTTTTTGTCCCAACGAAACCACGGCGATTGGGATGACGAAAGCGTTGCGCGACATCGGCAAGGCCGGTGGCAAAGTGAAGATGATCGGCTTTGATTCGGGCACGCAATCAGTACTGGATTTGAAGAATGGCGATCTACAAGGTCTCGTGGTGCAGAATCCTCTGCTCATGGGTTATCTTGGCGTAATGACCCTGATGAATCATTTGCAGGGCGAACCCGTGGAGAAGCGGGTTGATACCGGGGTGGTGCTCGCGACACCGGAGAACATGGCGGAACCCAAAATCCAGGAATTGCTCCATCCGCCAGCGGACAAATACCTGAAATAGCGAGGCTGCTGGATCAGCGGCAAACCCAGACGCCCGGCGACCACCCATTATCCTGGCGCGCTGCCGTTGCCGCCCTGCACCAACACCGTGCCCTCCATCGGATGCGCCGAAGTCGTGCCGCAACCGCGCCGGGCAAGGCAGGTCGAACAAAGCTTGGTCATTGGCCGAGAACCTTCTTGTAATCCGGTGGCTGTTCGCCGTAGCCCTGTTTTCTTCGCGCGCTGGCCGGCTCGATGATGTCGCGTCGGACGTCAATGTCCGCATGAAAAATTTCCCGCCACAACCGCCGTGTGTTCTCGGGGTAACGATTGGGCGCGTCTTCATCGAAAGCGGGACGAAACAAATCCACCGCGTTCTGGAGTTCGCGTTTGAACTCGTCGGCGGTGGGATGGCCGGTGAGTTGGATGACACGTTCGAACGCCTTCAAATCCTTGGCGTCGAGGCGATCCAGCTTGCCAATGAGAATGTCCAACGGGTGAGGAATGGTGAGCGTCACGTTGCCGCGTTGAACCGTCGCCGCGCGCTGTCGCCAGCGGGGACTGGTGCGGAAGCTCAATTCAAATCCGGGTTCGAGATAAAAACCACCCCGC
This sequence comes from uncultured Bifidobacterium sp., assembly GCA_964355895.1. Lineage (GTDB taxonomy): Bacteria > Verrucomicrobiota > Verrucomicrobiia > Limisphaerales > JADLHS01 > JADLHS01. The sequence continues at coordinate 733 of CAYHFK010000430.1, read as the reverse complement.
GTCTTGTCCAGCTTGGCCGCCGCGATGAAGCCGGACAGATCCTCGTCGTCGTCGGAAAACAAATCCACGTCGCCGCTCAACAACTGGCGATCCACGGTGAGTTGCAGCGGCGCCGAGCCGTAGATCGTGACATGAAAGGCGCGGTCCTTGGGCAGCGAGGCCAGAAAGGCCTGGAGGAGCTGGCCCGCCGGCGTGACCCAGTCAATTTCGCCCGCCCACCAGTTTTTGATCGAAGGCATGTTTGCGGGGACCGACGCCCAGAAAGTACAGCGCCTGTTGAATGAGCCGGTTGGTCACTTCGGAATCCTGACTGAGCTGGCGGGCCAATGCCTGCTCGCGCGGACGGAGCGGGCGGGATTCCTTGCGGATGAGCAGACGCGCGGCCAGACGCGATTTGCGCCAGGCTGTGTCGGTTCTTGTCCCAACCGGTTTCATGAGGGAAAACTAAGGGAACAAACCGGGCTTTGCAATCCCGCGTGCCAGCCGCGTCCGATGGCTTTGCCGCCCTTCACCAACACCGCGCCCACCATCGGATTCGGCGAAGACGCGCGGCAGAGGGCGAGGCGCAGGAAATGGGCGTCAGACATCGCCGTGCAACGTAGCCGCGGACGGGAAAAGGCTCAAACGGAAAGGGTGGCCTGCCGGAATGAAAACCAACCACGGATGAACACGGATTTTTTAACGCAAAGACACAGCGCGGCAAAGCCGCAACCGAAAGAGGACAAGGCAATCC
>CAYHFK010000429.1:0-2395 GCA_964355895.1 uncultured Bifidobacterium sp. | reverse complement strand
GGACGCGAAGTCGCCGGAGCGGTTCGCCAAACGCTACGAGTTCCTCAACTTTTACTGCCAGCCCGCCTGGATCGCGTGGCGCTGCCAGAAAATCCGCGACCTGATCCGCCGCATCCGCGACGTGGTGGTGGCGGCGCGCCCGGACCTGCGCGTGACGCTCACCCTGTGGGATGAGACGACGATTCCGCAGTTGCGCGGCTGGGCGAGCGCCGCGACCCAACTCCACGCCCGTCCGAGCACGGCGGAGATTTATCGCGAAGGCGGCCTGGACCTCCGGCTCTACGCGAACGAACCCGGCATCGAGCTGGATCTAGGCTGCGGCAACCCCCGCGACCGCGGCGGCCATCCACCTCACTCGGCGGACGGCATCAACACGCCCATCGAATCCGCCTGCATGTATCGCGACCACGACTTCCTCGACGCGGAGACGCTGGGCGCGATCTCAGCGCAGGCGCGGCCCGGCGCGTTCATCTTCAACTGCTGGGTCGAGTCGTGGGGCGAGCACAAGTGGTTCGCCGCCGACCCGGACGACGCACAGGCGAAGGAACTGGCGGTCATGGACGGCAAACCCGCCGAGGGCATCTTTCGCATCAATTCGGTCTATCCGCCTGACGGCTTTTGGTGGGATTCGCAACTGCGCATCACGCCCGCGTTTCCCGCCGGCGTGCATTTCCTCGAACCCTACGCCCACGCCGTCGCGGAACTCGATGCCTTGCGTGTCACGCGCGGTGGGCTGTTCCTCGACAAGGCGCACAGTGAGGAACTCCGGCATTTCGCCGCCGCCTATCGTGCGCTGCCGCGGAAGAAATTTGAAACCGTCGGCGGCACGACCGATCCCGTCGCGGTCCGCACGCTGGTCCAGGACGGCAAACGCTACTTCTATCTGGTCAATCGCGATTACTATCCGGTGCGCGTCGAACTCTCCTTCGACCGCTCGCCCGGAAAGTTGCAGGACCTGGCCACGGGCGAAAACTTGCACGCCTCACGCCGCTGGGAACTCACGCTGGCCCCGTATGAACTGCGCTCCTTCGCCGTCGCCCGCGACGTTTGCATCACGGGGTTCACTCCCAAACCGCCGCCGGCCATTGCCGCTGCCCTGTTGGCGGACGCCCGCCAAGCCTTGCGCGACCTGGACGCCGCGCGCTCCGCCGGTCGGCTGATTACCGGCATGGAAGAAATGCGCAGTGGCATCGAGCGCGCCATCGCCGCACAGCGTCTGGCGTGGCTGCGCCGGGCACTGTCCAGTTACATCGTCCGCAAGTGCCGCGAAACTGGGTAAACTGAAGGCAACAGGTTTGGAGATTCAAACTCCGCTTTGCAACCGCCGCTCGCTCCACTATTCTCGCAGCCATGCCGCGCTGCGTAGTCACCGATGAGTTGATTGGCCAGATCGTCTATCGCCTCGACGGCCTGACACCGGAGGAAATTAAAACCGTTGAGGAATCCGCAAAATGAGAGCGGTCATGGATACGAATGTCCTGGTGGCAGCCTTGCGCTCCCGGAGTGGCGCGTCCTACGAATTGCTCCGCCTCCTGCGCGAAGGCAAGTGGGCGCTGGTGTTGAGCAACACGGTCCTGGGCGAATACCACGAGGTTCTGCATCGCGAAGCCGGCGTGCTCAAACTCACGCACGCCGAGGCCAATGCCTACCTGGACGCGCTCTGTGGGCTGGCGGAGCAGCGGGCGCTGACCAGCGCATGGCAACCCGCTGCGGCTGACCCTGACGACGAGCCATTGGTTCAACTGGCGCGGGAGGCGGAAGTTCCGTATCTTGTCACGCACAACGTCCGGGACGTGCGGGGCGCGGCGCAGTTTGGTGTGCAGGTGTTGCGCCCGGCGCAGTTCCTGGAACTGTTGAGAAAGGCCGTATGACGAAGATTGAAGCCAATGTTCCTGATTACCTCGCGAAACAGGCGTTTGCCGTCGCGGAGCGCGAGCAAGTGTCGGTTGACCAGATCATCGCGTTGGCCTTGTCGGCCCAACTCGTCGCCTGGAAGGGCAGCGACGACATGGCCACGCGCGCCAAGCGAGCCAACGTGGCGGAGTTCGACCGCATCATGGCCCAAGTCCCCGATGTCGAGCCGCCGGATTACGACCGGCTGCCGGAAGGCTATCAACCGGCACCTTGAGGCGCCAAGCTGCCCAGCCACGATGCGAACGTGAGCACGCTGACGATTCAACTGCCGGAGTCGCTGAAGAGAACCATTGAGGCCCTCGCCGCGAAGGAAGGTTATTCCGTGAGCCAGTTCTTCGCCAGCGCCGCCGGCGAAAAACTGGCGGTCGTGCTGACCATGGACTACCTGCGCCGCGAGGCGAAGGCTGGACGCCGCGAAGATTTCGAGAAGTATCTGGCCTCCGTGCCGGACGTGCCGCCTCAGCCGGGCGACGAATTGTGA
>CAYHFK010000428.1:0-2476 GCA_964355895.1 uncultured Bifidobacterium sp. | reverse complement strand
GGCGTCCATGTATAGGTAGATGATGACCGACGACATGGCTTTGGTGCGGGAATACGCCGCCAGCCAATCCGAGCGCGCCTTCGAGCAACTCGTGGCGCGCCATCTGAACCTGGTCTATTCCGCCGCGTGCCGCCGGGTGGGCGACGCCCATCTGGCCGAAGAGGTCACGCAGGCCGTCTTCATCATCCTCGCCCGCAAAGCCGCTTCGCTCGGCTCACAGACGATTCTTTCCGGCTGGCTTTACCGCACCACGCGCTACGCCGCCGCCGATGCGCTCAAAATCCAGCGCCGCCGGCAACACCGCGAACAGGAGGCGCACATGCAATCGCTAGTGACCGAACCCCAATCCGGCGACCAGTCGCGCCGGAGTGAAACGGAGGCGGAAGCCTGGCAACAGATCGCGCCTCTGCTGGAGGCCGCGATGGATTCGCTGGGCGAAAAGGATCGCAGCGCGGTGGTGCTACGCTATCTCGACGGCAAGAGCCTAAGCGAAGTGGGCGCGGCGCTGGGCGCGAGCGAAGATGCGGCCAAGATGCGCGTAAACCGCGCGCTGGAGAAGCTGCGGAAGATTTTCAGCAAGCGCGGCGTGACGTTGACGGCGGCGCTCATTGCGGGTGCGGTATCGGCGAACTCAGTGCAGGCCGCACCGGTGGGATTGGTGGTAACAGTCGCGGCGACGGCGGCCAAAGGCACTTTGATTTCGGCAACACTAACAACACTGGTGACAGGAACTATGAAGACAATGACTTGGTTGAAACTCAAATTCGCAGCAGGTATCGGCGCGGCGGCACTGCTCACCGGCGGCTTGGTGACCGTCGCGGTTTCGGATACGGCAGTAATTCCGTCCGGCGGACACACTGGTGTCACAGCTTTTTCTCTACTTGAGAAAACTCCGATTGTTGCAAACACAGTTTTTGAGAAGGAGTTGTTCATCATCAAAGGAATTCCTCCAGAGGCGCGCAAGCAGACATTTTCATTCAGCCGGGACGGCGATGACTATCTCCTCACGGTTGAAGGTGGCGCGGGAATCCGGGTGGGACGGTTAGGTGGGATTCTCTGGCATACGCAGGGAGGGAACCTCACTGAGTATGATCCAAAGGTTAACAACAGCGAGGGAGGCAATGGCGGTGCGGTTGGGACTGAAGCCGTAACGAGAATGACAGTCAACCTGTTTCTAACGCTTGGCATTACAGAAATGCAACCTGGCACTGCGATTTGGGACGAGAATCGGCAGCGGTTTGCGGGGAGGACAGAGGACGGCAAGAACGTAACCGTTGACATCAAACTGGAGAACGGCGTTCCGAGCGTGGCTACTATTCTGCGAGGCGACGGCCAAGCCTTTGCGTCGGTCAGGTACAAATACGCGCCTACCTTTTATGAGGGGCAAGTGCCTGTCGAGTTTACGAGGTATTTGGGCAGTTCTACCGAAGACGACAAGAGAGTATTTACCGTCCGGGTACAATCGCTGGAAATTTCCGATGAACATCTCGACACGGCGCTGATTGATCCATCAAAGGTCCTGCAACGTTTTACAAGGTTCTTTTACTCGAACAACATCATGTATTCGATCGAGCGGCGTAGTGGTAAAGCAAGGCGGGTCTTAACGGCGGCGGAAAACGAGCAGGAACTGAAAGCGATCAAAGCCAGAGAAACTAAACGCTGATGTTGAGGGCCGGTCGAAACGCTCGTCGTCGAAAAGGTGAAATAGCCTCGTGCGGCGTAGCGGCTTTCTGGAGAAAGCCGCCATCGGGAATGCTCTGGTTCAGTAGGCGGCGCTCTACCGAGACGCCGCTGCGCACTTTGTCGGTTACTTCACGCGAAGGGTGTAAAGGGCGCAAGGTTTTGCCTGGATAGATTGCCGTTTCAACTTCGACAGCACTGGTTATTCTGAAGCGTGCGCAACGTTCCAACCAGTCTGCATTCGATCCGCGGCCTGATGGGCTGCTGTTTCCTGCTGGCCGACGGGGACGCGAGCGTGCTAATTGACACCGGTCTGGTCGGCGAACCGTTTTTCATCCGGCGTCTCGTCCGCCAACTGGGCCTCACGCCGCAATCCATCAAAGCCATTCTCCTGACCCACGGCCATCTGGATCACGCGGGCAATCTGGCCTGGCTCAAGGAATGGACGGGCGCGAAAATCTACGCCCACCGCGAGGAGCAGGCGCATGTGGATGGAACCTATCCGTATCAAGGAGTCAATCGGTGGTGCGGTCGGCTGGAGGCGGCGGGGCGCTTTCTGTTCCGCTATCGGCCCGCCCGGATTGATGAGTTCCTGGCCGACGACGAGGAGCTTCCCTTTTGGGGCGGCTTGCGGGTGATTCATCTGCCGGGCCACACGCGGGGGCACTGCGGCTTTTTCAGCGCGCGCCACAATCTGCTGTTCAGCGGCGACATGTTTGCCAGCTACTTCTTCAATGTACACAAACCCCCGGCCATCCTGAACAGCGTGCCGGAGCATTTCCCGGCGAGCGCGGAA
>CAYHFK010000427.1:0-2506 GCA_964355895.1 uncultured Bifidobacterium sp. | reverse complement strand
ATTTCAGCGGAGATGAGAACAATGATTATCCTCCCGGGCAAGCTCCGAGGTGCGGCTTGGGAATGTTTTGGGTTGATGAACGGTGAATCTCCGGCATCTTCCAGCGCGTTGGTTGCGCCGCTAAAAACCATGAAAATTGCCATCGTTGGTTTGGGTTACGTCGGTTTGCCATTGTGTTTACAGTTTGCCAGGAACGACGTGGACGTCATCGGTCTGGACATTGATGCGTCAAAGGTTCAAGCCATCAATGCCGGGCGCAGTTACATCGAGCACATTGACGGGGAAGCCATTCGTAGCGCGGTCGGCGCGGGGCGGTTGACGGCCTCGGCGGATTTCGGGCGCGTCAAGGAGGTCGAAGCGATCATCATCTGCGTGCCGACGCCGTTGAACAAAAATCGCGAGCCGGATATTTCCTACATCATCAAGACGGGCGAAGCCATCGCGGGCCATCTGCAAAAGGGAACGCTGGTGGTCTTGGAATCCACGACGTATCCGGGCACGACCGACACGGATTTGCGCGAAGTGCTGGAGCAGGGATCGGGGCTTAAGGCGGGAACGGACTTTCACCTCGCGTTTTCGCCCGAACGCGAAGACCCCGGCAATCCGGACAGCAAGGTGGCCAAAATACCGAAGGTCATTGGCGGTTTCACGCCGGCGTGTCTGGAGCAAGCCAAGGTGCTTTACGGTAAAGCAATTCAAACCCTCGTGCCGGTTTCATCCTGCCGCGCCGCCGAGGCGACGAAGCTGCTCGAAAACATTTTTCGCAGCGTCACCATCGCCCTGGTCAATGAACTCAAACAGGTTTATAGCGCGATGGACATTGACGTGTGGGAAGTCATCAACGCGGCCAAGACCAAGCCCTTCGGTTTCATGGCATTTTATCCCGGACCTGGGTTGGGCGGGCACTGCATCCCGATTGATCCGTTCTACCTGACGTGGCCGGCGCGCGAGTACGGCCAAAATACCCGCTTCATCGAACTGGCGGGCGAAATCAATACGGCGATGCCGGAGTACGTCATCCACAAGGTGGCCGACGCGTTGAACGCCCGGCAAAAATCCGTGAAGGGCAGCCGCGTCCTCATCCTCGGCCTCGCCTACAAAGCCAACGTGGACGATGACCGCGAATCGCCCAGCTATCAATTGCTCGACCTGCTCAGTCAGCAGGGCGCGCACGTGGCCTACTACGATCCGCATGTGCCGGTGATCCGGCCCACGCGCGAGCATCCCCACTGGGCGGGGACGAAGTCCGTGGCGTGGAACCAGGAAACGGTTTCCAGTTTCGACCTGGTGTTGATCTCGACGGCGCACAAGGCGGTGAACTATCAGGAACTCGCCGATTGGGCGGCGGGCATCGTGGACACGCGCAATGCCATGGCGGGATGCCGGGTCGCCCCGGGCAAATTGTGGAAAGCCTGATATGACGCGCTTTGAAGAACTGAAACGCGAGCTTTTGGCCGCGCCGAAGAAATGGCTCGTCACCGGCGTCGGCGGTTTCATTGGTTCAAATCTTCTCGAAGCCCTGCTCAAACTGGATCAAGGCGTGGTCGGTCTCGACAACTTCGCCACCGGCAAACGCGGAAACCTGGAGCAGGTGCAAGCGCTGGTCACCCCGGCCCAGTGGAATAAATTTCGATTTATCGAGGGCAGCATTTGCGATGCAGCGGCCTGTCGTCGGGTGGCGGAAGGGGTGGATTTTGTGTTGCACCAGGCGGCGTTGGGTTCCGTTCCCCGCTCGATGGTGGAGCCGCTCGCAACGCACGCGGCGAACGTCACGGGCTTTCTCACAATGCTCGAAGCCGCACGTAGCGCGGGCGTCAAGCGCTTCGTCTATGCGTCCAGTAGTGCGGTCTATGGCGATGATCCCGGCCTGCCAAAAGTGGAAGACAAGATCGGGCAACCGCTTTCGCCCTACGCCGGCACGAAATTGATCAACGAAATCTATGCCCAGACCTACGCCAAGGCCTACGGCTGCGAGTCCATCGGCCTGCGCTACTTCAACGTCTTCGGCCCGCGTCAGGATCCCGATGGCGCTTATGCCGCCGTGATTCCCAAATGGATCGCCGCCCTGTTGCGGCGCGAACCCGTGCAGATCAACGGCGACGGCGAAACGAGCCGTGATTTCTGTTTCGTGGCCAATATCGTTCAGGCCAACCTGCTCGCGGCCACCACCGCGAACCCCGATGCGGTGAGCCAGGCGTACAATATCGCCGTGGGCGAGCGCACGACGTTGAATGAATTGTTTCAGCTGCTGCAAAACGGATTGCGCCGGCGCGATCCCGCGCTGCCGGAACAGTCGCCTCGGTATCAAGATTTCCGCGCCGGCGACGTGCGCCATTCCCTGGCGGACATCAGCAAGGCACAACGCCGGCTGGGCTACGCGCCCGAGCAAAGGGTGCGCGACGGTTTGGACCTCGCGCTGGAGTGGTATTGCCGCAACGTCGGCTAAGGGTTGCTCCGCGCCTCGCGGCCCGCTCACCTATTTTGCTAAAGAAACTTCTCGCCCGCC
>CAYHFK010000426.1:0-2547 GCA_964355895.1 uncultured Bifidobacterium sp. | reverse complement strand
GGTTTACAAAACCGTTGCTCTACCACTGAGCTAAACTGGCGTGGCCGGGTTCACCTTGATGGCGAGCGAACCCCTCCCAAGCAAACTCAGTCACGACGCCTTCGTCAAGACGAACATCGCAGTTGGACGATTCTGAAACCGGAGTCATCTGCCCCGGGATGCTACTTGTCCGGCTTGAGGGCAAGGGTTTCCAGTCGTTGGCGGATGACCGTGATGTCCGGATAGTCCGGTGCTTCCGCGAGTAATTGCTCGTAGTTTTTGCGGGCCTCTTCCGCGCGGTTTTCCACCAGTAATTTTTCGCCGAGGGTCAGCCGCAAGCCGATACGGTGTTGCGGCGAAGGATCAAGCTTGAGTGCGCGCTGGTAAGCTGCGATAGCCGAAGCCGGTTTTCCCTGCGCGGCGTAAAGATCGCCCAGCTTTGCCGTCAACACTGCGCTTTCCTTGGTCGTGGGGGTATCTTCGAGGGACACCGTGAGGGCGGGATGGTTCGCGCCGCCCGCCAGGGCCAGGTTGACGAGGCGCAGGATGGACCATTCGATGAGTTTGCTCTTCCGCTGCTGAAGTTCCTCGTGGATTTGCAGCGGGGGTTTTCCGAACGGACGATACAACGGATCTCCGATCACGGTGGTTTGCCATGACAAAACGGGCTGGGCGGCGCAGGCGGCCTCGCCAAACGTAAAACCGAAGTACAGCCAGCGCCCGGCGAACACTCCGACTTCCGGCGTGCCGCCCAGATACGGCTCGTCCACGCAACCCATCGTACATGTCGCGCCTTTGGTCAGCAGGGGGCCGACCCAGTTATTCGTGGCGGTGCGCAATGAAGCCGCGCTGTAGGAGTGCAAATGATACGCGAAGGCGCCCGGCATGAATTCCACCTTCGGCAGGGTGAAGGGGCCGGTGACCGTCTCGGTGTACCAACCCATATAAATCGCGATGTGGTCCATCGGAAAACCGGCCGGCCACACGGTGGAATTCTCGTCCACGATCGTATCGAAGCCCACTTGCCGCGCCACTTGCGCGGCGTTGCGAATCCAGTCGTCGCCCGGCTTGTAGGCGGGATCGGTGATGTTCCGCAGATCGAAATACGCACGCCCCCACAAGCCGTCGGCTTCGGCCTGCAACGCTTTGTCCACCAGTCCGCGGGCCAGTTCGGGCGTGGCGGCATCAAGGCGCGCGACGATCAATACGCCGTTGGTCGGATGCAGCCAGGCGGCATTCGTAACGCCGAAGAGCGGATTGCCGACGGGGCCGGCGAGCGTGGGCTTCTGGTCCATCCGCGGCAGGCAGGCCAGTTCACTGTCCACGGCGGCTTCATTCCGACGGAACTCCGGGCGCAGGGTCTCTTCGGCGGGTTCGCGCAGGTTCTCGTCGCGGAGAATTTTCAGCGGGACGCCGTAGCACAGGACGACATAGCGAATTTTTGACTCAACGACTTTGCGCGCGACGCGCACGGGTTGGCCGTTCGTGCCGGGCAACTCACCGCTGCCGATGCGCCAAAGTTTTTGGCCCTCAAGTTTTTTGGCGAGGGGACGTTGCAGGTCATCGCGAAATTCGGCGCGGGAAATTTGTTCGCTGGTGTTCAGCTTGAATCCAAACACCTGCTCCTTCGGCACGTCGCGCTTGCGGGCGTAATATTCCGCCAGGGCTTTCGATTCCGGCAGGCGCGCGTTGTAAACGACCACGACTTCCTCGCCGCCGGCGAACATCGCCACCGGAGCGAGCACGGCCATGGAAGCGGTGAGAGCGACAATAAAACGGAGAATTCGCATATCACACATCACCCACCACCTGCAACCCGTCCCACGCGAACCACACCCCCGGCGGCAACTCGGCTTGCGCCAAGTCATGATCGTAATCGTGCGTCAGATGCGTGAGGTAAGTCCGCCCCGCCCCGATGCGCCGCGCGGCGGTGAGGGCTTCGTCCAGGCACATGTGCGTCGGATGCGGCGCGTAGCGCAGCGCGTCCAGCACGACGATTTCCACCCCCCGCACCTGTTCGATGACCGCCGTGGGGACTTCCTTGCAATCGTTCAGGTAGGCGAGCCGTTTCTTTCCGTTCTGGGCAAACAAGTATCCGCTCGTGATGAACCGGCCATGGGGCAAGGGCAGGGGAGTGATTTCCAAATCGCCGAGCGTGAACGGGCCGGTAATGATTCGCGGGTCGGGGATGAAATAGCCCTTGGGCCAGGGGCCGTCATGGAAGGCATATCGGAATACGCGGCGCAAATCCTCCATCGTTTCGGGGCTGGCATAGATCGGCAGTGGAGTGCCCCCGCGCAAGTCACAAAAGCGCCGACAGTCGTCCAACCCCATGATGTGATCGGCGTGCGAGTGGGTGAAGATCACGGCTTCGCAAGTGCGGATGTTCTCGCGCAGGCATTGCGTGCGGAGGTCGGGCGGGGTGTCCACGAGAAAACTAATTTCGCCGGTCGCAACGTAAATCGAAGGTCGCGTGCGGTGGTTTTTCGGATTGGCCAGGAATTCCGGCGGGTAATCCCGGCCAACGAGGGGCACCCCTTGCGACGTGCCGCTGCCGAGAAAGGTGAA
>CAYHFK010000425.1:0-2559 GCA_964355895.1 uncultured Bifidobacterium sp. | reverse complement strand
TGTCGAAGACCGGGATGACCGACACAAGCGCCGCCTGCGCTCATCGGGCCGAGCTTCAATACACGCAGTTGGAACGGCTTTGAACTGTTAAGAGCCGGCTTGAAAACTCCAACCTCCGTCGTAGCCGCCCGGCATCAAACGCCGCCAAACCGCCGATGCCGCTTTGCGTATTCTTCCAGCGCCGCGTACAACTGCGGCTTGCGGAAATCCGGCCAGAGCGTGGGCGTGATGACGAACTCGGCATAGGAAATCTGCCACAGCAGGAAATTGCTCACGCGCATCTCGCCACTGGTGCGGATCAATAAATCCGGGTCGGGCAGATGCCGCGTCCACAAATGTTGGGACACGGTTTGCTCGGTGATGTCCGAGGGCTCCAATTGGCCGCGCCGGACTTTTTCCGCGATGCCGCGCACGGCTTCGACAATTTCGTTGCGCCCGCCGTAGCTCAACGCCAGCACCAGCGTAAGCCCGTTGTTCTTCGCCAGCGTGGCGATGGATTTCCGGAGTTGCTCCTGCACATTTTCCGGCAGGCGATAGATCTGGCCGATGGCGTCGAGGCGGACGTTGTTCTTGTTCAGGTCGGGCGTTTCGGACTTGAGATAGTGGATGAGATATTTCATCAACGCATCCACCTCGTCCTTGGGGCGATTCCAGTTTTCAGCCGAGAACGCGTAGAGCGTGAGATAGTTGATGCCGAGATCGCCCGCCGCGCGGATGATGACGCGCGCCGATTCCGCGCCCTGCCGATGGCCCTCGATGCGCGGCAGGTGGCGTTGCTTGGCCCAACGCCCGTTGCCGTCCATGATGATCGCGACGTGCTGGGGCAACTGGCCTTTGGCTTCCGGGCTGAGATGCGGTGTGGCGCTCATGGCGCGGAATGTTACCGGTGGCCGGTGGCCGATGGCAAGGGGCCGGGTCGGGAAACCGACCGCAGCGCCCGCCGGCAGCTTTCACCTTTCAACCGGCAATTCATACAAAGATGGTCTGATCCCGCGCCGGGCCAACGGACGCGATGAACAACTTCGCGCCGGTCAACTCCGCAATGGCCTTCAGATAAGCGCGGGCCTTGGGCGGCAGTTGCTTCCACGTCTTCGCCTTGTGGGTCGGCGTGAGCCAGCCTTCAAACTCGGCATAGACCGGTTCGCACGCGGCCAACACTTCCGCGTCGTTCGGCATGTAATCGTAACGCTTCTTCCCGTGCCGGTATGCGACACAGACCTTGATCGTCGCCACCGTATCCAGCCCGTCGAGGTTGGTAACCGCCAGATCGTCAATGCCGTTCACCATCGTCGCATGGCGCGTGGCCACGGAATCAAACCAGCCACAGCGCCGCGCGCGCCCCGTCGTCGCACCGAATTCGCGACCCATGCCGTGCAACAGGTCGGAAATCTCCTGATTCTCCGTCGGCAACGGACCTTCGCCCACGCGCGTCGTGTACGCCTTGAGCACCCCCACCACGCGATCCATCCGATGCGGCGGCACACCCGATCCCGTGCAAGCCCCGCCCGCCGTCGTGTTGGATGAAGTGACAAACGGGTAAGTGCCGTGGTCAATATCCAGAAACGTTCCCTGCGCGCCCTCGAACAAAATATCCTCGCCCCGCCGCATCGCTTTATGCAGCAAGACAACGGTGTTCTCCACGAACGGCTTCAAAAACTTTCCGGCTTTATTGTAGTCCGCCAACACCTGCTTAAAAGAAACCGGTTGGGCCCCGAGTGCTTTGAGCACGCTGTTGCTTTCCTTGATGCGCACCGAAAGTTTTGCTTCCAGCCGCGCCGGATCAATCAAGTCACCCATGCGCAGGCCGACGCGCGCGACCTTGTCGCCGTAGGCCGGGCCGATGCCGCGCTTGGTCGTGCCGATCTTGTTTTTGCCTTTGAGCACTTCCCGCTGGGCATCCAGTTCGCGGTGATACGGAAAGACCACATGCGCGGTCTCGCTCACGACGAAGTTCCGGCCGACCTTGATGCCCATCTTTTGCAACCCGGTGATCTCGCTGACCAGGCCAAGCGGATCAATCACCACGCCGTTGCCGATGACGCACAGCTTGTTCTTGCGCAGGATGCCGGACGGAATCAGGTGCAGGACGTATTTCTGTTTACCAAGATAGACCGTGTGCCCGGCGTTGTTGCCGCCCGCATAACGGACGACCACGTCCGCCTGCTCGGTGAGCACGTCAATAATTTTGCCTTTGCCTTCGTCGCCCCATTGGGCGCCGACGAGAATCGTGTTTGCCATAATTCAAAACTGCGTTTGCACAATAAAAATCCCCGAACCGGGGTCCGGGGCAAAGCGTTTCCATCTTTGCGGGCAGAGGCTAAAAACCACGGCGCAGCATGTCAATCTCGCGCTTGGGCTGTGGTGAGATCCAAAGTGGCGGGCAGCGAATGTAGCGGCGGGCGTCTCGCCTGCCGTAGAGGGCGGCATCTTGCCGCCCGGATTCGGCGCCCGGACCGCTGCACAACTCACGAAAAACTCGAGCGCCCTCCGAATACGTGAGGTTCTTTCCGCCGGGCGGGACGCGCCGGCTCTACGGCAGGCGAGGACGCCCGCCGCTAC
>CAYHFK010000424.1:0-2649 GCA_964355895.1 uncultured Bifidobacterium sp. | reverse complement strand
CGCCGTCCAGGAGCCGAGGTCGTCCCACGCGAATGCGCCGTCGGCACAAACGACGTTGTGCGCCTTCTCCATCAACGCGTAGTCAATCGAGACTTTCTTGATCGCGGGATATTCCTTGGCCAGCACCTTCGCGAGTTTCGGGGCGTTGCCCGCGACCTTGAACCAGCGCTGGCACGCCTCGTACATTTCCGGCTGATGATGCTGCAACCCTTCCGTCACCGTCACGAACGACCACACAAACATGCCGGCGTTCCAACGATACTGTCCGCTTTGCAGGTAGCCGAGCGCGGTGTCGTAGTTCGGCTTCTCGACGAATTGTTCGGCGCGATGAAACACCGTCTTGTAAGCCTTCCTACCCGTCGGCGGCGGCAACGGCTCGCCCACGCGCAAGTAGCCGTAACCGGTGTTCGGTTCGGTGGGCTTGATGCCGATGGTCACAATCGCCTGACCACGACTGGCGAGATCGAAGGCGTCGCCCAATACCTGCTGAAATTTCTTCTCCTCGGGAATCACATGATCCGCCGGCAACACCGCCATGACTCCCGTAGTCGAACGCGCGCCCACGAGCGCCGCCCCCAGCGTGACAGCCGCGCACGTATCGCGGCCAATCGGTTCGGCCACGACGTTCTCTTTGGGCAGCTTGGGCAATTGTTTCCGCACCCCAGCCGCCTGCGCCTCGTTCGTGATGATGAAGATATTTTTCATCGGCACGAGCGGCAGCACCCGCTCGACGGCCTGCTGGAGAAATGATTTATCGCCCAGCAGCTTGATGAGTTGCTTGGGTGTTTTCTCGCGGCTCACCGGCCAGAAACGCTCGCCGCGTCCGCCGGCCATGATGATCACGAATCGGTCTTGGTTGTCGGTCTTCGCTTTCATGCAGATTCCTTCGCCACGCATTGAACACGGATTGTGCGCAGATGCAAAGAGGCGATTTCAATCCAACCGAGGCAATAATCAAATTTCTTCGCGCCTTCACTTCTCGCCGGCTTTGATCTCCCAAAGCGGGTGAGAATCGTCATCGAACACGCGCCCCGCGGCGTAATCGTCCATGGGCCAAAACTCATTGACCGCCGTGCCCTTGAACCTCCAACGGGGTGTCAACGGGCAGCAGGTCCATCGCCGACCGGTCGAGGTCGAGCCGGATGATCGTGTCAATCTCCTGTCGGTTCGCCGGCGGCACGCTCACCCTGAGTTTGTCGCCTTGTTGCTGAAACTCCGCCTTACCGCCGGTCAGCACCTCGGCGCGGCGCACCTTCGCCGGGATGTTGGGCAGCGTGACGGTTTCGTCGTCCCAGTTGAGCACGTGCAGGAAAATGCTCTTGCCGCGTCGCGTGCTGGCAATGGATCGTGGAAAATTCCATGGTCCGCCGCGCGTGCGATAGATCGTGTCGCCGTATTTGGCGAGCCACGCCCCCATCTCCTGCAATCGCCCGACCTCACGCGGCTCGATCCGCCCATCCGGCATCGGGCCGACGTTGAAGAGCAGGTTGCCATCGCCACCGGCGCAGAGCACGAGCGTCTGGAGACATTTCTTGAGCGTTTTCAACTGGGTGTTCGTTTTCCACGCCCATTGATTGCCGATGGTCATGCAGCTTTCCCAGGGACGCTGCTGGTCCTCGTATTTGCCGACGTGTTGCTCCGGGGTGCCGTAATCGCCGTCCGCGCCGCTGCGGTTGTTGATGATGATGTCCGGCTGCAACGAGCGGGTCCAGGCCTCCAGCCCCAGTCCGCGTTTCCGATCAAATTCCTGCGGCACGTCGAACCACATCACGAGCAGCGGGCCGTAATTCTGGATCAGCTCCTTGACCTGCGCGCGGAGGTATTGCTCGTAGCGATCGAGGTTCGAGCTTTCGCGTTTGACCTTGCCGCCGGGACTGGTCAGCGGAAAATCCGGGTGATGCCAGTCGCACACCGAGTGGTAGGTGCCGAATTGCAATCCCTCGCGCTTGCAGGCGACCGCCAGTTCCTTCGTCACGTCGCGATGGAGCGGCGAGTTCATGATGTTGAAATCCGTCTGCTTCGTATTGAACATGCAGAAGCCGTCGTGGTGTTTGGTGGTGAACACCATGTATTTCATGCCGGCGGCCTTCGCGATGCGCGCCCACTCGCGGGCGTTGAAATTCGTCGGATTGAACTGCCGGTAGAGGTTGTCGTATTCCTCGATGGGAATCTGCGCGCCGCGCGACCAGCCGATCTCCTTGCCCTTGAGCGAAACCGGCCCCCAGTGAATGAACATTCCGAAGCGCGCATCCTGCCACCACTGGAGGCGCTGGGCGTTGGCGGGCGCCGCCGCCGAGTCCGCCGCCGCCGCCGCTGCGAGTGGCAGCGTGGCCAGGAATGCCGCCGCCAGTGCGATCAATCTTGCGAGGTTCAGTTTCATTTTGATTCGTTGTTGTTGGGGGGTAGCCCCCAGGATTTCGAAATCGCTCATTGTGGCCGTGAACCGGAGTTGGCTTGTAGCGCAGACTTCCAAGTCTGCTGTATCGCGGGTTTCCCAACCCGCAGGGCGCACGACGTCAGCCGCGCTGCCGATTTGGAAATCGGCGATACAGCAGGTTGGGAAACCTGCGCTACGCCGCGCCGGCTGCCGACGATCATGGCTGCTTTGCTCCGGTGCCGCTGTCTGTAATCGTCAGCGGCGCAATCTCC
>CAYHFK010000423.1:0-2666 GCA_964355895.1 uncultured Bifidobacterium sp. | reverse complement strand
CTGGATCGCCGGGTTGTTGGCGTATTGTTGCGTGGTGGACTTGTCGCCGAAGATCAGCGCGCGCCCGCAGGTTTTCAAAATCTCGCCCGCCCCTTCGTGGTCGGTCGGGTAAAACCCAAACGCCTCCGCCGGCGCGCCCGCCGCGATGAACGCCTGAATCAGCCGGTACGGCGTCCACGGTTCTTCCTTGCCCGGCTTGATCACTACAGGTGTTTTGAGCGCGATGCTGGGCAGCCAGAGGGAATTCACCGCCGGCGAATTGCTCGGCATCACAAGGCCAAGCGCCGAAGTCGTCGGGAAGAAACTCAGCCGCGTGCCGAACTGCTCGCCGCTGCCGGAGTCGAGGATGGCAAGGTCGAGTCCGCGCGACAGGCCGTTGAGCACGGTTTTCATGTTCGTGAGCGCGAGGTGGATTTTCTCCATGTTGCGCCGGACCATGACGTATGGTAGCCCGCTCGTGCTGTTCAACGTCTCGATGTATTGCTGCGGCGATTGCGTGTGGCCCTTGTCACCGAGCGGCAACGTGCCGTTGAGAAAGTGATCGCCCGTCCTGGCGCAAATCTCGATCAGCTGGGCGACCGAAAATTTCTTGAGCGCCGCCTGTCCGTCCGCCACGCGTGTCAGATCTTTGCGCACGATGCCGGCGTTAACCTGGCTGACGGTGGCTTTGACTTCGCCCGTGCGAAAATCTTTGACCTCGGTCTGGTCGAGGCTCTCGTATGCTTTGCCGCGCCGCAGCGCGGGGATGTGGGGGATGCTGCTCATTCTATTCGGCTAACTGTAGCGAGTTTTGTACTCCAGGCAAGCTTGCGGGGCACGACGCTTTCGCTTGAACGTCTTGGCCCTCGACTTGTCAGATCGTTGTGCATAAACTGCGATGAAATGCTCGAAGCCATTGAAAAACTTCTGATTCTCCAGGATCGCGACCGGAAGATTCGCCGGCTGCAGGCGGAACTCGCGAACATCGAGCCGGAACGCCAGACCCTCAAAATCAAGTTCACCACCGCCCAGACCCAGCTCGACCACGGGAAACAACGCGTCAAGCAGATCGAATCCGACCGCAAACAACTGGAGCTTGAGGTGGAAGGCAAGCAGCAGCAGATCGCGAGGTACGCCAATCAACAGTTGCAGACGCGCAAGAACGAGGAGTATCGCGCGCTGGCCCACGAGATCGAGACGTGCAAGGCCGACATCAATAAGATCGAGGATCGGGAGATTGGGCTGATGGAGCAGGCCGAGCAGGCGCAGAAGGAAGTCGCCCGCTTCACGCGGGAAGCGGACGCGGCGAAGAAGTTAGCCGACGGCAACATCGCGCAACTGGGGGAGCGTGAGCAAAATTTGCAGAAGGAACTTTCGCAGTTGGAGGGGAATCGCGCGGAGCTGGCGTCCGCTGTGGACGCAACGGTGCGCGCCCGTTACGAACGGTTGGTGAAGAGCAAGGGCGAGAATGTCCTGGTGGGGGTGCAGCATGGCGTTTGCGGCGGTTGCCACATGAAACTGCCCGCGCAAACCCTCGTCGCCTGTCAGGCGGCGCAGGACCTGGTCAGTTGCACGAATTGCGGACGGATTCTCTATTACACCCGCGACATGGAGCTGGCGGGCGCGGATTGAGGCCGGTTCGCTTGAGCCAAGCGGGCCTTTGACGGGTAGAATTGATTGCGCTACGCTGGCTGACGGTACGTTATGAATTTTCGTTTTTGGAATTACGCGGGTCTGGCGGCGATGCTCCTCGTTGACGGGTTGGTGGTGGTGCATGCGGAAGACCTGGCGCGGCAGCGCGGCACGCCAATGACGAATTCCGAACCGAAGTCGGCCACGATTTCC
The DNA here is from genome assembly GCA_964355895.1 of uncultured Bifidobacterium sp. GTDB lineage: Bacteria > Verrucomicrobiota > Verrucomicrobiia > Limisphaerales > JADLHS01 > JADLHS01. The sequence goes on along the minus strand of CAYHFK010000423.1, from coordinate 842 downwards.
TCCAACCGCAATCAGTTGGAATTGAAGGCTTCGCCGTTCAAGAATCTCGAATCGGACTTGAAGAAGCCATTCCAGATCTTTGACTCGGGGCGGTCAGCCGGCAATTCCCCCCCCCCTTCGGGTCCAATCGCCCCGCCCGCCGCGCCGGCGAACAACCGGCGGCTCCAGGAACTGCTGGATAAGCGGGCGGAGATGATGTTGTTCGGGCCGGAGAGTGGCGATTCCGATCTGACCAAGGACGACCCCCTCAAGCCAGCGGAGGACTCGCTGGATGCCGCCGGGGGAAAACGCCGGACCCCGCTCGACCGTTTCTTCGACATGTTGGATCGTGAGCGTGGGGCCGTTACGAACCAGGCTCCGAAAACGGATTTGTTTGGCAACAATAAAGACCCGGATGGCAAGGACCCGTTGAGCCGGCTGTTCAGCGAACATCCCTTCGACGGCGATCGCACCGCCGCGGCGCGTTCGGTGGGCCGCATGTCCAACAATGCGGCGGATCGCGGTGGGTTTTTCTCGGAGAATCTCAAACCAAAAACCTTTGATGATCTGTTGGACGCCCAGCGTCCGAACGACCCGTCCGAGCGTAGTTCTGGTCTCAAGGAAACCCGGCTCGACGGGTTCAAACGCCTGATTGGCGGGCCGGCCTATACGCCCCGCAGCAATAATTATTCGCCCGGTCTGCCGGTGGTCGGATCCTCCCTGCAGCCGGCACTGACGTCTCCGTGGCCGACCTGGTCGTCTTCCCCGCCGCCCGCCAAGCCCCGCGATTCCTTTACCAGCCGGGCGGGTTTGGTCGGCGCGCCCCCCGAACTGCAAACCCTGCCGGCCTTTGCGACCACGAC
>CAYHFK010000422.1:0-2667 GCA_964355895.1 uncultured Bifidobacterium sp. | reverse complement strand
CGCGACGAAACTTTCCGTGCCGTCGTCCCAGCGGATCGCCAGCTCGCTCCCGATGTTTTGTACGTCCAATGCTCGCATGACCACAGCCTATAAAACCACGGCGCCCAAAACAAACGCGATCGTCCCGGCTGAATGCCCGCTCCAAAAAACAGCGTGGGCATTCCGGACGGGTTCGGCTACCCTGCGCGAGGAAAATAAAGCCATGAACGACGATTTACAGACCCGCATTCAGGCCGCGCTCGCCAATCCGCAGAATTTGGGCGAACTGGCCGACGCCGACGCCGTGGGCACCGTTGGCAATTCCGATTGCGGCGAGATGCTGCGGATGTGGGTCAAGTTCAAACAACAGGACGGGAAGCGGGTGATTGACCGCGCCACATTTCAATCCTTCGGCTGCGAGACGGCCATTGCTGTCGCGAGCCTGGCGACGGAATTGATTCGCGGCAAGACCGCCGAGGAAGCGCTCGCCCTCAAGACCGAAGAACTGGCCGGCGAACTGGGTGCGCTCCCGCCGATGAAAATTCACTGCGCCCAACTGGTTGAAGGCGCCTTGCGCTCGGCGCTCGCTCCGGCGGCGGCTTCGGCCGAACCGGCAGCGGAATCCAAGCCGCAACTGCCCGCTGCCGCGCCCACCTTGCTGGACAGTTTTTCCAAACCCAAAGCCGGGGGCGTAAAAATCACCTTTTTGGATCCGTGACCGGGACGATGTACTTCGCAAATTCCGCATGGTGATGCGGTGGAATCCGCGCCTTGAACTTTGCCAGCTTCCCCGTGTAACGCCGCTCAATCACCTGGCCGACCTTGTGCAAGCGCGCGATGACCGCCGCCTGTTCGTGCGGTATGCGCAGTTCCAGAAATTCGCGCACGGGCCGCAACTGCGTGCCCAACTCCGCGAGCAAGGCCGGGATGCCATCGCCGGTCGCCGCGGAAATGGCGACCGCATTCGGATGTTTCTCCAGGAACCGCCCCAGGACTTCTTTGCTCCCGCTGAGCTGGTCAATTTTGTTGAGCACCATCAGCGTCGGCTTTTCGCCGGCGCCGATCTCGGCCAGCACCGCGTTCACCGCCGCGATCTGTTCCTCCGCCTGGGGATGGCTGACATCCACGACGTGCAACAACAAGTCGGCCTGCACGACTTCTTCGAGCGTGGCCTTGAACGCCTCGACCAGTCCGTGGGGCAGTTTGCGGATGAACCCCACCGTGTCCGTGAGCAAAACATTTTGGTTCGTCGGCAGCCGCAACCGCCGCGTCGTCGGATCGAGCGTGGCGAACAGAATGTCCTTGGCCAGCACGTCTGCGCCCGTGAGCTGGTTGAGCAACGTGGACTTGCCCGCGTTCGTGTAGCCGACGATGGACGCGAGCGGCCAAAGGCTGCGCTGGCGGCCACTGCGCTGCACGGCGCGATGCTGGCGCACGGCGTCGAGGTCGCGCGTAATCCGGTCAATGCGCTCGGAGACTTTGCGCCGGTCGGCTTCCAACTGCGTTTCACCCTCGCCGCCGCGCATGCCGATGCCGCCCGCCTGCCGCGACAAGTGACCCCAGAAGCGCGTCAGGCGCGGGAGCAAATGCTGCAACTGCGCCAGTTCAATCTGCAGCTTGCCTTCGCGCGTGCGGGCGCGTTGCGCAAAGATGTCGAGAATGAGCGCGGTCCGGTCGAGAATCTTGACCTCAAAAATCTTTTCCAGGTTGCGGCTCTGCGCGGGTGAAAGCTCGTCGTCGAAGATGACGGTGTCCACGTCGTTCTGTTTGCAGAACGCGGCGAACTCGCCGGCCTTGCCCTTGCCGATGTAGGTGGCGGGATTGGGGGTTTCGACTTTTTGCGTGCCCTCGCCGATGACTGCACCGCCGGCGGTGGTGGCCAGTTCCGCAAGTTCATCGAGCGACTCGCACAGGTTTGCCGTGGTGCCGGACTTAAGTTCCAGTCCGACGAGGAAGACCCGTTCCGTCCGGGTGTTTCGGGTTTCGATTAAGGCTTTCAATCGGCGGCTGGGGTAAGGCTAGAAGCGATAGACATCCTTGCGATGGCGGACGCGTTGAATCTCGACGAGCTTCGCTTCCACCACGACTTCATAAACGACGCGGTAATCGCCGAGGCGGATTCGATAGGCATATTCCGAACCGCTCAATTTTTCAACGCCTTGGGGAAAAGGATTCTGAGAAAGTGATTCCACCGCTTCAACGACACGATCCACCGTGGCGGGCGGAAGGCGGCGCAAATCTTTGCGGGTGGATTTTTTCCACTCAACGCGAAAGGCCATGACGCTTCAAGCTCCGTTTGAATTCGGCGTGAGGAATCGTTTCCTCATCCCGCCGCTCGGCGATAACGGCGAGATCATCCAAGTCTTCCCGCAACTTTTCGTAGTCCTCGATGGGCAAAACCACAGCGGTCTTTTTTCCCTTTTTGTCGGTGAGATATTGGACGGTCGCGCTCATGGCATCAAATTATCCTGCATTGAGGCGTTGTCGAGTATGAGATTCAGAGGGAAGCGAAGGACGCTGGAACTAATCCCGGCCTGCGCTTTGGCGGTATATCTCGGCCTCCTCCGGTGTGGCGGGCGCGGGCCAGACGAAATCCTTCCGCGCCCAAAGCGACCAGGTGCCTTTCTTTTCGTCCAGCAACGTGGCGTTGCCCCCGTCGTCCTTTCCGTCCTCGCCAACGGAGTAAAG
>CAYHFK010000421.1:0-2705 GCA_964355895.1 uncultured Bifidobacterium sp. | reverse complement strand
GTGTTGCTTCACCCACGCCAGCGCGTCGGGCACGTAGATTTCTCCCAACTGGTGGCCCTTGTCGTACCAGATCAGCTTCGTGTTCGGGCTTTCGATGTACTGGTGGTACGACGCCTCCAGCTTCCCGACATAATCCGCTTTGCCATCTTTGCGGCCCATCAGCATGAGGAACGGCCGGTTGCCGATGCCCCAACTGTAGTCCACGGGCGACGCCGGCCCGTAGCCGATGCTGAGCAGCGGCGGCACCACCGCCACGGCCATCTTGATGCGCGGTTCGACGGAGAGTAGGTAGAACGAGTCCATGCCGCCCATGCTGTAGCCCAGCAGGCCCACGCGGTTCGTGTCCACCTGGCCGCGCTCGAAAACGAAATCCAGCGCCCGCCGATAATCTTTCACCGTCTGGATTGAAACCTCGGCGTACGTGAAATAACTGCGGCGGGCCGGGGCCTTGGGATCGTCGTAGGGGTTGACGTGCTGATAGTCAATTTCGTTGCTGCGTTCGCCGTGCGTGGCGGCGTCCAACGCGAGGACTGCGTAGCCCGCGTCGAGCAGCGCCTTCCGCATGATACCGCCGTTAATGTAATTCTCGTCGTGGTACCAGTCGTCCTTGCCACCGGACCAACCGTGCAGCAGCAGCACCAGCCGGTACGGTGGCGCGTTCGATTTGGGAAACTCGATGAAACCCGGCACGAGAAAGCCCTGCGCGCCGCGGAAGACAAATTTTTGCTTTAACCTGCCGTCCTGCTTCCATTCCTGAACGATGCGGCCCTCGAGCGGGATGGATTTGTCGTAATCGAAGAACGGCAGCCGCGCCTTGAAGGCTTCCTCGCTGATGCGCGGGTAGGCGTTTGTCTCCTCGGAGCGGGCTGAGATTGGCAGATCAGAAATGCAGCAACCCAGGAACGCAACAAGCCAGAGGCGCAGTTGCATGACCGTTGCCCTTCCTCGCGTCCACCGCCGATGGAATAAATTTGTCATGGCCGAAAGCTAGGCAGGCGGAAACAAAACCGCAATCCAGGAGCCGTGTTCCTGCCTGAATCCACGCCTGCATATTTCACAGGTTCGGAACGATCCACCCGGTTCCTCTCATTAACACCCCACTTCAGTGGGGTGTTGCTGCGGCATGAACCTCGAAACCGTTTCAACGGTTTTTCGCACTCGGTCCAAAACCGTTGAAACGGTTGATGGGTCGGCCAGGCTGCTACCACCCCACTGAAGTGGGGTGTTAATGAGAAGCAAGCGCCGGTCTCCGACCTGGCGCGTTGGTAACGCCAACTTTGAAACACGCCGGGTCGGAGACCGGCGCTCCGTTCGCTAAGAATTCGAGGTTCTTGGATTTCTGCCGCAACTGCCACCATGCACCTTCTCCGGTAACAACAATCTCGGTTCCGGTAATTCACCTGGATAGAATGTCCGCATGACCAGCCAGGTGTCTTCCAGTTACGCCCCGCGCGTCTTTCCCAACACGCGCTGGTCGGTGGTGCTGGCGGCGACGCAACGGCCTTCGCCCGAATCGGCGGCGGCGCTGGAAGCCATCTGCCGCGCCTACTGGTATCCACTCTACGCCTACGTCCGCCGCTGTGGTCAATCGTCCCATGACGCGCAGGATCTCACGCAGGAATTTTTCTGCCGCCTGCTCGAAAAACGCTGGCTGGATTCCGCCAATCCAGACAAGGGCAAACTGCGGACGTTTCTCATCGTCGCGCTGAAACACTTCATGAGCAAGGAATGGCGGCGGGCCTCCGCGCAACGTCGCGGCGGGGGACAGTCGCAAGTTCAATTCGATACGAAGTTTGCCGAGAGCCGGTACGCGGTTGACGACACTTCGCTCGCGGCGGATGAAACCTTCGACCAACAGTGGGCGCTCACGCTGCTGGATTTGACGGTGAGCCGATTGCGTGAGGAGTTCGCTGCGTTGGGCAAGCCCGGCGATTTTGAAGCCCTCAAAAGCTGTCTCATGGCGGAACGAGGGGCGATTGATTACGCGGCGGTGGCCAAGCGGCTCGGCGTGAACGAAGGCGCGGCGCGCGTGGCGGTGCATCGGCTGCGGAAGCGTTTTCGCGAAGTCTATCGCGAGGAGATTTCGCAAACGCTGGCCGACGGCGCGGATCTCGACGGCGAATTGCGCCATCTGGCCGCCGCCCTGGCCCGGAAATAAAATGAACCCACCGTCGGATCTGGTTTGTGGTAGGGTCGTCGCGCTGCGACGACCCGCGCCGCGTGCAGCGGCGCAACGGCTTCCAGTTGTGTGCGTCCTCGCAAGAGAATCGTTCCGGCCCTGTACGGGCCGGTGGTCGTCGCAGCGCGACGACCCTACCTGAAAATAAGATGATGCCACCGTGTAACAATCCCCCGTCAGCCGGTAAGTAACGGGCATGAGCAACGAATCATTGCCAGTCTGTCCGCAGTGCGGCGCAACCCTCAAGGAAAGCGCGCCCGCCGGGCTTTGCCCGAATTGCCTCATGGCGTTGAACCTGAAAACGGAAACCGTTTTCACCGACGACACTCCCGCCGCGCAACCGCCGCTACCACCGGAGCAACTCGCCCCGCATTTTCCGCAACTGGAAATCCTGGAATTCCTAGGCCGGGGCGGCATGGGGGTGGTCTATAAGGCGCGGCAGAAAACTTTGAACCGGCTCGTGGCGCTGAAGCTCCTCGCGCCCGAGCGCGTGGGCGACGCGAAGTTCGCCGAACGCTTCACCCGC
>CAYHFK010000420.1:0-2713 GCA_964355895.1 uncultured Bifidobacterium sp. | reverse complement strand
GAGGAGAACGAGAACGAGGACGAGGACGAACCGGAGGCCTCACCCGCTTTTAATCACACCCAGCGCCCGGGGCGGGATGATTCGCGGTTTGACACTTTCTTTTTGGCGGCTAAAACTGTGGGCCGTTACGAAAAGACTGAACAACCAAACCTTAACTTGAATTATAATTATGGCTATTGCCGTTGGCACCAAAGCACCTGATTTCAATTTGAAATCCAAACAGGCGTCCGGAATCGTGGACGTGAAACTCAGCAACAATCTGGGCAAGAAGAGCACGGTCGTCCTGTTCTTCCCGCTCGCCTTCACCGGGGTTTGCACCCAGGAACTGTGCGACGTCACCGCTGGCCTCGCGCAGTACACCGGCCTTAACGCCGACGTCATCGGCATCAGCGTGGACAGCCCGTTCGCGCAGGAAGCGTGGGCGCAGAAGGAAAAGATCGGCATCACCCTGGCCAGCGACTTGAACAAGACCACGACCAAGGCTTACGACGTCGTGTTCCCGATGCTGGCGGGCGTGGGCGACACCTCGGCCCGCGCGGCCTTCGTTATTGATAAGGCGGGAGTGGTTCAATACGCCGAGCAAACCGCCACGCCCAAGGATTTGCCGAACTTCCAAGCCGTCAAAGACGTGCTGGCGAAGTTGAAGTAATTCTCCCAGCCATCAGATCTCAGAAAGGACGCCCTCACCGGCGTCCTTTTTTTGTCTGTGAAAGTAGCGGAAACGCAACGGGCAAAAGTGCAGTTGCGGCCCGGGTAATAGATTTCTGAAACAAAACAGGCCGCTGCCGGGTTATTAGGTTGAAACGATGAAAACGATTTCAACGAAAACAAATCCGGTGTTCAAGCGGGCGCAACTTCTGCCAATGCTGCCCAGCCTTCCTCCGCCCCAAGCGGGCGGCGCGGCGAGGGGCATTCCCGAATTCATTCCGCCGCAAGGCGACCACGGGGTGCAAATGACGGATCTCGCCGCCTGTGCCATGAGCGTGAGTCAGGGTTTCAACGCCCCCGCCGTCCGGTTAATGAGCCGAATCGGATGACATGCAACTCACGATTCAAAATCCACGACGTTATGCAACAGCTTTGCTTCCCCGAACCCTTCGGTATTAAGCTAACCCCCGGACGAGCGGCGCCCGCCCATGACCGATGCGCAACAGTTCGAGGCGTTCCTGCACAACTACCAGAACATGGTATTTAGCACCGCCATGCGCCTGCTCGCCAATCAAACCGACGCCGAAGACATCACCCAGGAAGTGTTCCTGCGCGCCTACGAGCGCTTTGACCAATTGCGCGACAGCCCGACCGTGGGCGGCTGGCTCAAGACTGTCGCCACGAATCTCAGCCTCAACCATCTTTCCCGCTACCGTTCCCGCTGGAGTTTCTTTTCCGAAATCTTTCACGGTCCGGAGGAAGACGACGAGCAACCGGCGGAATTTCCATCGCCGGTGGACACCGAAGAAATGCTGGCCGCCTCGGACCGGCGCGAACTCGTCGAGCAAGCGTTGCAGAGTCTGCCCGCCGCGCAGCGCGTGCCGCTGGTGCTTTACCATCTTGAAGGCCTGCGTTACGAGGAAATTGCCGAGAAGGTCGGCGTGTCGTTGGGCAAAGTTAAGACGGACATTTTCCGCGGGCGCGCGACCTTGCGGCGAAAGCTGCGGCTCAAACTGACGGAGGAAATCAGTTGAACGGTTGAACTGCGTATGAATCCCGAATTTGAAAAGCAACTGGCCGCGAAGGTACAGCAGGAACTGAATACGCTGGGCGAACTGTCCGCGCCACCGGCGCTCGCGGGCCGGGTTCTGCGCGCGATCGAGCAACGCACTGCGGCGCCGTGGTATCGCTGTGCCTGGCAATCCTGGCCGCTGGCGTTGCAAGGAATCTCGCTGGTGGCGCTGCTGGCATTGTTTGGTGGAATTTGCTACGGCGTCGTCGAGTTGTCGCATGCGGCCCAAGTTTCCCCGGCCGGCCAACAGGCGGGCGAGTGGTTCGCCTGGTTCGGGGTGTTGTGGAAAACGGCGGGGGTTTTGGCCGACGCGGCGGCGACGGCTTTCCGCCATTTGGGAACTGGATTTTTGATCGGATGCGGGCTCGTGCTGCTTGCGACTTACGCGGCGTGTGTTGGGCTTGGCACCGCGTGTGTGCGCCTCGCACTGGCACGACGCTAAACAGGTGGAAAATGATTTTATGAAAACGACCATGTGGAAAAATATCGGGCTGGCCGGGCTGCTGGTGGCCGGTTGCATCGGGTTCGGGCATTCGACCGCGTCGGCTCAGGATGACGCGGCGTCCGCGGCGCAACTCGAAGCCTCGGCGGTCAGCACCACTAACACGCCTACGGATGCGATGCGTCGCCGTTTCGGATTGCGCGAAGACCTTGCAACCGAGGCGGACGTCAAAGCCGAGCGTCGGAACGATTTTAGAGACTCGTTCGACAAGCATGGGCTGGCTCAACGGCGCAATGCGGTGGTGACCTTTGGCAAGCGCGCCGAGTTGAAAACCAACGAGACAGCCGATGCCGTGGTTGCCATTGGCGGATCCGCCGCTGCGCATGGCAATGTGCGCGACGCCGTAGTGGCGATCGGCGGCGGCGTTGCGATTGACGGCGCCGAAGTCGGTGACGCCGGGGTGGCAGTGCTGGGCAACATCAAAGTGCTGCCGGGTAGCGTCGACAATGGTGCGGCTGTGGCCGTTGGTGGCAAAGTCGAAGTGGCGGACG
>CAYHFK010000419.1:0-2760 GCA_964355895.1 uncultured Bifidobacterium sp. | reverse complement strand
GGAAATATTTGTCACGGAAATGTCAGACCTCAATTCGTCCCGTGAAAACAAAATCTGCCGGACCGGTCAGGCGCACGTCGTCGAACTCCGCGCCATCGTCCTGGAAACTTACTTCGAGCTGGTCGCCGCCCTGGACCTGAACCTTCACGGGCGAGGTGAAGCCGTGGACGCGCGCGGAAATGAGAGCCGCCGCGCTGACGCCGGTGCCGCACGCGAGCGTTTCGCCTTCCACCCCACGTTCAAACGTGCGCACGCGAATGTGATTCGCCCCCAGCACTTGAACGAAGTTTACGTTCGTCCCGCGGGGGCCGAAATGGGCGTGGCGGCGAATCTCCGGGCCGAGTTGCATGACCATCGCCAGGTCCGCATCCGGCACGTAAAGCACGGCATGGGGGACGCCGGTATTGAGCGAGTGGATCGTCACCGGGCCCGTCGCGAGCGGCACGGTTTGATTCAGTCGCAAGTCTTTCGGCTTGGTAAGATTCACCGTCACTCGTTCGCCCTGAAAACTGGCGGTGATGATCCCCGCCGTGGTCTCGAAGCTGAAATCGCGATTCGCGCCGGTGACCTTTTGCACGTAGCGGCCAAAGCAGCGCGCGCCGTTGCCGCACATCTCCGCCAGGCTGCCGTCGCTGTTGTAAAAGTCCCACGCCCAATCCGCCTGGGCGGTGCGCGCTGGCACGAGCAGCATCACCCCATCCGCGCCGACGCCGCGATGCCGGTCGCACAGGCGAATGACCTGCGCCGGGGTGAGGCAGATGTTTTGCGCGCGGTTGTCCACGAGCACGAAGTCGTTGCCCGCCCCGTTCATCTTGGTGAATTCCAAAGTCATGAGCCGACAGTATAAGCGCCCGACGAAAGAGCAAAATGAAAATCCATCGGCCCCGGAGTGTTCCGGGCTGCCCCGTAGCGGCGGGCCTCTGGCCTGCCGTAAAGGGCGGCATCTTGCCGCCCGGAAGGAGCGCGCAAGCCGTCAGCGCTTTGGAAATTTTCAACGACCACCGGCGACCGAGGGCTTTTTCCGCCGGGCGGGACGCGCCGGCTCTACGGCAGGCGAGGACGCCCGCCGCTACAACTCGGAGGCCGTCGGCGGATGCGCCGGGTTGCGTTCCAAAGGCCCGGGGAAATTGTAGATGCGCGGCGCGGTGATTTGTCGTTTGATGCTCGTGGAGTATGAACGGCAACTGTTGCAACCTGACAACCCGCGCCCGGTCGAACGCGGGCGACTCATCGTCCACCGGGTGGTCGGATACCGGCGACGTAATTGAGTTCGTTTCCTGCTTGCTAGAGTGCGCCGTTGAGTTTTTACTTTGACCGGCAACCAACTTTGCGAGGATCTATGATTATCTACGCCATCTGTCTGGTCGTTGGCCTTCTCTTCACCCTCATCAGTGCTGTCGCCGGGCATTTCTTTGGCGGGCACGACGGCGGTGACGTGGGCACGGGCGGCCACGCCGAGGCGGGCTTCGATCACAGCGGGGTGCCGGGCATTTCCTTCTTTAGCCCGACGGTTCTTGCTTGCTTCGTCACGGCGTTTGGCGGGTTGGGCATCCTCTTTAGTGGGATCAAGGCGACGGAGAGCATTTGGATCAGCGCGCCGCTTTCGATCGCCGGTGCGGTCTGCATTGCCTTCGTCGTTTTGTGGCTCTTCAATGCTGTGTTTACGAGGACCCAAAGTTCCAGCGAGTCGCGTGTGGCAACGTTGGTCGGTCAGGCCGCATCCATTGTCACGCCCATCCCGGAAGGCGGCGTCGGCGAGATCGCCTACGTTCAAGCGAGCACGCGTTACACTGCGCCGGCCCGTTCGGAAGGAGGCGTGGCGGTCGGCGCCGGGCAAACCGTCAAAATCACCCGTGTCGTCGGCACGCAGTTTTATGTCGAATCTGTGAAGTGACCTTTTTCAACTACCAACACTAAAAAACCAAACCATCCTATGAACTTGATCCCCGTGTTTGCCGCCGCCGAAATCCCCTGGCTGAGAGCGGTTGCGTTTGCCAGCGTTGTCGTAATCCTGATCTTCATCATCGGCGGTATTTTTGCCAGCCGATACACCAAGGTCGGCCCCAACGAGGTCCTGGTGATCTCCGGACGCAATCGAAGGATTACAGAGCCCGACGGAATCGTGCGGCAAGTGGGCTTTCGCATCGTCAAGGGTGGCGGCGTCCTGGTTTGGCCGGTCCTGGAAAAAGTGGACATTCTCAGACTGGAATTGATGACCATTGATGTGCAGACGCCGGAAGTTTACACCAGCAAAGGCGTGCCGGTCAAAGTGGACGGCGTCGCGCAGATCAAGGTGAAGGGTGACGACATTTCCATCGCCACCGCCGCCGAGCAATTCCTCAGCAAACCCACCGAGGAAATCAAAAATATCGCGATGCAAACGCTCGAAGGTCACTTGCGCGCGATTCTCGGCACGATGACGGTGGAAGAGATTTATCAGAACCGCGACGCGTTCGCCTCCAAGGTTCAGGAAGTGGCCGCCGGCGACATGGCGAACATGGGCCTCGGCATCGTCAGCTTCACCATCCGCGACATCCGCGACACGCAGGGCTATCTCGACGCGCTCGGCAAACCGCGCATCGCCCAGGTCAAACGTGACGCGCAGATCGCCCAAGCCGAAGCCGATCGCGATGCGATGATCAAATCATCCCAAGCCACGCAAGCCGGACAGGAAGCGAAGTTCGCCGCCGATTCCAAGATTGCCGAATCACAACGCGATTATCAGACCAACGTCGCGAGCTATCAGGCCACGGTGAACCA
>CAYHFK010000418.1:0-2813 GCA_964355895.1 uncultured Bifidobacterium sp. | reverse complement strand
TACAACCTGGTGCTCCAGCCAAAAGCCTCCTGACCTCACACGGTTCATGGAGAGGCAACAGCCATCGCCTGCTTCGTGGAGTTCGGAGGTCTCTCGTGCTGTCGCCGCGTTTTCTGATTTTGCTTCTGGATGCACGATGAACTGAGCGCGGGCGAATTCATCGGCGACAGCGAACGATTCGCCCTCTCCCCGGCTTGTCGCGCCGGAGCGCAGCGAAGGCGGAGGGAGAGGGACGGGGTGAGGGCGAGCGGATCATCAAATTTCTCCGGAATTTTCTCGCACCTGCGCTTGCGCTGGGTGGCTTACGACCGTTGCCGGAACTGTTCGCCGCCGCCGGTTGCAAATTTGAATTCAGCGTGAAGACGATCCAGCCGTTGACGAAATTGCCGCGGGAAGAATTAAAAAGGCTCTGAATCTGCTGGAAAGCGGCGGGAGAAGAAAATTGCAGCCTATTCTGCAAGTTGACCGCAAGTTTTGCAGCCTATCTCGTTTCGTGTTTGAGTTGTATTCTCGGCGTGAAAAATCTGCGCATGAGATTCCTGAATTTCAAATCAGCATTGCCCTCGGGCCGTCAAAGGCTGCAAAGCTGTAGCGCAGATTGGTAATCTGCTGTTTCGCCGACTGGCAGTCGGCATCAAGCGAACCGAAAATTCGCAAGTTGCCAACTTGCGATACGGCAGACTGCCAGTCTGCGCTACACCTCGATCCCGTACGCCTTGATCTTGTTGTAGAGCGTCTGGCGGCCGATGCCGAGGCGTTTGGCGGCTTCGAGTTTGTTGCCGTTGGTTTCCTTGAGCATCTGCACGATGGCGTTGCGCTCCACGCCTTCGAGCAGGGTGAAGTTGGTGTCCTGCGACTCAATGTTGTCCGGCCGGGCGCGCATGACGGAGAAATCCGCCGCGTCAATCATGTCGCCTTCGGAGAGCAGGACGGCGCGCTGAATCTCGTTCTGCAACTGGCGGACGTTGCCGGGCCAGTCAAACCCGGTCAGGCGGTCAATGCCGGCGGGCGTGAAGCCGCGAATCGCGCGGTTGGCCTGGCCCGCGAAGCGTTTCAGGAAAGCGTTGGCCAGCGGCATGATGTCGTCGCGGCGGTCGCGCAACGGCGGGAGATTCACGGAGATGGCGCTGATGCGGTAATACAAATCTTCGCGGAGTTTGCCATCTTTGATGGCGGTTTCCGGATCGCGATTCGTGGCGGCGACGAGGCGGCAGTTGGTCTTGTAACTGGTCTTGCCGCCGACGGGGCGGACTTCCTGGTCCTGCAACACCCGGAGCAGTTTGCTCTGGGTATCAATCGGCATCTCGGAAATTTCGTCGAGGAACAACGTGCCACCCTCGGCCTGCCGGAAGAGTCCGTCGCGGTCGGTGTGCGCCCCCGTGAAGGCGCCTTTGACGGAGCCGAAGAGTTCGCTTTCGATGAGTTCGCGGGGCAGGGCGGCGCAGTTGATCTTGATGATGCGCCCCTTGCTGCGCGGGCTCATGGCGTGAATGAGGTCGGCAATGACTTCCTTGCCGGTGCCGCTTTCGCCGGTGATGAGGATGGTGACATCATTCGGCGCGATGCGTTCGATGGTGCGAACCACGTCCTGCATTTCCGCGATGCGGAAGACGGGCGAGGTGTTGCCGCTCATCGTTTCGAGCGCGCGCCGGAGCGCGGTATTTTCCTGGTTCTGCTGTTTCCGGTCGAACGCGCATTTCACGTCGGCCAGCAGTTTTTCCGTTTCGAACGGTTTGGAAAGAAACGTGTAGGCCCCGAGACGTCCGGCTTCCATCGCCATCTCCATCGTGCCTTCGCCCGTGAGCATGATCACTTCGGTGTCGGCCCAGCGCTTCTTAATGAGCGGCAGCAGGTCAATGCCGTTGGCATCCCGCAGTTTCACATCGAGCACCACGACGTCGGGCTGCGCTTCGCCAAAAGCTTTTTGCAGGGCGGCCCCGCTTTCGGCCTCGGCCACCTGAAAATCGCGCTGGAGTACGGAAGCGACGAGGTCCCGAATGTTCGGTTCATCGTCAACGAGTAGAACTTTACCCTTCATAGATTTTTATTGGCGTTTCGGCGCGCAGGCTTTGGCGAACGCGGCGAAAATGGCCTGGTGTTCCGGGTGACGATCCGCCAGCCGTTCCGGATGAAACTGCACGCTCAACAGGAACGGCAGCAGGCGGGCGGCTTCCGCTTTCAACTGCAAGGCCTCGATCACGCCGTCGGCGCTGCGTGCCGCCACGGCCAGCACGCCCGCTGGTTCATCCACCGCCTGGTGATGCGTGCTGTTCACACCCAGAATCCGCTTGCCGGTTATCTTGGCGAGTAAGGCATCCGGTGTCAAACTTACTTCGTGAACCTTGACGGAGCGCCGGTCAATCCGGCGATGGTTCAAGGCGCCGCGAATTTGCCGGGCAATATCCAGCACCAACGTCCCGCCCAGCGCCACGTTCAACACTTGCTGGCCGCGGCAGATCGCGAGCAGCGGCTTGCGCTGGCGAAAGACTTCGGCCACCAGCAACAACTCGCGCAAATCGCGCACGCCGTCGTCGGGCGTCAAAGTCACGGTGCGCCGCAAGCGGGCGGGGATTCGCTTCGCATACAAATCCGGGTTCAAGTCCTCGCCGCCGGTGAGCAACACGCCGTCCGTGCGGCGGACGCACTCGGCGATCGCTTCCCGGGTGGCCGTCGTGGGCATGACGATGGGAATCATCCCGGCGCCCAGCAACGCCCGCTCATAGGCGACGGAAAGACTCAGCGATGGGTCGCTGAACTCCGAGCCTTTGCTTTCGATGCCGGCGGAAACAAGAATCAACGGGCGTTTGCTCATC
>CAYHFK010000417.1:0-2823 GCA_964355895.1 uncultured Bifidobacterium sp. | reverse complement strand
CACCTTGTTCAACTTCTGCATCAGCGACGTGTCCTGCATCGTCTCGCGCGAGATGTTGAGGGGCAGGTCTTCACTGTCCACCACGCCCTTGAGGAACCGCAGCCAGTCCGGGAACAAGCCCTTGGCCTTCGCCTGGATGAGCACCTTGCGGCAATACAGGTTCACGTCGGAATCCATCCGCCCCATGCCCATGGATTCAAAATTCCGCGCCGGCACGAACAGCAACGCCTGGATGGCCAGTGGCGCATCCGCTGAGAAATGCAACCGGAACAGCGGTTTATCATGGTCATGGCCGACGAACGTGTAGAACTCGTTGTATTCCTCCTCCTTGATCTCGTTCTTGCTCCGCGCCCAGATGGCTTGAACCGTGTTGAGGCGATTGCCGTTCAACCCGATGGGGAACGGCACGAAACTCGAATACCGCTGGATGATCCGCTCGACGGGCTCAACCTGCGCGAACTCTTTGGCGTCGTCCTTGAGTTCCAATGTGATCTTAGTGCCGCGCGGCAAGTCGGTGGCCGGTGTGAGTTCGTAACCGCCACCGCCCTCGCTCGTCCACTGCCAGCCCTGCTCCTCGGGCACGGACGAACGACTCCACACCGTGACGCGCTTCGCCACCATGAACGCCGAGTAAAAACCCACGCCGAACTGCCCGATCAACCCCACATCCGGCTTCTTTTCCCCCGCCAGTTGCTTCAAGAACGCCTTCGTGCCCGAATGCGCGATCGTCCCGAGGTTCTCGACGAGCTCCCCGTGCGTCATGCCCAAGCCGGTGTCCATGATGGTGATTGTACCCGCCTGGTCGTCCGTGATCACAGCGATGGACGGCGCGATGTCTGATTGATGAACGGCGATGCCGGACGACTGATTGAAGCGCAGCTTTTCGCACGCGTCCGCCGCATTGGAAATCAGCTCGCGCACGAAGATCTCTTTGTCCGTGTACAGCGAATGAATGACGATATCCAGCAACTGCTGAATCTCGGCCTGAAAATGATGGGACTCTGGTTTGCTCATGAACCTGATTCCATAACGGACTCGCCCCGCCGCCGTCAAGCGGGCAGCGAACCCATTCGCTGCCCGCCAGCCGACGACTCCCCCCAATCCGCCGGCAAAATGCGCGCCCACTGCTGCGCGTGAACGGCCAACCCGCCCTCGGTCCAGATGACGTGCCGGGACCGGAGCATTTTCTCCGCGACCGGCAGTTGCGCGGCCTTGCGCTGTTCCATCTGCTCCGGGGTCCACCCGCGCGCCGACAACCGCTCCCGCTGCGTGGCCGGCGAGCACGCCACGCAAACCACGGAGTCGAAGTGCGACTCCGCCTGCGTCTCGAACAACAAGGGAATGACCACCACCGCCACGGGTTTGCCTTCGGCGCGCCAGGTCTGCAATTGGGCCGACCAGAGCTGGCGGATGCGAGGATGCAGGATGGCTTCGAGTCGCTGGCGGGCGGCGGGATCGGAGAAAATGATCCGCGCCAGCTCCTCCCGCCGCAGTTGACCGTCCGGTCCGACCAGGCCCGGTCCGAATGCCGCCTGCACTTCCAAAAGCGCCGGTTGGCCTGGCGCGACGACCAGACGCGCCAGATCATCGGTGTCCACCACCGCGACGCCCCGCTCGCGCAGGATGTGGGCGGCGGCGGATTTGCCCATTCCGATGCCGCCGGTTAAACCAAAAGTCTTCATGCCGAAAAAGAAACCGCGGCCTACCTCCCGAGGTGGCCGCGGCTGAAATAATTCCCGCCGGCTACGGCACAACGGCGCGGTAGAACCGAATTGGGTTGGTCCCGGTGCCGGGATCCACATACTGGATCACGCCGCCCGTGGCGATATTCGTTGAAAGATTCTGCCAGATGGTCGGCGGGGTCAGGCTGGTGGCCCCTTGAATCACGTATTGCTGGTTCGTTTGTCCCAAGACCTGGAGGTGCAAGCTCCCATCCAACTCGCGAACCATCTGGAGCACCGCCGGCGTGGTTTCATTGATCGGGATGCCGAATGGCAGATTCACGTTGTCGAGGAAGGCGGCATCCAGACCGGCGCTGACGCTGGCATCCTTGACGTAATCCCAGCGCAAGGTGTGCGTTCCCGCTGTCAAAGGGATGACGTAATTGGCCCAGCCCACTTCACCGGACCATCGTTGCTGTTCCACCCCGTCCACGGAGAACTTGAGGTAGTCAAAGATCGGTTCCGAACTGACGCGATAATCGAACGAACCATTACCGGCTGAACAGTTGGTGGTCAGAATCAGGGAGCTGCCTTGCTGGCTTACCTGATTATCGGTCATCGGACCCGAACGGGCAGACCACTGCCCCGCAGCACTTACCCCGTTGGTCACGAGCCATGGCGTGCCGCTCGTGGTCCAACCCAGTTGCAGCAGATTCCCGGATTCAAAGCCATCGGTAAAGACCACCGGCGCGAAAACGGTGGTCACCGTCAGGTTGCTGCGAATCACGACCGACAGCGGATTGACGGATGAAACTACATCGCCGCCCCAGGCGCTGAAAGCGTAATACGCGTCCGGGGTCGCAGTGAGTTGAACCACGGAATTGCTGGCAAAATCCCCCGAAGCCGGCAGCACCGCCCCGCCCGCCGCGCCGACAACGGTCAACCGGAAGACAGCGGACGGGGTGAACGAATATTGCAGGGAAACCAGCCCCGACACGCCATCGTAGCCGTCCACCGCTATACGATAAACCTGATTGGAACGCACGGCCGCCGTCAGGCGGCTAAAGCCGCCGGGCGCGTCGGCGTAAGCGTCATCGTTGCTGGCGATGTTTGTCAGGGCGCTGACCGTGTTTCCGATGTACACGCCCAACAGGGTGTCGAA
>CAYHFK010000416.1:0-2830 GCA_964355895.1 uncultured Bifidobacterium sp. | reverse complement strand
CCGATGATCGCTTGGCCTCCCGCCAGCGACCCGACCGCGATGAGGTCAGGTTGCCAAACTGCCTGCAAGCTCCCAGGATTTGTTATTGGCCTCCCGGGTCCGCACGTATATCACAAGGGCGATGAAACTGCTTGCTGATTAAACCCAATGCCAAACTTATGAACTCCATCTATACCGGCACGGTCGCCGCGGCCCTGATCGCGGCCGGTGCTTCCTCCATGAAATCTCCCGCTGCCACCTTCGGCGATGACACCGCGTTTCTCCAGCGACACACCGCGCTCATCGTGCTGAGCGATCCCGCCGGGCAGGCGAAAGTCGCCGTGGCGCCCGCGTGGCAGGGCCGCGTCATGACCAGCACCGCCGGCGGCGACGCCGGCATGAGCTTCGGCTGGATCAATCGGGAACTCATTGCTTCAGGAAAACTCCAGCCCCACATCAACGTCTTTGGCGGCGAGGATCGCTTCTGGCTTGGACCGGAAGGCGGGCAATTCTCCATCTTCTTTGCCAAGGGCGCGAAGTTCGAGCTCGGCGATTGGTTTACGCCGGCGGCCATTGACACGCTGCCGTACGAAGTGACGCGGCAGTCAAAATCCGCCGCAACCTTCCGCGCGGAGTTCGCGGTGACGAATTACTCGGGCACGCGCTTTGAGGTGAAAGTGAATCGCGAAGTTATACTGCTCACAGCCAGGACTGCGGCGGCAAGACTTGGGGTCAAAGTTGGAGCCGACTTGAACGTTGTCGCCTACGAAACCGCCAACAAAATTACCAACGCCGGGAAACAGCCGTGGGAAAAGCGGACCGGCCTGCTGTCAGTGTGGATCCTCGGGATGTTCAATCCGTCGCCCGCCACGACGATCGTCGTGCCGATCAAGTCCGGGCCGGAATCGGAACTGGGCGTGAAGGTAACGTCAGATTACTTCGGCCGCGTCCCGCCGGATCGTCTGGTGGTGAAGGAGGACGTGATCTATTTCAGCGGCGACGGCAACTACCGCAGCAAGATCGGGATCAATCCAAAGCGCACCAAGGCCGTGCTGGGCAGTTATGACGCGGCCAACAAGGTGCTCACGATTGTGCAGTTCACACAGCCGGGGGGCGTGACGGATTATGTGAATTCGTTGTGGAAGATTCAGGACAACCCTTTTGGTGGCGACGCCGCGAACAGCTACAACGACGGTGTGCCGTCGCCGGGCGCGAAACCGCTCGGGCCGTTCTACGAACTGGAATCCTCCTCCCCCGCAGCGCCGCTGTCACCGGGCAAGAGCACGACGCATCTGCATCGGACAATCCACCTGAGCGGTTCGGAGACTTCGCTTGATGCCGTTGCGCGCGCAACGCTCGGGGTGTCCCTGGCCGAAATTCAAGCCGCGTTCCAAAAGCAGTGAGGGCGTTTGGGCTTCATGGCCTGATCAATTGTCATCGGCGCCAACCTGCCGCGGCAATCGCGATTCGCCGAGCCACTCGCGGGCGATCAATTCTCCGAGTTCGGCAAAGAACGGGTCGGCGACCGTTTCGTATTCATATTTGTCGTCATTCAGCACGCCATCGGCATTGGTGTAGAGCACGGCGGTGACAAATACGGCCCGGCCATTCTTGGGATTGCGAACGTAGGCGTTCTCGACGCTGAATCCGTACGCGCGACCAATCTTGCCGGTGATCTCCACCCGCTCGCCCGGCAGCGTCGCGGGGAAAACCCGACGGATGCCCGGCAACAGAAACTTCCCACAATTGTCCGGATAACGGTCGGCGGGATAAATCGGATTCGTGGCCGCGCGGGGATACTGCGTCATGGCTTCCAACAACCGCTCCCGATGCGCCGCGCTCAGTCGCAGTCCGGGCGTGCCGAGATCAATGTCCGGACGGGCCACTTTGACGAGAAGGTTTTGCAGGTCCATGAGCGAGATGCCGTTGCGGCCGCTGAAATCCATTGGTGTGCGGACCAGTTGATCCCCTTTCAGGTAACCACTGCCTACCAGCAAACCTGTGGCGCTGTTCGTCAAACTCAGCTTGCTGTTGCGCGCCGGGACGACAATCGGCGCGTGGTTCGGTACACGAAACGTGACCGACGCCGACGCGCGCATGTCCGGGATCGCCCGCGATTCAGAGAGCCGATGGTTGATGGCCACCGACCGCAATCCCAGCGCGTGCATCCTTTGATTCAGGCCCTCGTGCCCAATGAAATCGTAAAGACGATTGAAGGCCGCGTTGTCCGAAACGAGCGCCAGTTTGCGAATCTCCTGCCCGACCGTGATCCGGCCGCCCTGCAAATTGCTCACGTCATTTGTTTGCGCCGCGTCGCCGGGAAAGAGCGGGGCGATCTCCAGCGGAACCTCCAGCAGATCGGACGCGGGCGCTTGCACCTGAAGTTGCTCGAGGCTTTGCAGGGCCGCGACAGCCGCGCACAGTTTGATGGCGCTGGCCGGATAGAAGTATTCCGCGTCCACGCGGTAACCAGAGCGCTTGAGCGCGGGACGGCCCAGCCGGTTGGTCACAACTTCAGCTAGCAACACCTGCGCGCGGAACGTCTCCGGCAAAGCCAGCCCGCGATCAAACTTGTTGGAACATCTCTGCAGGACCGGGGCAAGGTCCGCCGTTTGATTCCGGTGAATGTCGGCGCAGCCGCACGACAAGCCCGTTGCACCGAGGACGGGGAGCAGAAAACGGTTCATGGGCAAAGCATGGCCATGGCGGAAATGGTTTGCAAGCAGGTGCGCCGCAATGGACCGGCGTGGGCGGGCGGCGGGAAAGATTTGAGGCGTGGACCGTGTTGACTCATAATAAATGTTACCGGAGGCTGGAGTCATTTGAGCATCGTTGCCTCACGATTCAGGTT
>CAYHFK010000415.1:0-2902 GCA_964355895.1 uncultured Bifidobacterium sp. | reverse complement strand
GCGCTCCTCGACCCGCCGCTCCAAGTTGGCGTTGAGCGCGCGGATTTCCTCCTCCGCCCGCTGGCGCTCGGTGATGTCGCGAACCACCGCGACGACGTAGTCGCGATCAAGCCGGACATATTTTAAGTTCACTTCCACCGGGAACGTCGAACCGTCCTTCCGCCGGTGGCGGCCTGCCCACGTCAGGACGCCTGCTTGCCGGAGCTCCGCCACGGCCCCTGGGAATGCGGATTGGTCAACTGTGGGATCAACATCGAAAATGCTCAGCGCCAGAAATTCCTCACGACGGTAGCCAAGTGCCAGATGACCCTTCTCATTAACATCGAGAAACCGGCCCGTTTCCGGATCCACGACTTCAATGGTGTCATGGGACTGATCCACCAGGGCCCGAAACACTTTGAGTGCCTCCTCCGCCCGCTGGCGCGCCGCTTCCTGCTGACTCATTTCCAGCGCGAACCCAATGTCCATCGCCAGTTCATCGAGCAGGCGCATTTCCTCGTCGTTGAAAAAGCCGGGTTCGCTCGCGTAGAGGTTGAAGGTGCCGACCTTTTCGCCGCCCACGGTCAGCGGCAACACCGCCAGGGCGCGGTAGCCCAGCCGCCGGGCGTCTTCCTGCGACCGAGTCAGGCGTGGGTCGTGTTCGATGTCGTTGCAAACGACATGGGTGCCATCGCGCAACGCGATGGCCGTCGGGCCATGTCCGTGCGGATCGTCGCCGAGGACGATCTTCAACTTCTCCAGATAGCCGTCGGCCACGCCCGCGTAGGCCACCGGCTGCACTGACTTCCTGGTTGAATCCAAAAGGCCGAGCCACGCCATGCGGAACCCGCCTTTTTCGACCGCGATGCGGCAAGCCGCTTCAAACATCTTTTGCGGTTCGCGCACGCGCACGATGGTCTGATTGACATCGCTTAGGACGGCGTAAAGCCGGTTCAAGTGCTTGATTTGAATCTCCGCCTGCTTGCGCTCGGTGATGTCGTGGCCGGTGGACACAAAATGGGTGATGTGGCCGCGAGGGTCCCGGATGGGGGTAATGGATTGTTCCGTGTGGTATCGCTCGCCGCTCTTCTTCCGGTTGACGAACTCTGCAAAAAAGGTTTCGCCGGCCAGGATGGTGCGCCACAGCGTTTCGTAGTACTTCGGATCATGCCGGCCCGATTTGAGGAGGCGCGGGGTTTTGCCAATGACCTCTTCGCGCGCATAGCCCGTCGTTCGCTCAAACGCGGGATTGACGTATTCGATCACCCCATGACGGTCGGTAATGCAAACACTGTTCGCGGTCTGCTGCACGGCGCTGGCGAGTTTTTTCAGTTCCCCCTCGGCCTGCTGGCGCACCAGGAACTGGCCGATCTGGCTGCCAATGTCATTGAGCAGAGCGAGAAGTTTTTCGTCCGGCTGACCGGGGGTCGTGCGGAAAAACGCGATGACGCCCATCACTTCGCGGCCGACCACGATCGGCAGCCCGATGGGGAACCCGATCGCGCCCCGCAGGCCGGCCTCGGCCGCCAACAGCGCGCGCGGAAAGTTTGCGTCCTGGGTCACGTCCGCAATCCAGGCGGGCTGGCCGCTGGCCCAGACCCGGCCCGGGAGACCCACGCCGCGCCCGAAGGTCATCGCGCGGGTTCGCGTCTCGAATTCGCCGAGCGGCTTGCCGTCGGCGTGCCAGATTTCCAAACAGCGAAGGACGTCGCTTTGGCGATCCACGGTCCAGATTTCGCCGGCCTCCCACTCGCCGTTTTTGGCAAGCGCTTGAAGAATCTTCGCTCCAACCTCGCCCAGCGTGTCGGCCTGGGCCAAAATGCCGGTCACTGCCTGTTGCGCGGCCAGCGATTGCTCGGCTTCCCGGCGCTGCCGCCGAACGGATGCTTCTTGCAACTCGCGTTCGATGGCCGGCACGAGACGTTTGAGGTTGCCTTTCATCACGTAGTCGTGCGCCCCGGCCTTCATCGCCTCCACGGCCACGTCTTCACCCATGGTGCCCGACACGAAGATGAACGGCACGTCGCGCACGAGGCCGCGCACGAGGCCGAGCGCGTCAGTGCCGCTGAAATCCGGCATGATGTAATCGCACAGGATCGCATCCCACGCCTCGCGTTCCAAGGCGGCCTTCAGCGCGCCAGCCTCGTCCACCCGTTCCCAGCGAAGTTCGTAACCGGCGTGCTCAATGTGGCGCGCGATCAACCCGGCGTCGCTCGCCGAATCTTCCACGAGCAGGATGTGCAATGATTTCGTCATGAGGTTATCTCCCGTTGGGCGGCACCTCGTTCAAAGCCAGCCAATAGACGCCCAGTTGGGCGACGGCGGCGGAGAACTCCACGAAGCTCACCGGCTTGCGGACGTAGCTGTTGGCCCCGAGGCTGTAGCTCTCCACCATGTCTTGTTCCTCCTTCGAGGTGGTCACCATCACCACCGGCAACAGCCGCGTCCGCGGGTCGGCGCGGATGCGGCGCAAGACCTCCAGGCCGCCCACCCGCGGCAACTTCAGGTCCAGCAACACCACCGCTGGCAATTCACGGCCCGCGTCGCCGAACAGATAATCCAGCGCCGCCTGGCCGTCCTCGGCCACCACCAGTTCGTTGGCGATATGGGCTTTCGCAAACGCCCGTTGGGTCAGTTTGATGTCGCTGGGGTTGTCTTCCACCAGCAGGATGGCTCGTTTAGTCATAGTTCGATTCGTTGGTTGATAAAGTGAAATAGAACGTCGCGCCCTGGTCCCGCTCGGCCTCGGCCCAGACCTTGCCGCCGTGCCGGCGGATGATTCGTTGCACCGTGGCCAGCCCGATACCCGTCCCCGGAAACTCACTCGGCCGGTGCAACCGCTGGAAGGGCGCGAACAGCTTCGTCGCGTGCGCCATGTCGAAGCCCGCGCCGTTGTCGCGGATGAAAAACACGGTAGCAGCCG
>CAYHFK010000414.1:0-2907 GCA_964355895.1 uncultured Bifidobacterium sp. | reverse complement strand
GCCTCGGTGCGGGTGCGGACGTGAAGCTTCTCGTAGATGCGGCGGATATAGGTGCGCACGGTCTCGAAGCTGATGCCGAGTTTGTCGGAGATTTCCTTGTACATGAACCCCTGGCTGAGGAGATCGAGCACTTCCTGCTCGCGCGGCGAAAGATTCTCGGTGGGTTCAGCGGTCGGCGACGCAGCGGCAGCGACGGGCCGGGCCGAGGACTGGAAGGATTGCACCACCTTGCGCGCGATGTGCGTGGACATGGGGGAACCGCCGTTTTGCACGTCGCGCAATGCTTCGAGGATTTCGGCGCTCTTGGAGCGCTTGAGCAAATAGCCCGACGCGCCGGCGGCGAGCGAGCTGAAAATATTCTCCGTGTCCTCGTAGGCCGTGAGCATGACCACCTGCGTTTGGGGCAGCAGTTGTTTCAACTGCCGCACGCACTCCACGCCGTTCATGCCGGGCAGGTTGATGTCCATGAGCACGGCGTTGGGGCGCTCCTTGGGAATGCCTTCGAGGGCGGCCTCGGCGCTGGCGTGCTGGCCAACGCACTCAAAACCGTCCGCCCGATTGAGCACCCGCGCCAGGGTTTCGCGCAGTTGCTCGTTGTCTTCGACAATGGAAACCGTGATGGGCATGGGTCGTTCAGTGTTTTCCGATGGGCGCCGTGAGGCGGATCAATGTGCCGCTTTGCGGGCCCGGCCCCATCGCAAACGCGCCGCCGACATCTTCCATCCGCTTGCGCATGTTCCGCAACCCATTTCGACCGGTCTTGGTGGCCGCTTCGCCCGGACCGCGCCCGTTGTCTTCGATCTCGAGCGTGAAGGTGGTCGGCGCCAACCGGAGACGGATTTTTACCTCGGAAGCCTGGGCGTGTTTGACGACGTTGTTGACGGCTTCTTTGAAGGCGAGAAAGATGTTGTGGCGCAGGTCAGGCGCGATGATTTGCGCCGGGAGTTGGGCGGGAACCTCCAGCCGATAACGCAGGCCGGCCAGTTCCAAATAATCCTGCGCGTACTTGCTGGCGTAATTGATCAAGCCTTCCAACGTGTCGTTCGACGGATTTGCCGCCCAGACGATTTCGTCGAGCGCGCGGGAGGTTTCGCGGGCGGTCTGCGCGATTTGTTTGGCGTGGGCTTCAATCTCGTCGGGCAAATGCTTGTCCGACTCCGCCATCTCGCCGAGCAGCGCCACCTGCGTGAGGTTCGCGCCGAGTTGATCGTGCAGGTCGCGCGCGATGCGGGCGCGTTCCTTTTCCAACGCTTCCTGTTGTTTCAACTCCGCGAGTTGCCGCTGGAGCTTTTGCGTGGAGATAAAATAGACCGTGCCAACGATCAAACCCAACAAGCCCACGCCCGAGATTATCCGAAACCACCACTGTTGCCAGAACGGCGGCAGCACGGTGATGGCGAACGACACCCCGTCGGTATTCCAAACGCCGTCCTCGTTGCAGGCGGTCACGCGAAAACGATATTGGCCCGCCGGCAGTTTGGTGTAAACGGCGCTGCGCTGCGCTGTGGGCGAATTCCACGCCGCCTCGTGGCCTTCCAGCCAATAGCGAAAACGGGCGCGTTCCGGCGCCGCGAGATTCAGGCTCGTATAAAAAATTTCCAGCCGCACGGCGCGGGCGGGAATCGTCAACGCGCGCACCCCGGAGGTGACGAGCCGATTTGTATTCTGCTCTTCATCGTCCACCAGCACGGATTCCAGGGCGATGGGCGGCATGTTCGTATTGGGAAGCAGTTGTGCCGGGTTGACCGTGACCAGACCGCGGATGGTGGGAAACCAGAGCCGCCCATCGCGCGTGCGGCACGCGGCAGGTTGCGAACCCTGCGTACATTCACTCGTGGGCAGACCATCCCCGGGACCGTAGGCGCGACATGTGATCGTTGAGGTCTTATCGAAAGCGGAGTTGGCCAGCGATTTCCGGGCGATGCGCATCAGGCCGGCATTGGATCCGATCCAGAGATTGTCCTGCTCGTCTTCAATCAGGTAGTTGATGCTGTCGCTGGTCAGGCCGTCCTTGGTACTGAACCGACTCCACCGCCCCGAGAAAAAACGACCCAGACCATTGCCGGTACCGACCCACAACCCGCCGTCGTGATCCACACAGAGCGATGTGATATTCTCGCACGGCGGTCCGTTCGTTCCGGGAAACGAGGTGAACTGTCCGTCGCGCCAGCGGTTCAAACCCGCGCGGGCCGTGCCGAACCACAAGTTGCCCTCCGCGTCGTCCGCAATGGCCGTGATCTCGTTCGCGGTGAGGCCGCTGGCCTGGTCGAACCAGCGCCACTCAAGCTCGTCCCAACACGCCAGTCCAGCGTCGGTGCCCACCCAGATGCGCCCGCTGTGATCCTGATGCAGCGCCGAGACATTCCGCCCGCGCAGGCGATCAGTGTGCGCCGATTGGAAGCGACCGCCAACGAATTGGAACAACCCCGCCCCACGGGTGCCGACCCAGACGCGCTGCTGGCGATCTACGAGGACGGTGGAAAAATTCGGGCCGAGACCCTGGTCCACTCCGTAATCCTGCCACGTCCCAGCCTTCCAATAGCGGGCGCCGCCGCCGTTGAAGCCCAGCCACATGCCGCCTTCAGCATCTTCACAGGTGGACTGCACCACATAGCCGCGCGACGCCTCCGCGACGCTGAAGGGATTTCGCTTCACGCGATTCAATCCGCCGCCGTCCGTGCCCACCCAGAGATTGCCCTCGCGATCTTCGCCTAGGGACAACGCGGTATCATGGGACAAGCCCGGCACGCGGTGACTCTGCCCGTCCGCATCGAAGCGAAATACCCCGCCATCCTGGGTGCCCACGACGAGCTGGCCCTCCCGGTCCTCTAGCGCAGACATAATACGCGCCTTGCCCCACGGATACGCACCAAAGTCCCGTTCCACGACGTTCATCTGCATCTTGAG
>CAYHFK010000413.1:0-3050 GCA_964355895.1 uncultured Bifidobacterium sp. | reverse complement strand
GGTTGCATAAAAGTTTTCAGTTCAGCGCCCGCAGTTTTTTGCGCACGCGCGCGCGGATGATAACCGCCACAAAATTCAGCGCAAACGTCAGCACCAGCAGCACCAGCACGGTCGCGTAGAGCAGCGGCCGGGTCTGTTCGATGTTCGGGGACTGGGTGGACAGCACGAAAACATGATAGCCGAGGTCCATGAATTGATCGGTGAGTTTGTGCGGCAGCGAGGCCATGTAGTAGGCGACGCCGGTGAACAGAATCGGCGCGACCTCGCCCGCCGCGCGGCTCACCGCGAGAATGCCGCCGGTCATGATGCCGGGCAGCGCCTGCGGCAGAACAATCTTAACGATGGTCTCCAGCTTGGTTGCGCCGAGGGCGAGACTCGCTTCGCGCAGACCCGTGGGAATCGCCTTCAACGATTCTTCCGTTGCGACGATGACGACGGGCAACGTCATCACCGCGAGCGTGAGCGAAGCCCACAACACCGCCGGCTGACCCCAGACCGGGCCGGGGTTGTGCAGCAGCGCGTCGAGGTTCTTGCCGATGAAGTTGATGAAGAAACCCAGGCCAAACAAACCAAACACGATCGAGGGCACGCCGGCCAGATTGTTCACCGCCGCCCGGATGATGCGCGTGACCAACGACGTGTTGGGCGCGTATTCGGTCAGGTAGATGGCCGTGATGACGCCCACGGGAATCACGAAGATCGTCATGACGAACACGCGGATGGTGGTGCCGACGATCATCGGCAGGACGCCGGTGGTTTCGAGGTCGAAGAAATCCTTTTTCGGAATCGTCGAGACGAACCGCCACGACAAGCCCGGCAGGCCATTGATGGCAAGGTTCAGCAGAATCACGCCGAGAATGGCGAGGATCAGCAACGTCGCCAAGCCGGTGAGGCCGCTGAAAAGGAACGAGGCGTAGTCGAACTGCGCGGATTTGAAATTTCGGATTTCGGATTTCGGATTTCGGATTTCAGTCACCGTTTGCCTTCCAGTTTGAGTTTCAGCCGGTGCATCACCACGTCGCCAATCAGGTTGAGCACGAAGGTCACGGCAAAGAGCAGGGCGCCGAGCAGGAACAAAATGCGATAGTGCGGTCCGCCGGACACGGCCTCGGCCATTTCCGCGGCGATGGTGGTCGTGATGCTGCGCGCGGAATCAAAGATGTTCCACGACATCACGCTCGCGGAGCAGACCATCAGCACGATCATTGTTTCGCCAACGGCGCGGCCAAAGCCCAGCACCGTGGCGGCAAATACGCCGGGCAGCGCCGCCGGCAGGACGATCTGCCAGGCCGCCTGCCATTTGGACGAACCGAGCGCCAACGCCGCCTGCGTGTAGGACTGCGGCACACTCGTCAACGCATCTTCGGCGATGGAGAACACGACGGGGATGACGGCAAAGCCCAGCGCGATGCCGGCGACGAAGGCATTCAGCCGCGTCTGGTAGCCGAAAACGCTTTGCAGCACCGTCGCCATGACGAGCAAGGCAAAGAAACCGACCACGACGGACGGAATGCCGGACAACATCTCGATGGTGGGTTTGACCACTTCGCGCACGCGGGGCCGCGCCAGTTGTGAAACATAAATGGCGGCGCCCACCGCCAGCGGGACGGCGAACAGCAAACCGATCAGCGTGGTTTTCAGACTGCCGACCAGGAGCGGGATGAGGTTGTATTTCTTGATCTGGCCGACAGGCTGCCAGATGAACTCCGGCTTGGTGTAACCGGTCCACTGATGCGGTTGCAGCAGGTAACGCCATTGCGTTGTGTTGACGCGCGCATCCTTGTCGTTGCGAAATGCCGCCGGAATTTCGTCCTGCGCCTCGACTTTGACTTCCATCAGCGATTTCAGCGTTTCGCGATCCATGGCCGCAAATTCCCTGGGCGTCAGGCCAAGATATTGTTGCAACTGCGCGGGCGAAAGTTTGTCCAACTCGCTGACGGGAATAACCTCCTGGACCGGAGCGCTGTTCAGCTGGCCAAAAAGCAGCGGGGCCGCCTCGCGCGCGACGAACAGAAAGATCAGCAACACCACGAGAATCGCGGAGAGCGAAACCGCGAAGATGAATTTCTCCGCCAGCCATTCGAGCGGACGGGCGCGGTGCCCGCGGTGGATGCCCATCCAGCCGTGGCTGCGTTTGCCCGTGTTGTGGCGATGCGGCATGGCAGGTGACTAGGCGGAGTGATGGAGTGGTGGAGTGGCGGAATGATGTGGCGGAACACCGCGCCGGTTGGCCGCAGTTCCCATGACTCCATTCCTCCAACACTCCATTCGTTCACTCCTCATTTCTGCCGCAAATTTTCCGGCAGCGGGAAATACCCCACGTCCTTCACGATCGTTTGACCGTCGTCGTGGCGAATCCATTTTAGATAGGCGGCGACTTCGCCCTTGTCCAACGCCGGGTTCACGTAAATGAACAGGTAGCGCCAGATGGGATATTTCTGGCCGACCACGTTTTCCTCCGTCGGCTCGACCGCCGGGGAGCCGTCGTCGGCCTTGACCGCCAGATGCTTGGCGCCCGCGCCGTAGGCCGCGCCGCCGTAGCCGATGCCGTTCTTATCTTTCGCCACGGCCTGCAGCACCGCCGCGGTGCCGGGCATGGTCTGGGCGCTCGCGGCAAAGTCTTTTCCCTGCAAGACGTGCTCCTTGAAGAACTCATAAGTGCCGGAACTGTTCTCGCGGCTATAAACAGTGATGGGGGCGTCCGGTCCGCCGACCGCTTTCCAGTTCCTGATCTTGCCGGTGAAGATGCCTTCCAATTGTGGCCGGCTGATTTCCTGGAGCGGGTTCTCCGCGCTCACATAAACGGAGAGGCCGTCAATCGCGACCTTGTATTCGGTCGGACGCTTGCCGAAGGCCTTGATGCAGGCTTCGATTTCCTTGGCCTTGATTTTGCGCGACGCGTCGCACAGATCCGTCGTCTGGTTCTGGAGCGCGGCGAAACCCGTGCCGGTGCCGCCGCCGGTGACCTGAATCTTGGTGCCCGAGTTTTTACCCATGTACACCTCCGCCCACTTCTGGGCGAGGATGACCATCGTGTCCGAACCTTTGAC
>CAYHFK010000412.1:0-3105 GCA_964355895.1 uncultured Bifidobacterium sp. | reverse complement strand
TGTAACCCTTCACGTCGCCCCCGCGGGCAACGATGCCTGGTCTGGCGCGCTGGTCGCCCCCAACCCAGCGCGCACCGATGGCCCGGTGGCCAGTCTCACCGGCGCCGGCGCGCGCGTTCGCGAACTGCGAGCGAAGCGCAACGATCGCCCTGGCGCGCTCGTGATCGTTCAGGCCGGCGAATACCCAATCACCGCGCCGCTTGTGTTGACACCCGAAGACAGCGGTCTGCGCTTCGAGGCGGCGCCCGGCGCGCGGCCAGTCTTCAACGGTGGCCGGCGCATCACGGGTTGGCAGCGTGGCGCGGGCGGCGTGTGGACCGCGAATGTTTCCGAAGGGGCCGCGGGGCGCTGGTATTTCGAGCAACTCTGGGTGAACGGCCGCCGGGCCACCCGGGCGCGCAGTCCGAACGAGTTTTATTTCTACATGGCTGGCAAGGTTGCGCACGGCACCGATCCGCTCACGGGCCAACCCGCCGATCTCAGCAGCCGCGCGTTCAAGGCGCGAGCGGAGGACGTTCAGCCGCTGGCCAAAATCCCGACGAACCACCTGAGCGACGTGACGGTGGTCGTCTATCACTCGTGGGAAATCTCGCGGCATCGGCTGGCAGCGTTCGATCCCGCGTCCGCCACGGTCATCACCACGGGCGGCGCGCCGTGGGCGTTCATGCAATGGGGCGCGACCCAGCGGTATCACCTCGAAAATTTTCGGGCGGGGCTCGACGAACCGGGCGAATGGTTTCTCGACCGCAACGGCACGCTCGCCTATCTCCCGTTGCCCGGCGAAGACATGACGAAGGCCGAAGTCTTTGCGCCGGTCGTCGAGCAATTCGTGCTGCTCAAAGGCGAGCCGGAGAAGGGCCGCTTCGTCGAGGACGTCTCGTTCAAGGGCCTCGCCTTTCGTCACGGGCAATACGTGCTCCCGCCCGGCGGGCACGGCGATGGGCAGGCGGCATTCTCGGTTCCCGCCGTGTTCGAGGCTGACGGCGCGCGGCGCGTGACGATTGAGGATTGTGAGTTTGGCCACGTCGGCATTTACGGCGTGTGGTTTCGGCGCGGTTGCCGCGATTGCCGGCTCGTGCATTCGCACCTCCATGACCTCGGTGCCGGCGGCGTGCGCATCGGCGAGGGGCGCATTGCCCCCAACGAAGCCGAGCGCACGAGTCATGTGGTGGTGGACAACAACATCATTCAGAGTGGCGGACATATTCACATGGGCGCCATCGGTGTATGGATCGGTCAGAGCGGGGACAATCAGATCACGCATAATGATATTGGCGGCTTTTGCTACACGGGCGTGTCGGTCGGGTGGACTTGGGGCTACGGCGCGAGCCTGGCGCAGCGAAACCGGATTGATTTCAACCACATCCACCACCTGGGCCGCGGCGTGCTCAGCGACATGGGCGGGGTTTACACGCTCGGCCCCTCCGAGGGCACAACCGTGAATCACAACGTCATCCACGATGTGTGGTCCTATGACCACTACGGCCGGGGCGGTTGGGGACTCTACAACGACGAAGGCAGCACGCACATCGAATTGGCGAGCAACCTCGTCTATCGTGTGAAGACCGGCACCTACCACCAACACTACGGTCGGGAGAACGTCGTGCGGAACAACATCCTTGCGTTCAGCGACGATGGCCAGATCCAGCGCTCGCGCGTCGAAGGGCATGTCTCGTTCAGCTTCAGCAACAACCTCGTGATCTGGAACGGCGGGCGGCTCTTTGAAGGCAGTTGGAAGGACCCCAACGTCATCGTTGCGAGCAATCTTTACTGGGACACGAGCGGCGAGCCGGTGAAGTTCGCCGGCCTGGGCCTCGACGAATGGCAGAAGCTCGGCAAGGATGCCGGATCGGTGATTGCGGATCCGCTTTTCATAAACGCCGCGCAATCCGACTTCCGCCTGCGCGAAGGCTCACCGGCGACGGCGATCGGTTTCAAGGCGTTCGATCTGACGCGAGCCGGGGTTTACGGCACCGCCGCGTGGAAGCAACTCGCCGCGGCGACGACCTATCCACCGGTGAAGTTCGCCCCACCGCCACCCCCACCGCCGCCGTTGCAACTCAAGGACGATTTCGAGGCCACACCGGTGGGCAGTCCACCCGCCGAGGCGCAGGTGAGCGTGGAAGGCAAAGGCGATTCCCTCGCGGTCACGGACGAGATCGCGGCCGGCGGGAAGCACAGCTTGAATTTCCAGGACGCGCCCGGCCTCCAGAACTCATTCAATCCGCACCTCTATTCCCTCCCGCGCCACCACGATGGCCTTACCCGTTGCGCGTTCGATCTTCGCATCGAGACCGAGACCGTGATGTATCACGAATGGCGCGACAACGCCTCGCCGTATCGGGTCGGCCCGAGTTTCTGGATTCGCAGCGGCAAACTCTCCGCGGGCGGGAAGGAATTGCTGGCCCTTCCGTCCGGCCAGTGGGTCCACTTTGAAATCGCCGCGCAGGTCGGCGAAAAAAACGACCACACCTGGAGTCTTGCCATCACCGTGTCTGGCCAACCCGCCCAGGTCTTCAGCCAACTCGGGAACGTCAGCGCCGATTGGGAGCACCTCGAATGGCTCGGCTTCGTCAGTCAGGCCGACGTGAAAACCGTTTTCCACCTCGACAACTTGGAACTCACGAACCGGGCACGTTAGTGCAGAACACCCGGCCCGTGACCAAAGGGGTCAACTCTGGAAAATTGAACTGGCGGGGCGGCGCCTCCGGCATCGTCGATTACGTCGCGGAATACATCTTCGACGGCGACACGCTGCTCGTTTCCGAAGATGGCGCGAACTTGCTGGCGAGATCGACGCCCATCGCCTTCTCGGTGTCAGGCAAATATTGGGTGAATAACCACGCGCATATCCTGAAGTTCGAGAACATGGCGACCCAGCGATTCGTCGAGTTCTACTTGGAGAGCATCAAGCTCGATGACTACATCACCGGCGCAGCGCAGCCGAAGTTCAACCAGAAGGCTCTGAACTCGATTCCAATCCCGATTCCGAAGTCAGTCGAAGCGCAGGCTAAGATTGTGGAGAGCGTTGAATCACTCCAGGAAGAAACCCAACGCCTCGCCCGCCTCTACGAGCGGAAGCTCGCCGCGCTGGAGGCGTTGAAG
>CAYHFK010000411.1:0-3121 GCA_964355895.1 uncultured Bifidobacterium sp. | reverse complement strand
GGACGCCCGCCCTTTCCACGACACACGAAATTTCCGCCGCGCTGGTTGTATGCGTGCGCCTTTTCCGCCGGGCGGGACGCGCCGGCTCTACGGCTGGCGAGACGCCCGCCGCTACGTCCGTTGCCATGCCCGCCATTTCCAGGCGTCCCCGGGAATGATTCGCGGCTTTACAGGACAGCTTGCTGAATTATTCTTGGCCGGCTTTCCGAAAACGTATGGCACGAGAACCAATTGAAATGTTGATCGAGGCGGTGACGACGGAATTGCCGGACACCAAGACCCTCCGTCTCAAATGGCCGGACGGGCACGCGCCGGATTTTCTGACCGGACAATTTATCACCGTGTATTGGCCGGACGCGCCGGGCTACAAGCGCGCCTATTCGCTTTCGTCCTGCGCGCTGGACCGGGGCAGCTACGAGGTCACCATCAAGCGCGAGGGCCGGATGGGCACGCGCGTCGTGGATTGGGCCAAGCCGGGCGACAAGTTGTTTGTGCTGCCGCCGGCGGGAAAGTTTTTGCCCGTGTTCGAGCCGCAGAAACATCTCCTTTGCATCGCGGGCGGGTCGGGCGTGACGCCGTTTCGCGGTTTCGTGCGCGAGGCCACCCGGCGCAAACTCGAAACGAAGATCACCGTGCTGTACAGCGTGCGCACCACCAACGACATCATTTTCCAGCGCGAGTTTCTCGACTGCGCCGCGCAGAACCCAAACTTCACCTTCTTGGTCACCTGCACGCGGCTGCATCCGGAAGATGGGTGGACCGGCCACCGCGGACGCATCACCGCCGAGTGGTTGCGGGAACAGATTCACGATCTGCCCAACACCGTCTTCTATGCCTGCGGTCCGAATCCGCTGGTGGAGTTCGCCGAGGAACTGGTGCTGCATGGCCTGAATGTGCCCAAGGCGCAGATGAAGACGGAAAAATGGGGCTGAACAATTCAAAATGCAAAATGCAAAATTAAAAATGCCGGGCCGCCGGGTTCTGCTACCGCATTTTGCATTTCTAATTTCTAATTTCTAATTCTCATGCTTAAACGCACCTCACTCTACGCCGCCCATCAAAAGCTCGGCGGCAAACTCATCGAATTCGGCGGCTGGGAAATGCCCGTCCAATACACGAGCATCACCGACGAACACCTGGCCGTGCGCAATGCCGCCGGTCTCTTCGACATCTCGCACATGGGCGAAGTCACCGTGAGCGGCGGCGGCGCGGCGGCCTTTCTCAATCGCGTGCTGACCAACGACATTCGCAAGCTCACGCCCGGCCAGGGCCAGTACACCTTGATGTGCAACGAGCGTGGCGGGGTCATTGACGATCTCTACGCCTACTGTTTGTCCAGCGACGTCTATTTGCTGATCATCAATGCGTCCCGGATTGAGGCCGATATTGCGTGGCTGCACGCCCAGGCTGGTTTGGCCGTTGACGTGGAGTTGAAGGTCAGCAATGCGTCGCACAACTACGACGCCGTGGCGGTGCAAGGCCCGCGCGTGAAAGAGTTCATTGACCAGTGCCTGCCGGGTGCGTCCACCGCCGCGATGCGTGTGGCGCGGATCACGGACTTGAAGAAGAATGAGATCGGCGGGTTTCCGTATTTCGGCGCGACCGTGATGGTTTCACGAACCGGCTACACGGGCGAGGACGGTTTTGAAATCATCGGTCGCGACGATTCAATTGCGAAAGTGTGGGCCTCGCTGCTTGAAATCGGGAAGCCCTACGGCATCAAACCCTGCGGTCTCGGAGCGCGCGATACGTTGCGCACGGAGGTCTGTTATCCCCTCTACGGGCACGAGTTGGATGAAGATACCACGCCGATCGAAGCTGGAGTGGGATTCTTTGTTGCGCTCGACAAGGGCGATTTCATTGGGCGCTCCGTACTGGCCGAACAGAAGGCCGGCGGTGTGAAGAAGAAATGCGTGGCCTTCAAGATGACGGAGAAATCCGCGCCGCCGCGCCCGCATTATCCGATCTGGGCGAACGGCGCGCTGGCGGGTCAAGTCGTGAGCGGCACCCAAAGTCCGTCGCTTGGCATCGGGATTGGCATGGGCTACGTGCCGCCGGAATTCGCGAAGCCGGGAACGATCATCGAAATCGAAACGCGCGGCAAACGCGCGCCCGCCGTCGTGGTGGCCAAACCGATTTACAAGCGCGCGTAGCTGCCGCAGCGTAGCGCAGACTGGCAGTCTGCTGTGTCGCGGATTGGCAATCCGCAGACCGTGCTGCAACCCGGCGCCCAGCCGACTGCCAGTCGGTGTAACAGCCGGTTGCCAACCTGCGCTACGTGGGCCGGGCGAACTTTCCCCTTTCAAAGCCGCACCCGCGACGCCTAATCTGCGGCATGGCATCCAAGGTGAAAGTCGCCGTGCTCGGCACCGGCTCGCTCGGCAAGGAGCATGTGCGCATCTACGCCCAACTGGTGGCCGCCCGTTCGGTGGACCTCGTCGGCCTCTACGACACCAATCACGAGGTGGCCCGGCACATCGCGGCCAAACATCACACGCACGCGCTGGGTTCGGTCGCGGAAATCGCGGAGGACGCCGACGCCGTCAGCATCGTCACGCCTACCGTCACCCACTTCGAGCTGGCAAAATTGTTTTTGCAGCGCGGCAAGCACGTCCTCGTCGAGAAACCGATGACTGACAACACGGAACAGGCCGCCGAACTGATTCAGTTGGCGCAGCAAAACAATTGCGTCCTGCAAGTTGGCCACGTCGAACGGTTCAATCCCGTCTTCAACTATCTCGAAACGGTCGTCACCGAACCGCGCTTTATCGAAACCCACCGCCTCTCGCCCTATCCCGCGCGCAGTACGGACATCGGCGTGGTGCTCGACCTGATGATCCACGACCTCGACGTGGTCCTGGCGTTCGTGAAATCGCCGGTCACCAGCGTGGACGCCGTGGGCATCCCGGTCTTGAGCAAGTCCGAGGACATCGCCAACGCCCGTCTGCGCTTCGCCAACGGCTGTGTCGCGAACCTCACCGTGAGCCGCGTCAGCCCGGATCGGATGCGGAAAATCCGCGTGTTCAGCGGCGGCGACGCGCCCAGCTATATCTCGCTCGATTATCGGGCGCAGGAAGGTTTCATCTACCGCATCGCCCGCGACGGCGAAGAGGAAAGCTCG
>CAYHFK010000410.1:0-3123 GCA_964355895.1 uncultured Bifidobacterium sp. | reverse complement strand
CGGCCCACTTGTTCCAGCCCGATGTGCCGCCGGAAAACATTCTGGCGGTCTATCGCGCGTAAAACTCGGTGCTGAGCACGGAGGCGGAGAAGATTGAGTTCGAAGGCACGCAGTTACGCGGCCTGCGACATCTTGGCGAAAACGGCGACACATCGTTGGGTTTGAGACCACCGTCAAGTCACTTCGCCAGTGATTCTCTTAGCTTCATAAGAGCGACAGCTTCATCTGGAGTCGTGGTGTAGGGCTCGATATCGTTAAGATCTGTCAGCCTCTGCCCAGGGTTCTTTGTGTGATACGACTTCCACGCGGCGTCAAGTTCCTTTGGGAACTCTTCGGGTGCTGGGCCACTGGGATTCCTTTTGTAAGCTTCTATGGCTTCGGTCAACGCTTGAAACTCAGCTTGTTCGTCGGCTGTTCTGACGAGTCGCGGAAGGGGAGTAAGCACGTGGCCTCGAATCGAGCAGGTTGGTGGATTGGTTAACTTCCCGAATGTGTAAGTCCCGCCAGATGGACACTGTGGCAGTTGGTGTCCTATGATGTAGGGGAGAATCTGCTCAGTTGTCACCGCGTTGGTAAAGGTCAAACTGTTCTCCAAAGCGCATTGCGTCCTCGCACCGTCAATAAGCCTGAGATGGTCGATGCAAGCGTTGATGCCGACTTGGTTTTGACTGTGCAAAGTTGAGGTCTGCCGGGCTTTGTAGATTCCCGTGCCAACAGCAGCGGCAAGTGCGGCGGTAATGATGGTTTTTTGCAGTGTAGTCATAGCAATGGTTTTGATGGTGGTGGCAGTGGCGGTGGTGGCGAGGGTTGTTTCCGCAAGGGCGGCGGTCGAAAGCGTGGCGGCCAAACCGGCGGGCGCGACTTGCACCGCGTTGGCAGAGATCACCGCGGACAGCGCCGCCGTGGTACTCACGCCGCGACTGCTCAGCAACGCATGCAGTTTTTTCAGCGCACGCTCAACCCTCATGCGTGCGGCATTTTCGCTGAGACCAAGCCGGTCGGCGATCTCGGCGTGCGGGCGATTGTCGAAATAGCGCAGCAAGACGGCTTCCCGGTCGGTTTCGTTGAGTTCGAGCATGGCGGCGTCGAGCACGGGACGAAGTTTTTCCCAATCCGGGTCGGGGGCCGCGTCGCAAAGCAATTGATTCATGAGGTGGGCCTCCTGTTCGCGGGTGTGCCGGCGTCGCTCCGTACGCACTGCTTTAACCGCCGCGAAATGGGCGCTGGTGTAAAGCCAGCCCGTCAGGCCCGGCCGGCCCGCGAGGGTAGCGGCCTTCCGGGCGAGGTCGGCAAAGACCGTTTGCGCCACGTCCTGGGCCAGGTGCGCGTCGCCGTTGACCTGCCGGAGCGCCGCCGAATACACGAGCGCGAGATGCCGCTCCACCAAGTCGGTGAAAGCGCTTTCGGAATGGGTTTCCGTGTAGCGGCGGAGCAATTCGCCATCAGGTATCATTCGCAACCTATAGCACCCGGCCAAACCAAAACCGCACAAAAAAGATTTCGGCGGCTCACAAGGGAAGAAACACCAACGGGCGTGGCGGCGGGCGTCTCGCCTGCCGTAGAGCCGGATGTCCCGTCCGGCGGAAGCGGCGCGACCTTTCGCGCTCAAAACTTCGGTTGGAGTTTTACCGTGGTAGGTTTAGTCTTACCGCGTGATTACAAGTCTATCCACCAAAGGTCAGGCGGTGATCCCGGAGGCGATCCGCGACCAGGCGCGTTTGCGTCCCGGCGACAAGTTGGAGGTCGGCTACGTCAACGGGTTGGTGATTCTGCGCAAACGGGTGGCGCTGACGCCCGCCAAGGCGCGGACTTTGATCCTCGCCGGGCGCAACCTGCCCGCGGCGACGGCGAAAGACGAGGCGGAGGTTCAGGATGCGATTGAGACCGTGCGCCGGCGCCGCTCCCGATGGGGTTAAGGCGCGAAGAGTTCACCCAGTGTGTCCAACGCCGAGTCGGACAACTCAGAATTCAATTTTCCCAGGCGTTTGACGAGGCGGGTCTTGTCCACGGCACGGATTTGGTCGAGGGCGATTTTCCCCATCTTGCCTTGGAAGCTGATTTCAATCCGGGTCGGCCAGCCCCGACGCACCGTAGTCATCGGTGCGATGATGACGGTGGCGACGGCGCGGTTCAGTTCATCCTGGGAAACGACGACGCATGGACGGCTCTTGGCGGTTTCGGCGCCGGTGGTCGGGTCGAGTTTGACCAGAAAAATGCTGAACCGCTCGATCACCATTCCCATTCCTTGTGATCAAAGTCGTTGGTAAATTGGCGGGTTGCGGCGAGGTCGTCGGTGGGGTGGAGATTACGGCGAAACGCTTTGGCCCAGTGCGCCCGGGCCTTGCGGCGGGGACGCAGCAGCAGTCCGTTGGGAGAAGGCTGCAACTCCAGTCCGTAAGGCCAGCGATGCAAAGCCAGCTCAAGCGCTCGCGTTTTCATGGAAGTATATTTCCCGACGCGGGCGATTTAGTCAACGCGCTGTTCGCGTGAAGGCGCGATCAATGCCTTTATCCCGCGCCCAATTGAACTGGGGGGTGGACGTGCTGAATCCGATTCAACCCGTCGGCCCCGACATGCAGCCGGGGCTTTGAAGGCGGCGTATGGTCGGCAACTCAGTTTTCACGGCGGGATTGATATGCAGCGCTTGCTGCCGCACGGCACGCCTGACGAGGTGGCTGCCGAGGCGCGACGCTACTGCGAATTGCTCGGGTCCGGTGGTGGTTACATTCTTGTTCCAACCCGATGTGCTGCCGGAAAACATTCTGGCCGTCTATCGCGCGTAAAACTCTGCTCCCAGCGCGGTGGTGGAGAAGATTGAGGGCGGCGGCGCGCAGTTCCGCCGCGACCTCACGGCGACGACGGTTTGATTCCGAAAGACACGAAATGGCTCCGGCAGCAGCGCCAAGCCGCGAAGCGGCAGCGGAGATTAGCCAGCTACGAAGTGGCTGGGTTGGTGATATTGAAAAGGGTTTCGTCGCGGAGCGACAAGGGAAAACGGGTTTATTTTCCGCCGTCCTTTCAGGACGGGTTTTGGATTGGGCGGGAGACCAGCCACCTTGTGGCTGGCTAATTTCCAGTTGTCCCTGTCGGGACGCCAAACGGCACGCCTGACGCGGCGGCGGC
>CAYHFK010000409.1:0-3123 GCA_964355895.1 uncultured Bifidobacterium sp. | reverse complement strand
CAGGTAAAACCCACCCAGCAGCATCGCGCTGTAACCGCCCGCGACGAGCACGTAGGACGAGGTCCAGATTTTCTTGATGACCGGGAACTGCAAACCCCAGAGCCAGCCCACCGCCACGGCCACCACGCCCGCGCCGAGGAGCCACGCGACTTTTCGCGGGTCGGGGATGCCCGGGTTTTTCAGCAAGAAGCCGGCAAAGACGCCGAGCAGACAGGTGGCAATCGCCGGAATTGTGCTCAAGAGACCTTCCGGGTCGAAGAACGTGTCGTACTTGCGGCCGGGCAGATATTGGAAATCGAAGTGGTCGCAAACGTTGTAGCCAATCTCAAATTTCCCGGTCACCCGATTGGTCGTGGCGTTAAACAAATTCTGCGTCGCCGCCCACACCGGACTGTTTTTGACCTCGGAAGGATTCGGCGATTCGCCGTTGCGATAATAGGCGGCGGTCGGGGCGTCGCCGGCGGCTTCCGCCATGCGGGCGAGGTTGTCCTGGGTCAGGCGAATGTCGCGCATCGGAATGAAGCTCATCAGCGCCCAGTAACCCACCAGCAGGCCGGCGCAGATCGCGACGAGCGCGCGCGGCTTGAAAAAGCAAAACAGCAGCCCGGCGAACAGATAGGCGAGCGCGATGCGATTCAGCACGCCCATCACCCGCATGTCCGGCCACGCGTCCCGAAACCCGCCGGAGTAAAAAATCGCGATGACGAAGAGCAGCACGCCGCGGCGGAGGACGCGCTTCACCGCCCGGGCGCGGCCTTCGCGTTCCAAGGTCTTGGTCAGGGAAAAAACCATCGCCACGCCCACCATGAAAACGAAGAGCGGAAAAATCAGATCGTAGAAATGGAAGCCCGCCCAGCCGACGTGCCCGAGTTGGGTGGCGAGGAAGGTCGTGGGACCGCTCGGGGTCATGCGATGGAGCGCCTCGACGAGCGAGTCCGCGCCGATGATCCAGAACATGTCGAAGCCGCGCAGCGCGTCGAGGGACATGAGGCGTTGGGGAAGGGGGGAAGGCGATATTGTTTTCGTCATCGGTATGATGTTTCGTCAACGTGTAGGGCAAAGCCGGGATCGTTTCAAGCTGAAATTCACCGCCGATGAAAGCGCCGGCCCTGGCGCAAAGAAAAATTCGTTTCGACGGTGGCGGGCGAACTGACTAACTTTCCCGTCAGATGTCCGCCGAAGCGCAACTCACTCCCATGATGGCGCAGTATCGCCGTATCAAAGGCGAACTGCCCGCGGACGCGCTGCTGCTCTTCCGCCTCGGCGATTTCTACGAGATGTTTTTTGAGGACGCGCAGGCCGGCGCGCAACTGCTGAACCTCTCCCTGACCGCGCGCAATGGCATTCCGATGTGCGGCCTGCCGTTTCACGCGGCGAACAATTATATTTCCCGCATCCTCAAAGCGGGCCGCAAGGTCGCCATCTGCGAGCAGATGGAAGACGCCCGGCCCGGGCAGTTGGTGAAACGCGAAGTCACGCAAATCCTTTCGCCTGGCACGCATTTCGACGAACGGATGCTCGTGGCCGAGCGCAACAACTTCCTCGCGACCGTTTATCCGTCCGGTAAAATCTTCGGCCTCGCGCTGGTGGATTTGACCACGGGCGATTTCAAGACCACCGAAGTCGAATCTGAAGCCGCGCTGCTCACGGAGCTGGAGCGGTTGCGTCCGGCGGAAATTATCTATCCGGGCGAAGCGACGGGCGTGCGCGATTTGCTGCGCGGCTCGTTCCCGATTCTCAACGGCTATGAAGGCTGGACCTTTGCCTCCGAAACCGCGCTTCACACCGTGCGTGAGCATTTCAAGGTCGCGTCGCTCGACGGCTTCGGGTTGAAGGACCGTATCGCCGCCATCGGTGCGGCGGGTGGCGCGCTGCACTATCTCACGCAACATCTCCGGCGCACCGCCACGAACCTCACCCGCGTTTCGTTCTATCAGCGCAGCGATTTCCTCGCGCTGGATTACACCACCCTGCGCCATCTCGAAATTCTCGAACCGATGCACCGGGACGCGCCGCGCAATGCCTCGCTTTACGGCGCGCTGAATAAGACCGTCACCCCCATGGGGGCGCGCCGCTTGCGCGACTGGCTTTCGCAACCGCTTGCCGCCGTCGAGCCCATTCGCCGCCGCCAGGAAGCGGTGCAGACCTTCATTGAAAACACGGTTGGGTTGGAGGGTTTCCGTGCGCAACTCACGAAGGTGCGCGATTTGGAGCGCACGATTGGTCGGTTGAGCTCCGGTTCGGGCAATGCCCGCGACCTCGCGGCATTGCGCCAGGCGCTGGAGCAATTGCCGGCGGTGAAAGAAATCCTCCGCGATCTCGTAGCAGCCGACGTGAGGAGGCTCACTCCGCAAGAAGAAAGTCAGAGCCTCCTTACGTCGTCTCCTACGGACGAATCAGAACACGCACGTCCCGCAAGCCTGATTGACGAGTTGAACGCCCAACTCGCCGAAGCGCCCGACCTGGTGGAACTGATTGGTCGCGCCATCGTGGATGAACCGCCGCTCGCCGTGAAGGAAGGCGGCATGATTCGCGACGGTTTTGACACGAACCTCGACGAACTGCGCAACGCCCAGCGCGGCGGCAAGGATTGGATCGCGAAGTTGCAGATGGATGAAATCGCCGCCACGGGCATCGCGTCGCTCAAGGTGCGATTCAACTCCGTCTTCGGCTATTACATCGAAGTCACGAAGTCGAACCTCGACAAAGTTCCGGCACATTACCACCGCAAGCAGACCGTCGCCAACGGCGAGCGTTACATCACCCCCGAGTTGAAGGCCATGGAGGGCAAAATCCTCGGCGCGGAAGAACGCAGCGTGAAGCTGGAATATGAACTCTTCCAGCGGGTGCGCGAAGAAGTGCTCGGGCAGATGGCGCGCATCCAGCAAACCGCCGCCGCGCTGGCGCAACTCGACGTGCTCGCGGCTTTTGCCGCAACCGCGCGGCTGCACAGTTATTGCCGCCCGCAGGTTGGCGATGAGGGCGTGTTAAATATTCGGGATGGCCGGCATCCGGTGCTGGAACAGACGATGACGGATGAGCGCTTCGTGCCGAATGATACGGGGCTGGGTGTAGCGGCGGGCATCCTGCCTGCCGTAGAGCCGGGCTTCCAGCCCGGCGGAA
>CAYHFK010000408.1:0-3126 GCA_964355895.1 uncultured Bifidobacterium sp. | reverse complement strand
CGGAGAGAAACGGCATGGCCAGCGTCTGCCGGCTCATTTTCAACACGTCGGAATTCATGTTTGCTGACTGATGGAACCACAGTTGGCCGAAGCCACGATCTGGGCAGAATCAATTGCGCGATGGTTGCGGGAGACGCGAAGACTTGAGAAATTGTTTTGTTGAATCCAGCGGAGTTTTCAGTATCGTTTCCGCATGAGTACGGTTGCTGAAATCGAGCAGGCCATTCAAAAGTTGACGCCGCGGGAAATCAAGGCGGTGGCCGACTGGCTTCAGGAATTCCGCGAAGAAATGTGGGACGAGCAGATTGCCGCGGACGCCAAAGCCGGAAAGCTCGACAAGTTCATCGCCAAGGCCAAGGCCGGTTACCGGGCGGGCAAAGCCACGTCCTTTCCGTGAAATCTTCCGCGCTGCCGGAGTTCTGGGACTGTCTGGAAAAGCTTCCGCCGCCGGTTCAGAAAATTACCCGCAAGAATTTCAAACTCTGGCAAGGAAGTCCCACGCTGAAAGCCCTGGAGTTCAAGAAAATCAAGGGCGACCTCTGGTCAGTGCGGGCCGGTTCGGGCTTTCGCGCGCTGGCGACCTTTGACGATGGACGGTATCTCTGGTTCTGGATTGGCACCCACGACAAATACGAACGCCTCCTTCGACAACTGTAAAATCTACGGCAACCGCCAGCAACCGCGCTCCATGTGCAATAAGCAAACCCGGTGCTTGAAAAACGCCGGGCTTTCTTGTGGCAACGGACTTGACGCGAGATCGGTGATTTAACCTGATGCACTCCCGTGGATCGATCCCGATCCGGGCCAAAGGATCAAGAATTCTTTTGGAGGAAGGCCCGAAACTTTAATTGGCTGCGGTTCGACACAGCCAAACAGCTTGACACAGCCAGCGTGAACATTGCCTATTACGTCCATGCAAGCGTCAAAAACAATCAGCCCCCGGGTGGGCAAGACAGCCAAATGCCGAAAGAATCCGACAAGGTATGGCGCGGACACGAAAGAATTTTGGGTGGCGGTCAAAGTTGAACGCGGTTTTATCCGGGAGGCGGTCGTTTTTGAGTCCTTGGACAAAGCCAAGCGAACCGAGCGCAAGTGGCGTGCTCGTCTCAATCCGGACTACGACGAAGCCGCTGTGGTAAAAAGCCGGTTCCTCCCTTGTCGTGCGAGCAAGCTTCGACATTCTCGCTGACTTTGCCGAACGCCGTCACCACAGCCGACCAGCAACTGACGCGCTGGGCTGTGAGTTTTACGGATCGACCGATGACGAAATCAAACTCCTGGAGGACCGCCATTGAATAACTGCTCTTCGCAACAAACGCCGCTGCAACTGGGCGCGGACGACGCGCGGCTCGTTGACCGCCGGGAATTTCTCTGGCGCTTTGGCGGCGGCCTCGGCGGCATCGCGATGGCCTCCCTGCTCGGCCAGCACGGTTTGCTCGCCGACACCGCGCAAGGCCGGCCGGAATTCAACGGCGGCCTGCATCATCGCGCCAAGGCCAAGCGCGTCGTGCAACTCTTCATGTCCGGCGCGGCCAGCCAGTGCGACACGTTTGATTACAAGCCCGCCCTCCTCAAGCTGAACGGGCAGAAGTTCGATCCCGGCGGCAAGGTGGAGTTGTTCCAGAGCGACCCCGGCGCGGTGATGAAAAGTCCGTGGGACTGGAAGCCCTACGGCCAGTGCGGCAAATGGATTTCCGACCTCGTGCCCCACATCGGCTCCTGCGCGGACGATCTCGCGTTCGTTCATTCGATGGTGGCGAAGTCCAACGTGCATGGCCCGGCGACGTTCATGCAGAACACCGGTTTCGTGCTGCCGGGATTTCCCGCGATGGGCGCGTGGATTTCCTACGGCCTCGGCCGCCTGACGGACAATCTGCCAACGTTCGTCGTGCTGCCCGACGTGCGCGGCCTGGCGCCGAACGGCGCGTCGAACTGGAGCGCCGGTTTCCTGCCCGCCACGCATCAGGGCACGATGATCCGCGTCGGCAAACCGAATCCGATTTACGATTTGTTTCCGCCGCCGTCAGCGAAGTTCGTCACGCCCGAAAGCGAAAAGGAAACGCAGCGGTTGCTGAAGGAGTTGAACCAGGCGCATCTGGCGTCGCGCGCCGGCGATTCGCGGCTGGACGCGCGCATCGCCTCGTATGAACTCGCGGCCAAATTGCAATTGAGCGCGCCCGAAGTGCTCGACCTGTCCGGCGAATC
This sequence comes from uncultured Bifidobacterium sp., assembly GCA_964355895.1. GTDB lineage: Bacteria > Verrucomicrobiota > Verrucomicrobiia > Limisphaerales > JADLHS01 > JADLHS01. The sequence continues at coordinate 921 of CAYHFK010000408.1, read as the reverse complement.
GGCGGCGACCAAAAACCTTTACGGCCTCGACGAGAAAATCACCGAGGATTTCGGCCAGCGTTGTCTCATCGCGCGGCGGCTGCTCGAACGCGGCGTGCGGTTCGTCCAAGTCTGGAGCGGGGCGGACAACGGCTTTCCCCGCCGCAACTGGGACAGCCACGAGGACCTGGCCAAGGACCATCTCGACATGGCGCGCAGCATGGACCAACCCGCCGCCGCGCTGGTGAAGGATTTGAAAGCGCGCGGCCTGTTGGAGGACACGATCGTGATCTGGACGACGGAGTTTGGCCGGATGCCGTGCAGCCAGGGCAGCAAGGGGCGCGACCACAATCCGTTTGCGTTCACGAGCTGGGTGGCGGGCGGCGGTTTCAAGGGTGGAACCTCGTACGGCGAGAGCGACGAGTGGTCCTACAAAGCCGCGACGAACGCGACGTATTGCTACGACCTCCACGCGACGATTCTGCATCAGCTCGGCATTGATCACACGAAGCTGACCTTCCGCCACAACGGCATTGACCGCCGCCTCACCGACGTGCATGGCGAGGTGATCAACGATCTCCTGGCATAGCCCGAGGCATTTGCTCAGGCCGGGAGTTTTTCCAAGCTGTCAGAGGAGAAGAATGATCCGAACACAGGTGGAATCTCCCGGGCCATGCAACGCAGGCTGCTCCCGGCGCGACGCAGTCCCGCATCCAGTTCGCTGACGACTTCCGACGAAGCCAGAAGCGCTTCAACCGCGGCGCGCTGGCCGAGAAAACGGTCGCGACCCGGATGCCGCTCATCCAACCAGTGGGCCAGCAGCCGATCGCGCATCTGCGGAATTTTCCACAATCGCCGGCCATATTCAAAGCGCGCCACGTCATCGTAGTTTGGGTAGGGGCCCCAAACCTGTGCGTCGCTGTCGGTGTTCTCGTTCACGCT
>CAYHFK010000407.1:0-3158 GCA_964355895.1 uncultured Bifidobacterium sp. | reverse complement strand
GCCTTTGCGTTGAATTCCGACTGAATAGTTACGGCTAAGTGCTTTCCCAGCCCGGGTCTTCCCCGGGTTTTTTTGTTTTTATCGCGGTGACGAACGGTGGCGGTGAACGGTTGGCACTGGTGCTGCTAAACCATGACCAGCGGTTGCAGCAGGCAATGAGTGGACACTAACCGTAATTGTATAACCCGCCTGCTGCTGTGTTCACATCGCAAAAGAACAGAACAAAGGAAAATAGTTATGAAGATCAATACCTCCCGTAAAGCCGGTTTCACCCTCGTTGAAATCATGATCGTGGTGGCCATCATCGGCCTCCTCGCTGCGATCGCGATTCCCAACTTCGTCAAAGCGCGCGAAACGTCCCGCACCAATGCCTGCGTCAACAACCTTCGTCAGATTGATGGCGCCAAGCAACAGTGGGCCTTGGAAACCAAAGCCGCGGCTACCGCCACACCCACCCTTGCTAACGTGACTGAATACCTGCAAAAAACGCCGACATGCCCCTCTAGCGGCACTTATACCATCGGGGCCATATCCGCGGACGCTTCCTGCAGCGTCGCCGCTCACGTACTGCCGTAATCAGCACGCCATAATTTGACGCACAGGCCCGAAGCACTGCTTCGGGCCTGCTTCATTTTGTCATGCCCGCCGCCGAGTAAAGCGGGCTTGGACGATCCAGCCGGTCGGGCGCGTTACTCCATGGGCGCCGTTCGGGGATTAATTCTCCACGGGTCATAATGGGTAGAGGGTCAGCTTTCCACAGAAGAACAGGATACGCGTTCGGTAGTTTTTGAAGTTTCGAAAGCCTCGTGCGGCCGATTTGATACTCTGGATTTTCGAATTCAACCCCTCGGTGACCGCGTTGGTGATGCGGGGCTTCAAACAGGTCAGCAAGTTCTCGAGATGGCGCTTGAGCATTTGGGCCACGTCCACCATCGGACCCAGACGGCTTCGGCTGACCCAGCCAAACCAATCCTTGAAAAACCGCCGCGCCCAACCTGCCTGCTCATAGTCCCAGAACTTGGTGAACAACTCCTTAGCCGCCCAGGCCCGCCCCACTTTCAAATTCAAGTCCTTCAGTTGGTTCTCCGCTATTTTCAGTGGAGCCAAGCGCGAGTCAATCATTGCACCGCTGGGCCGATGGTGGTTTGGACCGCCCTCACCCCGGCCCTCTCCCCCCAGGAGAGGGAGAACCGTCGTCCGGCTGCCGGCCGTGCGCGCGCCGCCGGTTTTCCTGCGGCTGCTGGAGCAAAAAGAGAAAGCGCGGCGTGGGCCACGAGGTCACCGCAACCCTGGTAGCGCGCGCTGGCTTCTCCCTCTCCGCGGGGAGAGGGTCGGGGTGAGAATTCTCCGAATGAAGGCTTCGCGCGTTGAACCCTTGAACTGTGGGTTTGATTCGTGGCTAACCCAGAGCGGCGCTGAAGCCGCCCGCACTCCAAACGCTGACGCGCGGTACGGAGCGGCCACGTTGGCGCGAAGCGTTTGGAGTGCGGGCGACGTTAGCGCCGCTTTCCCCGCGCCAAGACGGTACTCGGCATTCCGTGTTCAGGGGGAGGGCGAGCGTTGATACTAACCAGTGTTGGGTGTTAAACGGGAAGCACCGTTGTCATCATTGGGTTTGGTGCGGTTGTGGACGTGCGAATGTTTGAGTGAAGATTGAATGTTTGTGGGGATTCCGTTGCCTGACCCTGCAACATTCGCGTTTCTATTCCCCCATGCGCCATCACTTCCAAGCCCACCGTGATGCTGGAGCAAAGTTACGGGTGCCGGGTTTCACAGCGGAAGCGATCGGGGACGGCAAGTGGAACCGGGGAGTTGAGGATGAGAAATGCGGCGAGTCCGCGTTTGTTGATCGCTGTGCAACCAATGCAGTGCTCCCGACTGGTTGATCAAGATGGTGCCGACGGAGGGGGTCGAACCCACACACTCGTAAGAGTACTAGATTTTGAGTCTAGCGCGTCTGCCAATTCCGCCACATCGGCTACCCTGTTCCCAACAACCTAAACGAAAAACGGCTGAGCCGGATTGATTTTTCCACTGTCAGCCCGGGCATCGCAATGATTTCTAAAACCGTCCCTGCAAGGGCGCAAACCGGACTCGGTTGGCTCCATTTTCGCTCACCCGCTCGCAAGCTATCACACAGTTCTCGACGGGCGCAAGCACCCAGTTCGTCCACCCAATTTGCGGAGTTTAAACCCCGAGTTGACGCAGAATCAATGTGAGACAGCACGAATTAATCTGAACTGCCGGTCGTACAATGGTCTTGTCGTCATTTCTCCAGTCACGACTACTTTCACAATTTACACGGCCACATACCACCTTTGGCCAGGGGATTTCATCTGTCCACTTCACCGAGCACAATGTCCACGCTGCCGAGAATGACCACCACGTCGGCGATCATCTGGCCGAGGCACATGTCTTCGAGCACGGTCAGGTTGATCAGGCTCGGCGGGCGCACGCGATACCGATACGGATTCGGCCCGCCGTCGCTGATGAGATAAAAGCCCAGTTCGCCCTTCGGCGCTTCGATGCGTCCATAAGCTTCGCCCGCTTTCGGACGGAAACCGCGCAGCTTCGTCTTGGGATCCACAATCGGCCCGGACGGAATTGCCGGGAGCGCCTGCTGCAAAATCTTCACCGACTCGCGCATCTCCAGCACGCGAATCATGTAACGATCGAAGGTGTCGCCGTGGTCGCCAAGCGGCACGCGGAATTGGAAGCGGTCGTAGATGCCGTATTTGTCCACCTTGCGGAGATCGTAGTCAACGCCCGCCGCGCGCAACAGCGGACCGGTGATGCCGGAATTGATGGCAAGTTCGCGCGGCATCACGCCCACGCCCTGCGTGCGTGACATCAGGATTTCGTTGCCGGAAAGAAAGTTCTCGAACTCGTCAATGAACTTGGGAAATTCGTCCACGACCTGTTGTGCCTGGGGAAGCCAGCCTTCCGGCAAATCGCAGCGGCACCCGCCGAAGCGCATGTAATTGCACATCATCCGCGCGCCGGTGAGTGACTCGAATAGGTCGAGAATTTTCTCGCGCTCGCGGAACGCATACATGAGCGGCGTGCCGGACGCGCCCATGTCCTGCACGAGAAAGCCGATCAAGCAGGCGTGATTTTGCAGGCGCGTCAGCTCGGCGGTGATGACGCGGATGTATTCC
>CAYHFK010000406.1:0-3166 GCA_964355895.1 uncultured Bifidobacterium sp. | reverse complement strand
CCACAGTGGCGTACGTGCCGGACAAAGGCTGGTTCTGGCACATCCCGCAGCACAACGACATGCTTAGCGTGGGCGTCGTGGCCGAGGGCAAATACCTGACGCGTGACGGCGTGCGCGAGCCGGAACAGATTTTCAAACGCGAGATCGAACAGAATGCCTGGATCAAAGACCATCTTTCCGTCGGCCAGCAGGTCGGGCAGTACTTCATCATCAGCGAATACACTCACCACGCGCGGCATTGCGGTAGCGATGGCTTATTGCTGGTGGGCGACGCCTTCGCGTTTCTCGACCCGGTGTTCAGTAGCGGACTGATGCTCGCGCTCAAGAGCGGCACGATGGCCGGCGACGAGGTTCATAAGGCCATCGTTGCGCGAGACTTTTCACCCGACCGATTCAAGGATTATGCCCGCTTTATGCGCGAAGGGGTCGAGAACATGCGCAAGCTGGTCTATGCCTTTTACGATCCCAACTTCTCGTTCAAGAAGGTGATTGATAAATATCCCGAAGCCGCCGGCGAAATCACCGACTGCCTCTCGGGCGACGTGAACAAGGATTTCACGCCGCTGTGGAACAAGATTCGCGAGTTCGTGCCTTTGCCGGATGACTTGCCGGTCGGCCAACCTTTGCTGGCGGCCAACCCCGCTCTGGCCTGAGGCATTCAGGCTTTATGACCGCAAATCAGCGGCGACCGCTTCGGGCGGCGGCGGGCGGGCGTTGGCAACGGGCGAGTTGGGTGCGCAGCCGGGCGATCTCGGTGTTGGCGCGCGCGAGTTCGGCGCGTTGTTTGGTGCCGTCCACGCGGGCCGCGACGAGTTCGCGGGCGTGGCGGCGCAGTTCGAGTTGCGAGATGACGTGGTGGGCGAGGACGAGCAGCGCCTGTTTTTGTTCGGGTCGGAGCTGGCGTGGCTTCTTGTCGAGCACACAAAGCGTGCCGAGCGCGTGGCCGTCGGGCGCGATGAGCGGTGCGCCGGCATAAAAGCGGATTTTTTGCGGGCCAATGACCATGGGATTGTTCTTGAAGCGCGGATCCTTCGTCGCATCCGGGACGATGAGGATGCCTTGGTTCATGATGGCGTGGGCGCAAAAGGAAATGTCCCGCGCGGTTTCGCTGAGGGACACGCCGACCTTGGATTTGAACCACTGCCGGTCCTCGTCCACGAGCGAAATAAGGGCGATGGGCGCTTCGCAAATATGCGCAGCGAGGTCGGTCAGGTCGTCGAAGACCTCTTCGGGCACGGTGTCGAGCACGTCGTATTGCCACAGCACATTCAGCCGCTTCACTTCGTTTTTTGGGATCGGTGCGCTCATGGATTGATTGCGTTGAGGGGCGATACTACGCCGGCAACAACGGGAATCAACGACTGTTTTTGGACCTTAACCCGGGTCGGGTCGCCGTCGCTTAGGCCGCCCCGTCCGGTTTTTCTTCGGCAATAACTTCGTGCGTTCCCCGGTGGGCATCCGTATGCTCGCGCCTCGTTTTTTATGGCTACCTTGAAACCATTCGCCGCCCTGCGGCCCAAACCCGAACTCGCCGCCCAAATCTGCGAACTGCCCTACGACGTGATGTCGTCGGACGAAGCGCGCGCGCTGGCCGCCGGCAATCCGCTAAGTTTCCTTCACGTCAGCAAACCGGAAATTGACCTGCCGCCCGCGACCGATCTTTACGCGCCGGAAGTTTATACGCAGGGGCGGGCGAACTTCCAAAAACTTATCGGCCAAGGCGCGCTCAAGCAGGACGCGCAACCGTGCTTCTACCTTTACCGGCAAATCATGGGGCGTCACACGCAGGTCGGTCTGGTCGCCGCCGCGAGTTGCGAGGAATACCTGCGTGGCATCATCAAGAAGCACGAACTCACGCGCCCGGACAAGGAGGACGACCGCGTGCGCCACATCGAAGCGCTCAATTCACAAACCGGTCCGGTGTTTCTCACGTATCGCGCGGTGGCGGCGCTCGACGAATTCGTGGCGAAGAAAACGACTGCGCCGCCGGACGTGGATTTCACCGGTAAGGACGGCGTGCGCCACTCGTCGTGGAAGGTGAGCGATGCGGCCGGCATCCAGTTCATCGGGGAGCAATTCGCCCGGATTTCGTCGCTTTACATCGCCGACGGTCATCATCGCAGCGCGGCGGCGGCGCGGGTGTATTTGCAGCGGAATGTGGCGGCAGGCGTCTCGCCTGCCGTAGAGCCGGGCATCCTGCCCGGCGGTAAAGGCGATAGAAACTCGGAAGTCATGAAAAATGCCTTGGCCAAGCCGGGCGGCAAGATGCTGCCCTCTACGGCAGGCGGGACGCCCGCCGCCACAGGCGCAGGTCACAGCGGGCAATTCCTCACCGTGATCTTCCCGCACAACCAGATGCAGATCCTGCCTTACAACCGCGTGTTGAAAGATTTGAACGGCTTGTTGCCCGAGCAACTCCTGCAAAAGCTCGACGGCGTGTTCGCCATTCAGCCCGACGGCACGGCGCAGCCGACGGGCAAACATGAGCTGGGACTTTTCATCGGTGGCCAATGGCACCGGCTGACTTTCCGGCCCCAACTCACGGCCACGAGCGATCCCATTGAAAAGCTCGACGTGACGTTGCTACAGAAAAACGTGCTCGACCCGATCTTTGGCATCACCGACCCGCGCACGAGCAAGCGGATCAATTTCGTCGGCGGCATTCGCGGCACGGCGGAGTTGGAGAAGCTGGTGAACAGCGGTGAGTACGCCTGTGCCTTCAGCATGTTTCCGACCAGCATCGAAGACTTGATGACCATCGCTGACGCTGGCGGCATCATGCCACCCAAGAGCACCTGGTTTGAGCCCAAGCTCCGCGACGCGATGTTTTGTCACATGATTTAAGGCGGCGCCGACGCCCTCGTCGCCAAGTCTGGCCGCAGTAACAATTTCCCTTCGGTGGTGTCTTTCGGTTAGAACATGCCAACCGAAATGACCGACCGCGCCAAGCAAAACGCGCAAGAAGACGAATCCGCCGTGGCCGCCGTGCGGGGCGGCGACGCCGAGCGTTACCGCGAGCTCGTCGAACGCCACGAGCGGCGCGTGTATGCCGTCGCGTGGAGCCGGTTGGGCGACGCCGCGCTCGCGGAGGAAGTCACGCAGGAGGCGTTCATCCGCGCGTATCGGCGGCTGTGGCTGCTGGGCGACGGCGCGAACTTTTCCGGCC
>CAYHFK010000405.1:0-3170 GCA_964355895.1 uncultured Bifidobacterium sp. | reverse complement strand
GGCACGCTCGTTCACACGGGCGGGGCCGGCATCAAGGCTTTTGCCCGCGTCTTCGCCACGGAATTCAACCTCCCCAACGGCGGCGAGCGGATCAAATTCGCCGGGCGGACCGATGTGAACCTGGTCCGCGAATTTTTCCACCTTCACCACATTCCGCCCAGCGCGGAGAACTTCCGTCGCTTCTTTGAGCGTTACGTTTTCTGGCTCGACCACCTCCTCGCCCAAAGCCAGACCGAGGCGTGTCCGGGCGTGGCGCAAATTCTCCGCGGCCTGCGCGCCCTGCCGCAACCGCCCCTGATCGGTCTGCTCACTGGCAACATTCAGCTCGGCGCGGAGATCAAGCTGCGCCATTTCGATCTGTGGCGGGAATTCGAGTTGGGCGCGTTTGCGGACGATCACGAAGAGCGCGACCAGATCGCGCACACCGCGCGCCGCCGCGCCAGCCGGGTGCTGAAACGGGAACTGCGCGGCGAAGAAATCGTGGTCATCGGCGACACGCCGCTGGACATCCGGTGTGGCCGGGCCATCGGGGCCAAAGTTCTGGCCGTGGCCACGGGCGGCGCGACGCTCGACGACTTGCGCCCACACAAGGCCGACTGGCTCGTGAAAAATCTGGAAGCGGTCACGGCGCGGGAACTTTGCGCTTAGCCGTGACTTTCAGTAGGACAGGCGTCGCGCCTGTCCTACGGGCTTGGGCGTACACGCCGGCGGGCGTGAATTGAATGGTCCCGGCTTTGAACGCAAAACAGTCGCCGCCCCGGCGGCGATCAGTGCCGATGCGGCTTGCCCGTGCCACACATCCCGCACGAACTCGGCACGCCGGAGCAACTCGGCGCTGCCCCTCCGCCGCCCGCGCTGGCGGACGCGAACGTGGAGAACTTTTTCGCAAGCTTCGTCGAACCGCAACGCGGACACTTCGTTCCCTCCCAATGACTCGAGCGGACCAGGATTTCACTGTCCTGCTCGCATTTCTCACAATGAAACTCGTAGATCGGCATGGCCGGAGAATAGCCGGAAGGGAAGGCCGGCTCAAGTACGGACGTGCGGTGGACGGCTCGGCGTTGAGAGCTTCTGGTATTTCTGTTTTCCAGCATTGCCAATCCACCCAGCTTCCGGTTAAACATGGCGGACATGCCAACGGTTGCAGAACAACTCCGCACGGCGCGCGAAGCCCGCAAACTCTCGATCGCCGAGGTCGCGGAGATCACGAAGATCCGCACCGACCACATCCGCGCCCTCGAAGAGGGAAACTTCGATATATTCGTCGCGCCGGTTTACATCCGCGGTTTTACGCGCACCTATGCCACGCTGTTGAAACTGGACGTGCCGGAGATCATCCAGGCGCTGACCGTCGAACTTGGCCAGACGGAAAAATTTGCCGAGCCTCCGCCACTCTCCAGGGAAAGAAAAGGCACACTCGATTTCATCATGCTCCAGTTGTCCAAGGTGAACTGGCAGAAGGTCGCCGTGGTGCTGGGCGGCGTGGCGGTGGTCGGAATCCTCATCGTGGCCGCTTGGTTGTGGCGGCGGCAGCGCAACACCGATCCGTCCGCCGGTTTGCCACCGGCGGTCTATCAACCCGCGCGCCGACCCGCCGGGGAAACCTTGCCGCTGCCGGCCCCCGCGCCGCGTCGGTAGCTGGTTAAACTTTGTAGAAGACGACGTGAGGAGTTTTTAATTTCTCCAGCCAATGCGCGGGCGAGATTGCGGTGCGGCACCTCGACTCCAACCGGGCTAAACATCCCGCAAGTATAACTCCCGGTTGCGCCACAAATACAGCCCACCCGAAGTTGCCGTCAGCAACAGCGTGACCCACAGGGCGAGCAGCGCGAACGACGGCACCCACGGGTCTAGCACCGCCTTGAGCCACGGCCACCACTCGACACTCGCATCCATGACCAGCAGCGCGATGATCGCGATCATTTGCGAGATCGTCTTGTGCTTTCCATAGCGCTCGGCGGCAAGGACGACATTCTTCGACGCGGCAAGCAGCCGCAATCCGGTGATCGCCAGTTCGCGCGCGACGATGATGACCACCATCCACGCATGAACCTTGGGTGAGAACGACAACGAGCCGAGGTGCAGCACGGGTGGCGGCGTCAACACATGGCGCTCGACCAACGCGATGAACGCCGAGCAGGTCATGATCTTGTCCGCGAGCGGATCCATGAGGATGCCGAAGTTGGTGATGAGCTTGCGCTGCCGCGCGATCTTGCCGTCGAGATAGTCCGTAATGCCCGCCAGACAGAAGAAAACCAGCGCGAGGGTGTCGTTCACGGGCGAGCGCGAAAACATGGCCCAGAGAAACGCGGCGGTAAGCGCGAACCGCGAGACGGTGAGTTTGTTGGGCAGATTCATGCCGGCTCCGCAATCAAATCGTAGTCCGTGTGGCCGATGATTTTCACGCGGGCGAAATCGCCAACCGGCAATGTGCCGCGCACATACACGCGCCCGTCAATGTCCGGGGCGTCGGCCGCGCCGCGGGCGACCTGGAAATCTCGCGTCTTAAGTCGGGCGTCTTGCGTCCCGGCTTCCCGCATCAAGCCGTGTTCCCAGGAACTCACGTTCGCGGCCTGCAACTGTTTTGCGCTGGCCGCGCCTTCCACCAGAACCTTGAGCGTGCGACCCATGAAGGATTCGGAAACGGCCACGGCGACCTCGTGCTGCGCCGCCATGGCGAGTTCGCGGCGGCGTTGTTTCACCTTCTCAGAAAGCTGTCCGCGCATCGCGCCCGCGCGGGTCGCTTCTTCCTGCGAGTAGGCGAAAATGCCGAGCCGCTCGAACTTCGTCGCGCGAATAAAATCGAGCAGACTGTTGAAGCACGCCTCCGTCTCGCCGGGAAAACCCACGATGAACGTCGTCCGCAGCGCAATGCCCGGCACGCCGGCGCGGATGCGCTGGATCAGGTCCTCGATGTATTGCCGCGACGTCTCGCGCCGCATTCGCTCCAGCATGTTTTCGTGAATGTGCTGCAGCGGGATGTCCACGTACCGCGCGACCTTGGGACACTCGGCGAGGGTCTGAATCAATTCGTCCGTCCAGTGCGCCGGGTGCGTGTAGAGCAGGCGAATCCAGAAATCGCCGGGCAACGAATTCAGTTCGCGCAACAGGGTGCAAATCGTCGTCGCATCGGCGGCCAGCGATTTCGTGGCGGCGGAAAACCTCTCCGG
>CAYHFK010000404.1:0-3194 GCA_964355895.1 uncultured Bifidobacterium sp. | reverse complement strand
AAATACACCGAGGCCGAGTGGCGCAAGTGGATGACCAAGATGAGTCGCAAGGCAAAGCTCAAGCCGGAGCAGGATGATACCCTGCGACACTACCTGGACCTGTATCGCGCGGTTTCGGCAACGAACCCGGGGCCGTAGTGTGGGAGTCGCCCGTCGCCGGGCACAGCAGGCGGATCGCCAGCCGAAGCGCGGCGAGCGAACCGACGGCGTGCCCACCCTACTTCGCCGGCAAGGGCAGCGGCTTCATCGTCAGCGGATCGCGCAGCGGCAGTTCGGTGAATTTTCCGCCCACGAGATTGGTGAACGCCACCGGATGGCTCGGGTCGCCTTTGAGAATTTCATCCTTCTGGCCGACGGCGAGGATTACCAACCGCTCGGGCGTCAGATATTTTTTGGCCACACGCTGCACGTCCTCGCGGGTCACGGCCCGGATGCGGGGCATCACCTGCTGCCAGTAATCCGGCTCGGTCCGGTAACGCCCGGTGAATTCTTCGGTCGCCAGCACGCCCGCCACCTGGGCCTTGCTCGCAAAGCTCCGCGGCAGGCGGTCAATGAAACCCTTCTTCGCGTTCTCCAGTTCTTCAAGGGTTACCGGCTCGGCGGCGATGCGCTTCATTTCTTCAACGACGATGGCGGTCGCGTAGGCCACGGTGCGGGACTTGGATTGAAAACCCGCCGTGAAGGCATACGGGAAAAATACCCCGCCCGGGAAACTGGAATAGGCCGAGTACGCCAACCCTTCCTCCGTGCGCACGCGGTTCATGATCCGGGAGGTGAAACCGCCGCCGCCCAGGATGTCGTTCATGATGATGAGGGGGAAATAGTCCGGGTTCTCCCGCATGATGCCGGGGAGCAGCAACTGAACGCGGCCCTGGTTCACATCCTTGTCCACCAGATACACGCCGGCGGCGGCCATCTTGATGTCTTGCGGGATCGGCGGCGGCGGCGTGCCGGCCCACGGCCAGTGGGCGAAAAGCTTTTCCAGTTTCGTCACCATCACATCCCGCTCAAAGTCGCCGCTGACGGCCAGCACGAAGTTCGACGGCCAGAACCATTGCTTGTGGAAGGCGAGCAGGTCCTCGCGCGTGATGGACGCGACGGACGCGGCGGTTTGATGCCGATTGTCCCAGAAGTTTTCGCCATAAGCCAGGAAGCCGGATTCCTGTCCCTCAATGTGGGAGGAATCATCGTTGCGCTGTTTCATGCCCTGCAACATCTGCTGCTTTTGCAGGTCCATGCGGTCCGGCTGAAAGCGCGGCGCGGTCAACACTTCACGCAAAATCGCCAGCCCCTCGTCGAGATCCTTGGACAGCAGATTCAAACTGACCGAGCCTTGCGCGCCCTGAATGCCCGACCCCAGTGCCGCCGCGAGAAAGGCGAGCCGCTCCTCCAACTCCTGCGCCGTCCGCGTCTCGGTCCCGGCGCGGGTGAGCAGCGAGCCGCACAAATCGGTCAAGCCTTCCTTGCCTTCCGGCTCCACCCAGTCGCCGGTGTGAACCGAGATGGCGATGTTCACCAGCGGCAATTCCCGATCCGGCACGATGTAGGCCACGGGGCCGGACGCCAACGGCACGCGGTACGGCTCCGGTTTGGGCGGATGAAATTCCAGCGGCGCGAAGGAGAGTTTCTCCGGACGGCTGGGAATGTCGGAGTTTGCCGCCGGTTGGTCGCCGGTCGCCGCGCAGCAAACCGTGGCTTTACGAGATTGGCAGGCCGTCACCAAGCCCGCACACGCGAGCAGGCTGATGGCGATTCGAGAAAGGTTGCGCTTCATGATTTGTCAGATTTGGCGGCGACCGCCTTACGCGTGTAAATCCCCACCGCGCGATTTTCCTTGGTAAAATACTGGCGGGCGACGCGCTGCACATCCGCGGCGGTCACGGCCTGCACCTTGGCCCCGGCTTCGTTGATCTCGCGCCAATGGCCGTTGCCATCGTTGTGAACCAGATTCATCAGGATGGACATGTTCGAGTTGAGCCGACGGTATTCGCCGGCGGCGAAATTGTTCTTCACCTTCTGCAACTCGGCGGCGGGAACTTCGTCGCGCTGCAGTTTTTCGATCTCGGCATAGATCGCCGCCTCGACATCCTCAGGCTTGTGGCCGTCGCGCGCCTCGCCGCCGGCGTTGAACGACCCGGCCCACTTCTGCGACATCTGGTGCGCCCACACGTCGGTGGCGACTTCATTGGTCAGCACGAGGCCCTTGTAGAGCCGGCCCGTCTGCGTGGAAAGAATCTGACCCAGAATGGCCAGCGGGTAGGAATCCTTGTGGCCGAACGGCACGGTGTGCCAGAGGATGTCCACCTGCGGATTCGTCTCCGCCTCCGCATTCATGCGTTTTTCCGCGGGCTGTTTGACTTCCAGGGTGACGACATCCGGCGCGGCGACCTTGCCGGCCGGGATGCGGGAAAAGTATTTTTCCACCAGCGCCGTCGCGCGCGCAAGATCCAGGTCGCCGACCAGAATCAAGGTGATGTTCTGCGGCGCGTAGTAGGTGCCATAGAATTCATCCGCCTGCGCCTTCGAGATGGCGGGAATGTCCGACGGCCAGCCGACCGTGGGCCAGCCGTAGGGATGCGATTCCCAGAACAGAGCGTTGAAGGTCTCGCTAAACTTCCCGAGCGGCGTGGACTCGGTGCGCATCCGGCGTTCCTCGAACACCATGTCGCGCTCGGCGTAAAACTCACGGAAGACCGGGCGCAAAATCCGCTCCGACTCCATCCACATCCACAATTCCAGCTTGTTCGCCGGAAGGTTGATGAAATACGCCGTCATGTCGTCGGACGTGAAGGCATTCATGCCGGACCCGCCGCCGGAGCGGTAAATCCGGTCAAACTCGTTTTTCACGATGATCTCGCGTTGCTGCTTGATGAGTTCGTTGAACTGCTTCTCCAGTTCCAGGTAGCGCGCGGTTTTGCTCTCCAGCTTCGCCACGTCGTCAATGTCGCCGCGCCGGTAAGCCGCCCGCATCTTGGCTTCTTCGCCGCGCATTTCGCCGCGCACCTTTTCCTGCGCGGCGATGATTTCGAGATCGCGCGGGTAGTTTGTGGTGCCGATGGTGGGCGTGCCCTTGAACATCATGTGCTCGAACAGATGCGCGATGCCGGTGATGCCGGGGCGTTCATTGGAACTGCCAACGTGCGCAACCCAACCACCCGCCACCGCCGGATCGTCATGGCGCTCGACCAGCAGCA
>CAYHFK010000403.1:0-3225 GCA_964355895.1 uncultured Bifidobacterium sp. | reverse complement strand
AACGGAGGACGCCATAACCAGCAAGGCGAGGCCGGCCACGAGCCAGCGGTGACGCAAGGCCCGGCGGAGCAGCCCAGTGTAGAAGCGGTCAATGCGGGCGTAGAAGCCGGAGCGGGAACGGGGTTGGCCAGCGCCGCGTTCCCCCTCACCCTGACCCTCTCCCCCTCCGAGGGGGAGAGGGGACAGCAAAGTGCGCTCTCCTGAATTTCCAATCGTGCCCGTTTTGCCGGCAGACTGACTACGATTCTCCCTCTCCCCTTCCGAAGGGGAGAGGGCCGGGGTGAGGGGAGATTCCGCGTCTGAAGCCTCTTTGCCTTTCCGGTTAACCCGCAGCAGCCGCGCGCTCATCATCGGCGTGAGCGTGAACGACACCAGCAGACTGACCAGCACCGCCACGGCGGACGTGAGGCCGAATTGGTAAAGAAACCGCCCGGAGATGCTCGACATGAACGAGACGGGCACAAAGATGACCACCAGACTGAAGGTCGTGGCCATGACCGCCGGACCGATCTCGGCGGTCGCGGCCCGGGCGGCTTCGAAGGGCCGCAGCTTTTTCTCTTCGATGAAGCGGAAAATGTTTTCGAGCACGACGATGGCGTCGTCAATCACGATGCCAACCATCAACACCAGCGCGAGCATCGTCACGCTGTTGAGCGTGAAGCCGAGGGCCTTCATCATGCCGAACGACGCAATGACCGAGGCCGGAATGGCCACGGCCGCGATGACGGTCGCGCGCCAGTTGCGCATGAACAGCAGCACCACCAGCGAGGCCAGGATGCTGCCCAAAACCAGGTGGGTTTTGATTTCGTGCAGCGCCTGATAGATGTAACGCGACTGATCGCGGATGATTTCCATTTTCAGGTCGCCGGGAAGCTGGGATTCGAGGGCGAGCAACTGCTTCTTGACGCCTTCAATCACCGCCACGGTGTTGGCGCCGGACTGGCGGATGACTTCCAGCGTCACGTTCAACTCGCCGTTGAGCCGCGATAGCGAGCGCTCTTCCTTGGTGCCATCCTCCGCCCAGCCGATGTCGCGCACGCGGATCGGCGAGCCGTTGCGCGTGGTGATGACGAGATCGTTGAAGGCTTTGGCATCCGTGAGCCGGCCCATCGTGCGGAGCGTTTGCTCGCGCTGGGTGGTGGTGACGTTGCCGCCGGGGGTGTTCGCGTTCTGGCGTTCGACCGCGTTGCGCACCGCTGTAATGGGAAGCTGGTAGGCGGCCAGACGGTCCGCGTCCACCCACACGTTGATGGCGCGGGCGAGGCCGCCAATCACATTGACCTCGCCTACGCCCGGGGAACGCTCGATTTGCGTCTTGATGATTTTGTCCGCGATCTCGGTCAACTCGCGGCGGGAGCGTTGCCCGGACACCGTGAGGGACAGGATCGGTTGCTGGTCGGTGTCGGATTTGGAAATGGTGGGCGGGTCCATGTCGCGCGGCAGTTCGCGGACCACTGTTGCCACGCGGTCGCGGACGTCCTGCGCCGCCACGTCAATGTCCCGATTCAGGTTGAACGTGACGATGACAAACGTGGAGCCGGAGCCGTTGACGGAGCGCAGTTCGTTAATGCCTTCAATCGTGTTGACGACTTCCTCGATGGGTTGGGCGACCTGCGATTCCATCTCAACGGGCGAGGCGCCCGGGAGCCGCGCGTTGATGCGCACGACCGGCAGATCCACCGACGGGAAACGGTCCACACCCAGCTTCATATAACCCGCCGCGCCCACGACCACGAGCGACAGAACGATCATCATCGCGAAGACCGGTCGGCGGATACAGATTTCAGCAAGCTTTTGCATCAATTCCTGATCGTCCTCGTCCTCGTCCTCGTCCTCGACACGCTCCACGGAGTCGCCCACCGAGGACGAGGACGACGACGAGGACGAGGAGGAATACGCATATCAGTGCCCAGCCGACACCGTTCCTGCCGGACCGGGCTTCGACTTCTCGGCTTGTGCGTCAATGGTCAGCGGCTGGCCGGTGCGAATGCCGGCGGGGTCGAGCACCAAAGTCGCGCCTTCGCTCAAGCCGGAAACAATTTCAATCCAACCCGCTCCGCGCCGTCCGGTCGTGACGGTTTTCTCAGCCGCCTTGCCGGCTTGGATCACGACCACCTTTTCGAGTCCGGCAAAGGCGATGAGGGCGTTGGGCGGAATGCTCAGGGCTGGCTCGCTCGCGTTCACGATGATCTGCGCGCGGGCGAACAAGCCCGCCCGCAGCCCGCCCTGGTTGGGCACATCGGCTTCGACCTGCAACATTCGGTCGGTCTCGCGGATGGCCGGCGCAATCCGCACGATCCGCCCCGGGTAAGTATTCGTATCGCCATCCACCGTGAGGCGCACATCCTGGCCCGGACGCACGGCGACGGATTCGCGCTCCGGCACCTCCAGCCGCAGGCGCAGCGGGTCGGTCTGAATGAGTCGGAGGATGGGCGTGCCGATGGCGACGTAATCCCCGACGCTGGCGAGGCGCTGGGCGACGGCGCCGGCGAACGGCGCCCGCACCCGGGAGCGTTCCAGGTTGAGGCGGGCAATGGCATCGGCGGCCGCCACGGCTTTCACGTCGGCTTGCGTTTTCCCGGACTCGGCTTCGGCTTGTTCGAGATCGCTGGTGGAGGCGATTTTTTCCTTCTGCAACTCCTGGATGCGTTTGAGATTTTGCGCGGCGTTGGCGGCGCTGGCGGTGGCCCGGGCGAGATTGGCGGCGGACTGGCGGACGAGCGCTTCGTAGGCGGTGACATCAATCAACACCAACTCCTGGCCGGCGGTCACCCGGTCGCCAAAGTCCACGTGGTTCTTTTCAATCTGGCCCGCCACCTGCGCGGCCACGGTGGCTTCGTCCCGGGCGGACAGCGTGCCCATCACCGGCAGCGTGCGCTCCATGGGCCGCAATTCGGCGTGCCCGACGCGCACCAAGCGGGGCGCGGTATCGGCCTGGGCGGGTTTCGCCTTGTCCGCCTGGCCGCACGAAACCAGCAGCAGGGCGAACAAGACACCGGGAAAACCGAGGTAACGCCATCCAAACTTCATGCTGACAATCTAACCAAACCATCCACCGCTTGACGATAAGAACCGGAACCCCAATCGGACGGTCGGTTGGCGGACGGTTCGACGCGCGAAGGCGGCGGCAAATTCGCTGAATTATTTGCGCGTGGGATTTGCGAGTCCAACACCGATGAAACCAAATGAATCACCAGCGAGGCCGTTTCAAAACCCCGTAGCCGC
>CAYHFK010000402.1:0-3243 GCA_964355895.1 uncultured Bifidobacterium sp. | reverse complement strand
GGTTCGTCAACGGCCTGCCGCTGGTGGTCATCGAGTTGAAGAAGCCCGGCGGGCCCGCCCGCGTGCGACGTTCGATGAGAACCAGACGCCCTGCCAAGAACGAATCACTACCTCACACCATCGCGAATGAAGACCGCGGCTGGAAACCAAAGGGGATCTTCTATTGTATAACTTGAAGAAACCTGCGTAGCTTGGGTTGAACAATAACCAGGAGTTCATTATGGCAAAAGGAAACCGAAGTCAGAAAAAAGAAATCAAGAAGAAGAAGAAAGAGAAACCAAAGGCCGCGCCCGCGACCTCCCGCATTGGTTTCTAAGGGGCTGCCCGAAAATAGCCCTGCGATTCATCGCGCCGGAAATCACGAATGATCTCGCAGCGGCGCGGGAACCGTTCGCGACGATTACGGAGGATTTGAAGTAGCCGCAGAAGCGGGTCGGCTTCGTAACCAGTGCGCGCGCGACGACTTCAGCATTCATCCTTCGGCATTCTTCCCTGCCCCTTGTCTGGTGGTCGTCGAATTGAAGAAGCCCGGCGGACCCGCGCGGGCGGTGATGATCTGCGGCGGCGGACCGTCGAGAATCTGCCAGAGTTGCTGGGCGGCGTGGCGCGCAGATGATTCTCCGGCAAACGGCGTTGCCCGGCGCGGGGGACTCTGTTTCGATTGAGCATCAACATTGCGATCATCGGCGGCGGTCCGGCGGGTCTGCGCGCCGCGGAAGTGGCGGCGGCAGGCGGCGCGTCCGTGACGCTGTTCGATGCCAAGCCGTCGGTGGGCCGGAAGTTTCTCGTCGCCGGTCGCGGGGGTCTGAATCTCACCCACGCCGAACCGCGCGAACGCTTCGCCACCCGCTACACCGGCCCGGGACAGCCGCCCGAATTGTGGGCGGCGCTCCTCGCGGAATTCGATGCCGATGCGTTGCGGAAATGGGCGGCGGAGCTGGGAGTGGAGACGTTCGTGGCGACGAGTGGCCGCGTTTATCCGCGCGAACTCAAGGCCGCGCCGCTGTTGCGCCGCTGGGTGCATCGGCTGCGGGCAGCCGGGGTGCATTTCGCCATGCGCCATCGGTGGACGGGTCTGCGGGCGGGCGCGGGGTGGCAGGTTGATTTCCGAGTCGAAGGCGCGGCCCGCACTTTCGCGGCGGACGCGGTGATTCTTGCGCTGGGCGGCGGCTCGTGGCCGGAGACGGGTTCCGATGGCGCGTGGGTTTCGTTGCTGGAGGAACTGGGCGTGGCAGTGGCTCCGTTGCGACCGGCCAATTGCGGCTGGGAAATCCCCTGGCCGCCCACCGTACTCGCGCAAGCGGAAGGCCAGCCGCTGAAAAACGTCGCGACCCGCGCGGGTGAAGCGACGGCGGTGGGGGAACTACTCGTGACCCGCTACGGACTGGAGGGCGGCGTGATTTACCAACTTGGCCCGGCACTGCGCGCGATGCCCGAGCCGGAGATCGTCATTGATTTCAAACCCACCTACACCGTCGCGCAGCTCGTGAAGAAACTGGGCAACTGTCGGCGCAACTTTCTCGCCGAAGCCCGTTCCCGCTGGCGGTTGAGCGACGCGGCGTTTGCGATCTTGGAAAATCTGCCGGCGACCAAATCCTTCCCTTCCGCCGAGGCGCTCGCCGCGACCGTGAAAGGCTGCGCGCTGCGGCTCACCGGGCCGCGCCCGCTGGCGGAGGCGATCTCCTCCGCGGGCGGCGTGCGTTGGAGCGAACTGGACTCCTTGCTCATGGTGCGCCGGCTGCCGGGAATTTTTGTCGCCGGTGAAATGATTGACTGGGAAGCCCCGACAGGCGGCTACCTGATGCAGGGTTGCTTTGCGACGGGCACCCGCGCCGCCCGCGGAGCGCTGGAGTGGCTGCGGATGCAGCGTGTAATCGCCGCCTCCGGCCAGTTGCCGGGCGCAGGCCCGCCGGGTGCGGAGTTGAAGTGATAACGCTTTTGACCCGCCGTGAACGCCGGCGTTTCTGCGTCGGAACAAATTGATGCTGCGAACCGAGGCGGGCCAGTGATGCGCCGTTCATTGTGGACGACCGCGGGTCACAGACCCGCGCCCCGCTTTCGTCAACCCCATTCCACTCCGCCGCGGCTCGCGCTTTTCCCTCGCTTTCCCGGGCGGCTCCGCCTACACGAATGCGCGACATGGAGTGGCCTGCACTTTTGCTCGCTGGTTTCGCGGTGCTGTTTATCGGCGTCGCGAAGGCGGGCTTTGGCGGCGGGTTGGGGATGCTGGTCACGCCGCTGTGCGTTCTTGCATTCGGGCCGAAGACGGCCATCGGCATCCTGCTGCCGTTGCTGTGTGCCGGCGACGCTTTTTCCCTTTACCACTACTGGCGCCGGTGGCGCGCAGAGAACTTGAAATTTCTGCTTCCGGGTGTGGTGGTCGGCGTGGTGGTCGGCGTGCAGCTCATCGGCCAGTTTTCGCCGCGCCAGCTCAACATCGCCATCGGACTGATCGCCGTGCTGTTCGTGGGATTCCAGCTCACCAAGGATCGCATCTTCCGGGCGGAAGGTGTGTTCGCCCCGAATCACTGGGTTGGCCTGCCGTGCGGCATCGGCATGGGCATCACCTCGACCTTTGCCCACGGCGCCGGGCCAGTGGCGGCGATGTTCCTGATGCCGCAGCGTCTGCCCAAAGAAATCTTCGTGGGCACCAGCGTCCTGGTGTTCACCTTCGTGAACTGGATCAAGCTCCCGTTTTTCTGTGTGGACCGTTCGGTGCTGGACCTCCCGGTGTTTGCGTCGCAGGCGTTGATCACTCCGGCCACGCTGTTGACGAGCGCGAAGTTTTTTCCGCTGGTGCCACTCGGCGTCTGGCTGGGCGTTTGGTTGAACCGCCGTTTTTCCGAAACGGTTTTTGTGAAGGTGATCTACGCCATCCTGCTCGTCACCGGTCTGCAACTAATTTTCAATTTCGACTTCGCCGCGCCGTTCCGGTGAACTGGGTCCGCAGTGCAGGCCGCGAATCGTTGGCCGCCCGCGAGGCCGGCGCCACTCCGGGTAATGCCCAAGGCGGGTGAAGTTTGAAAGGGTGCGACTCTTTTCAAATTTCTGATCGACCTGTTCCAAGTTTGGTGGGCAAGCTCGCGCATAATACGGAACACACTTATGAAACGATGGATGAGCTTAACGGCCGGCTTGGGAATCAGCGCGCTGCTTTTGGTGTCGAGCAGCTCACCCGCCGCCGATTCTGTAACCCTTCACGTCGCCCCCGCGGGCAACGATGCCTGGTCTGGCGCGCTGGTC
>CAYHFK010000401.1:0-3252 GCA_964355895.1 uncultured Bifidobacterium sp. | reverse complement strand
CGCCGACTCAACCGGGATTACGAACGCCAAGCGCAGACCGCGAAGTCATGATCTAAATAATGTCAGTACCGCCGGAACAATTGGTTTCTGGGGAGGAAAGTTCGGTTACTTGGGAGTGCGAATCCAAAAAAACAGCGATTGGTATTATGGTTGGATTCGAGCGGGCGTACCGTTCGACATCGCAGCTCAAGGAATCGTCTATGATGCTGTGCTGAATTTGATCCCGAACCAAAGCGTGTTCGCTGGGGGGGTGTCCCCGAGCCAACCCCATTGTCATTGATTGGACTTGGCATAAGCACGCTCTTGTACTTAGGCAGGAAAAAATGGTTGTAGGACTCGTTTTACACAGCCCTTCAGCCTGCTTCTTACGGCTGATGTTAGAGACGGGGAACTCGACGTTCTTCCAATACGCCGGAAATTTGCCGCAGAATTCCTGATTACCCTGATTGATTGACCTTTGCCCGGCGGCGAATTCCCGTTGCGCGACCGGAATGTGCGCCGTAGTCTCCCGGCGCGATCATCCCATGAAGCGTGCGTCGTCAACCAGCAAAACCAGGTCGGCCGCCTCGGGCGCCAAGCGGAAGCCCAAGCGCCGGTTGGCGATCATCAAAACCCGCTCCACCCCGGCCAAACGCAAGACCATCGCCAAATCCAAACCGGTTGCGAAGCGCAAATCCGTAGCGAAACCCAGGACGATCGCGAAACGCAAGCCCGCGGCGAAGCCCAGAACGATCGCGAAACGCAAAACCAAGCCCAAGCTGACGCCTCGGCCCGCCGCGAAAACGAAATCCGGTGTTCGACGGACGCCAACTAAGAAATCTGTCGTCAGGAGGCCGCAGGTGAAAATCCCCGCCTATCTCCTCGAAGGCGACGTGCCCGTGGCGCCCGCCGTGACCGGCCCCGGCGAGAAGTTTGCGCTCGGCCCCGAGACGCCCGCCGCGCACTTTGCCGCGGAAGCCGCCCATTTGCCCGAAGCCTACGGCACCGGGCGGTTGTATGTGACCCCGCGCGATCCGCACTGGCTTTACGCGCACTGGGACATTACGCCGCAGCAACAGTTTCGTCACAACGCCCGCTCGGTGGACCGGCATTTGATTTTGCGGGTCCACGAAGGCGAGGTTCGCGAGCGTCCGGTCGCGGAAATTCATGTGCATCCGGAATCGCGGCATTGGTTCGCGCACGTCGAACGCGCCGAAACGGTCTATGTCACCGAACTGGGCTACTACCAGGCCGGTCGCCGCTGGAAAAGCCTCGCCACCTCGGCCCCGACGAAAACCCCGGCGGACCACGTCTCGGCCGATGCCACCGTGGAGTTCGCCACGATCCCGCTGGAGTTGCCGTTTGAAACCCTGCTGGGGCTGTTCCAGGAAGAGACTCGGGGAAAACTCCCGCTGGCCCGGGCCATTGAGCAATTGCGCGTGACCCGACAATCCACGCTGACTCCGCCCACGGAAATGTCCGCGTGGACACCGGAGCAGGAACAGGCGCTGGCGGCAATTCTGGCCGCTGACCGCGCCGGACTCGCGCTGCCCAGCTCGCAGGATTTGGCCGGCGAAGCAAGCGCGCCCGGCGACGATTCGTCCGCCATCGCGTCACCTTCATCCTATGTGTCCTCCTTCTTCGGCGGTGAAGGCGAAAAAGATTTCTGGCTCCAAGTGAACGCCGAGTTGATCATCCATGGCGCGACCGAACCGGACGCGACCGTCACCATTGACGGAAAGCAAATTGCGCTGCGGCCGGATGGCTCGTTCAGTTTCCGCTTCACGTTTCCGGACGGTCAATACGAGTTGCCCATCGTCGCCGTGTCCGCGGATGGCACGGATGGACGGGCGGCGGAGTTGAAGTTCACGCGCGCGACGGAATTGTACGGCGCCTTGGGCGCGCCGCCACAAGATCCGGAACTAAGCCCGCCGCCGCCGGAGATTGTTTGACGCCGCCGCCTCCCGCCATCGCCTGACATGAAGTCCGCCGTGATTCCTCATTCTGCATTTTTCATTCTTCATTTCTGACCATGCCCGGCTACCTCGCCATCATCCTGCACGCGCATCTGCCGTTCGTGCGGCATCCGGAACACGAAAAGTTTCTGGAGGAAAGCTGGCTCTTCGAGGCCATCACCGAAACCTACCTACCGCTCCTCTCGATCATGAACGGCTGGCATCGCGACGGCATGGAAGCGCGGTTCACGCTGACGCTCTCGCCCACCCTCTGTGTCATGTTGCGGGATCCGTTGCTCAAGGATCGTTACGCCCGGCATCTCGATAGCCTGATTGAACTCGCGGAAAAGGAACTTCATCGGACGCATTGGGAGCCTGCCTTCCAGGAACTCGCGGGCATGTATCACCAACGGCTCACGGCCGCACGCGATGCCTACCTCGCCAGCGGCGGCGACGTGGTGGGCGCGTTCCGCCGCTTTCAGGACCTCGGCAAACTGGAGATCATCACCACGGCGGCCACGCATGCGTTGCTGCCGCTCATGGCCAACCATCCACCGTCCGTGCGCGCGCAAATCCTCACCGCCCGCGATCATTACCGCGAATGTTTCGGCTGCGACCCGCGCGGCATCTGGCTGCCGGAGTGCGCCTACTTCGAGGGGGTGGAAACCATTTTACAGGAGGCGAATCTCCGCTGGTTCACGGTGGATTCGCATGGATTGCTCCACGCCAAACCGCGTCCGCGCTACGGCGTATTCGCGCCCGTCTTCACCCCAAACGGTATCGCGGCCTTCGGGCGCGACCTGGAATCCTCGCGCCAGGTCTGGAGCCGCAGCGAAGGTTATCCCGGCGACGCGCGCTACCGCGATTTCTACCGCGACATCGGGTTTGATTTGGATTTCGATTACGTGAAGCCGCATCTGCCCTCGCCGGACCATCGTGGCTTCACCGGCCTCAAGTATTACCGCATCACCGGCGGCCACGCGGAGAAACAGATTTACCAGCGCCGCGCTGCGTTGCAGGCGGCGGACGATCACGCCGGGCATTTTCTCCAAGCGCGGATGGAGCAAATCCAGCAACTCGCCGGCATCCTGGACCGACCGCCGCTCGTCATCGCGCCGTACGACGCCGAGTTGTTCGGACATTGGTGGTATGAAGGACCGGAGTTTCTCGATTTCTTCGTGCGCAAGGCGTACCACGACCAGAAAGTTTTTGAACTCATCACGCCCGAACAATATCTCCGCCGCCATCCCACGAATCAGATCGCCACACCCAGTCCGTCGAGCTGGGGCGAGGAAGGCCACTGGCGCGTGTGGCTCAA
>CAYHFK010000400.1:0-3254 GCA_964355895.1 uncultured Bifidobacterium sp. | reverse complement strand
CAGGTGTTGATTGTGGTATTGTTCCGCCATGGAAACAGCGACTGTCACACTCGAAGGCGAACGTCAAACCGTTCGTCTGCCCAAAGGCTTTCGCCTGCCAACGCCCACCGTGTCCGTGCGGCATGAGGGCGAGGCCGTGGTGCTTGAGCCGTTGAAGTCGAACTCCTGGCCGGAAAAGTTTTTTGACTCGATTCATATTTCCGACTCCGCCTTCGTCCGCCCGGAACAAGGACGGTTGCCGCCGGTGAAAAATCTGTAATCACCCGGCATGACCCGCCTGCTCGACACCGACACCTGCATCGGCGTGTTGCGCCAAAAGCCGGGCATGGTGCAACGGTTGAGCCAGCTTCCTCCCGCTGATGTCGCCGTCTCGATGGTGACGGTTTATGAATTGTTCTGCGGCGTGGAAAAGGCCCAGGACCCGACGAACGAGCGCCAGAAAGTCGAGCGCTTCATTTCCGTGATTGCGGAACTCCCGCTGGATCGCGCGTCCGCGCAGACGGCGGCGCGCATCCGCGCGGAGTTGGAGCGGCAAGGCACACCCATCGGCCCGTATGATCTACTGATTGCTGGACAAGCCCTCGCGAACGGTTTCACGCTGGTCACGAACAACACAAGTGAGTTCCAACGTGTGACGGGGCTGAAGTTGGAGTCCTGGCCATGATTGCCGTGCCGGATAAAATCCAGTTTGCACCCGGCCTTCTGAAAATGCGTTTCGGCAAACCATGCGGCGCAGCTTCCGCAAGATCGCCGAAGACTACGTTGATCAGATCGGCGACACCACCACGCTGGTCCAACCGCATTCGGAGACGGCTTGGTCGTCAACCAAGGGCTCATTTCTCCGCCGTGCCAATATATTCCAGCAGGTCGGCGACGGCCTGGGGGGCCAGTCCCGCCTCGAGTTCCTCCGGCATGATGGACTGTCCGCGACTACGCAGGATCGAGATGTTCGCGCGCGGGACCACGGTTTCCTTGCCGTAGGGTTGGCGGAGCGTGACTGCCGTGGCAGTTTCGTTGGCCAGCACACCGAGCTGGCTTTCCTCGTCTTTGGTCTCGATCTCGTAGGCGAGATATTGCGGCAATACTTCGCGGCTGGGATCGAGGATGCCGATGAGCAGCTTCTCCTTGCCGGCGTTGCGGACGCTCACCAGATCCGGCCCCAGCACGAAGCCTTCGCCGCCGAGACGGTGACACGAGACGCAGCGCTCGGTGAAGATCTTCTTTCCCCGGGCGGCGTCGCCCGGAAGCGTGAGCGCGGATTGGAACGCATTCACCACTTCCTGCCGGGTGTTGGCGTTGGCGGCGGTGAGCAGTGTGATCGCCCGGGCGCGCAACGCCGCCTCGCGGTGGTTGGTTAGAAAATCAATCTGGGGCGATGCGAGATCGGCGCGGCGAATGGATTTCGCCTCGACGGCATCCAGCAACACCGCCGCTCGGTCAGGCCGCGCCAGGAGCACGGTGAGCGCCTCGCTCCGCAACTGCGGCGTCAGCGAGAGCCAGCGCCGGGTCAACTCGGGCGCGATCCGGGCGTCTGGGAAACGGCCAAGCGTGTGAATCGCCGCCAGTTGGACCGGTTGCGCTTCCGTGAGTTCGAGCAGCGAAAACAGCAGTTCGCCCGATTCCGCGAAGCTGCTCAACGCGAGCAATTCGACGGCCTCCACGCGCACCGCTTCGGGCTGTGATTTATCCGCCGCGAGCTTCGCCGCACGGTCCAGCACCGGCTTGATTTTCTCCGTCGGCACCGAAGCCCGGGCGCGTTGTAAACCTTCCCCCAGTCCATGCACGAGGGCGAACGCCAGCGACGGATCCGGCCCGCGCGCCACCTGGTCGAGGACACTTGCCACCTCATTCGAATTGTTGCGCGCGCCAATCACCCGCACGACCTCGCAGAGGAACGGCTGCAATTTCGCGGTGGCCGCCGGCGTCGTATTGGGGCGGGTCAAACCTTCAGCCAGGACCCGGAAGACCTCGCCCGCCCGGTCTTTAAGGGAACTGAGCACGGCCGCACGCACCCAAGGGTCAGCGGCATACAACTGCACCGTTGCCAAGAGCGCCTGCGGCTCCGGGTCCGGCAGCTCGCCCAACGTGAAGGCAAGTTGGTAGTTCACATGAATGGAGGGGTGACGGGCGAGCGAGCGCAAAGCTTTGGCGAGTGTCTCGGTGGCCGGCGAAGGCTGGGCGACGAATTTCTCCGCCAACCGCATCGCATGTTCAACCACTCGATCATCCGCGTCGCCGAACGCCTGGAGCAACGTTTCCACCGTGAGCGCCCCCAGTCCATCCAGCGCATACAACGCGTGCATTCGGCCCAGCCCCGACTTGGATTCGCGCACCAGCTTTTCCAACAACGGCCCGGACGTCGGGTCCTGCCGTTCGTAGAGCAGGCGGGCCGCCGTGTCACGATGCCAGCCATTGCGATGCGCCAGCATTGACACCAGTTCGGCAGTGGTGGCTTTGCCCAACAGCGGACGCTTCGGTTGTTTGAACCCGTCCGGCACGACGCGGTAGATGCGCCCGCGGTCATTGCCGCTGTTCAGGTCGAGATGCTTCTTCAGCGACGGTGGCAGCGACCACGGGTGTTCGATGATCTCGCGATACATATCAATGACGTAAAGCGTGCCGTCGGGCGCGTTGGCCATCTGCACCGGCCGAAACCAGGTGTCGTTGGAAGTCAGGAATTCCGTGCGTTGCTCGTCGGCGGGTCGCTCGGCGCGGAGCGCAACGCCGTCCGCATGCACTTTTTTGCGGTGGATCAGATTGCTGCCGCAGTCGGCGATGAACGCGTCGCCCACGTATTCATCGGGCCAGGCATCGCCGCGGTAAATCATCAGGCCCGTGGCGCTGGTAAAGTAACCGCTGGATCGCCCGCCGCCTTCAATCATGCCCTGCACCGCGCCGCTGACCCGCCAGCGCGTGCGGATTACGCGCCACGGTTCGTCCGGGCTGGTGCGGTACACCTCCGCTGATGGCCCATCCACCGCGATACTCTGCAATGCCGACGGCATGACGAAGAACGGGTTCCGCGCGCCGTAACGGGCGTCATACATGAACACCCGGATGTGATCGCTGTTGTTGCAGGTGAAGCGCCGGCCCCGGTCGTCGAACGCCATGCCGTATTGTCCGCCGCCGGCTTCGGCCTCCAGAAAATTCGTCCGCGGATCAAAGGCAAAGTCGCGCCCGCGCAGATTGACGGGTTTGGCATTGGTCCGCGCGAGCGAGGTGATCTCGCCGCCGTTCGGCCCCGTGGCGCCGTG
>CAYHFK010000399.1:0-3312 GCA_964355895.1 uncultured Bifidobacterium sp. | reverse complement strand
TCTGCTCCGCGACCTCGACGAAGCGCTGGCCCACCGGCTTGATGTAGCCGACGCGCGGGAAATGTTTTTGCAGCGCGGCGATGAGGCCGAGCGAGGTGGTGGTTTTGCCGTCGTTCTGGCGCGTGGCGGCAATGAAGACGCGCGGGGTGACAGTGTTCATTTTACTCGCCCGGCAACGCCCCGCCCGCAACCGGATGCAACTCCGGATACCTGATGGCCTGCACGCCCACAATGGCCGCGACGCCCAGAATGTCATGCGCATTGGAGCCGCGCGACACATCCGCCGCCGGCCGATCCAGGCCCAGGAGAATCTGGCCGTAGGCGTTCGCGTGACCGACGAGCCGGACGAGCTTGCTCGCGATGTTGCCGGAGTTGAGGTCGGGAAAAATCAACACGTTCGCTCGACCCGCGACTTTGCTGTCGGAACATTTGCGCTCGGCAATGTCCGGCACGAGCGCGGCGTCCACCTGGAGTTCGCCGTCGAAATCGCATTCGAAGCGGATTTTCTCGGCCTTCTGCCGCGCGAGCGCCGTGGCGGCCTGCACCTTGCCGATGGACGGATGCGTGGCGCTGCCTTTCGTCGAGAACGACAACAGGCCCACGCGGGGGCGGATGTTGAGCAGGTGCCGCGCGAGTTGCGCGGTCGAGAGCGCGATTTCGGAGAGTTGCTCCACCGTGGGATCGGGCACCACGCCGCAGTCGGCCATGAACAAGACGCC
Organism: uncultured Bifidobacterium sp.; assembly: GCA_964355895.1. Taxonomy (GTDB): domain Bacteria; phylum Verrucomicrobiota; class Verrucomicrobiia; order Limisphaerales; family JADLHS01; genus JADLHS01. The sequence goes on along the minus strand of CAYHFK010000399.1, from coordinate 2,593 downwards.
GTTCTCGCCGAAGCGCGTGTCTTCCACTTCCATCACCATGCAACTCGAAGCGACCCTGGCCGCAGGCGCCAGCTTGATGATCTGGAACAACGGTCGCAGCACGCTGCCCGTGATGTGGCTGACGCCGGAAACGAGTCCGTCGGCCTGGTGCATCGCCACCATCATCGCGCCGAAATAATTCGGCTGGCGCACGGCTTCGCGGGCTTCGGCTTCCTTGATGCCCTTCTCGCGGCGCAACGAATGAAAACGGCGCGTGAAGTTTTCCAACTCCTCGCTTTCGCTGGGATTGATGACGCGGATGCCTTCGAGCGAGATGTTCAAGTCCGCCGCCGTCTGTTTCACCTGGGTGCGGTCCCCGAGCAGGATGGGCGCGCCGAGCCGCAAGGCATGGAACTGCCGGGCCGCCTGCAACACGCGCGGCTCCGCGCCTTCCGGAAAGACAATCCGCTTCGGATGCCGCTGGAGTTTTTCAATGACGTTGCCAATGAATCGCATGGCGACAGGTTAGCGGGCGGAGGTGAAACCGCAATAACGATGCTACGTGGGCTGGCTCCGATTAGGTGGACCACCTCGGTACATCACAATTGGGAGCGAGGGCGGTCCGTTGCACGGCGGGAATTCTTTTGCAATTCCCAGGTCTGCGATTCAAACTCGCAGCGTGACAATGCCACTGGCGATTGTGTTTTACGAGGACTTGATGCCCGGGAGTCAACTGGTCAACCGGCTGCAGGACTTGCAGTATCGCGTTCAGGCGGTGACGGATCCGGGCGAACTCTTTGCCTGCGCCCGGAGCGCGGGGCCGATGTTGATTCTGGCCGACTTGGTTTCTTCCGGGGCCGATATTTGCGCCCTCATCAAGAAACTGCGGAGCCACCCCGTCACCGCACATGTGCCGGTGATTGCTTTTGCGGATGACGCGGAGGAAGCGTTGCAGGGGGCGGCCCGGGCGGCGGGCGCGACCCTCGTGGTGGCGGACTCGGCGATTCTCACGCACCTGGTGCAATTTATCGAGCGTGCGTTGCAGGTGGAATGATGACGTGACGATCAGGTGGGGGGCAGGTCCCGTTGTTTGCAAACTAAGACTTGACGTTTGAACAATTAATTCTATGATTGCAACCAGTTACCGAACTTACTAACCCGATCAATTCAGCTTGGACACGTACGGAAGCGACGCTGTTCGTCGCGGCTGAGAGGGTAAGTGGCGGTGGCGTTCAGGAGAGACAATATGGCAAGCGGTAAAGTAAAGTGGTTCGATAATAAAAAAGGGTTTGGTTTTATCGCCCAGGATACGGGTCAAGACGTGTTTGTGCATCATACTTCCATCATGGGTGGCGGCTTCAAAACTTTGAACGAGGGTGAGGATGTCACCTTTGAAGTCATCACCAGCGACAAAGGATTGAAAGCTCAGAACGTCGAACGCGCTCAAGCGCAAGCGTAGGCGTGGCGTTGGTGATATCGGGTTCCCCCGCCCGGTGGAAAATAGCGTCGCTCACGGGAGTGCGACCGTGATAGATTGTCCCATGACGAGTTCACCCCCGGCGCACGTTCACAGCCTCTATGTTCATGTGCCCTTCTGCGCGCAGAAGTGCGAGTACTGTGCTTTCTTCTCGGAGGCTTCCAGCGGCGAACTAATTAATCGTTACGTGGACGCCGTCGTCCGGGAACTGGAACTGGTCGCCCCGGAGTTGCAGCCGAAAACCATCTTCTTCGGGGGCGGCACCCCTTCCATCCTGAACCTGCGCCAGTGGGAAAAAATCCTGCGCACCCTGGAGCGGCTCGGTTTGCACGGGGCGGAGGAATTCACCGTCGAATGTAATCCCGCTACCGTTTCGCCTGACAAGGCGAAGCTGCTGCGGTCTTTGGGCGTGAACCGGATTTCAATGGGCGTGCAGTCGTTGGACGAAGCGTTGCTCGATCGGCTCGGTCGCGTTCACTCGCGCGCAATGGTGTTTCAATCGTTCGATGTGCTGCGCCAGGCCGGCTTTGACAACGTGAATATTGATCTCATGTTCGCGATTCCCGGCCAAACGATGGAAGTCTGGCGTGCAACCCTCGCGGAAGCGCTGGCCATGGGCAGCGAACATCTGTCGAGTTACGAAGTCATCTACGAGGAGGACACGCCGCTCTACGCGCAACTCAAAGCGGGTGAATTCGACGTGGATGAAGACCTCGCCTGCGCCATGTACGACGAACTCATCGCGCGCGCGCTGGCCGCCGGTTTCCATCAATACGAAATCGCCAACTTTGCAAAAGACGCGGCTTCCAACGTTCAATGTGCGACGTTCAACCCGCCGTCCCGCGCCTGCCGCCACAACCTGAACTACTGGCGCGGCGGAAATTATCACGGCCTCGGTCCCAGCGCGACCGGTTACGTGCGCGGCGTGCGCACGAAGAATTGGGCAAACACACAACTTTACTGCGAGCAACTGGAAAAGGGAAAACGCGCCATCGAATCGCGCGAGGAGTTGGTGCCGCTCGCCCGGGCGGGCGAGACGGCGGCCTTTGGTTTGCGGACGACGGCGGGCTGGCCGTTCGAGGAATTCCGGCGCACGACCGGTCACGACTTGCGCGAGCAATGGTCGGCGGACATGAC
>CAYHFK010000398.1:0-3341 GCA_964355895.1 uncultured Bifidobacterium sp. | reverse complement strand
TGGGTTGGTAGCTCAGTTGGTAGAGCAGTGCCCTTTTAAGGCATTGGTCCGGGGTTCGAGTCCCCGCCAACCCACCATTTGCGCCAGTAGCCCAAGGCCCACAGCCCCACCAACCCCGCCGCTGCGCCTGCCGCATCAATCAACACATCCCAACCGGAGGCTTGGCGATCCGGGACAAACTTCTGGTGCAACTCATCGCTCACCGCGTAAAGCACCACGACCAGCCAAATGTTCCGCGCCAACCGCCACGACCACCACCGGCCCCCCGGCGCCGCCGACGCGCGCCACGCCCACCAGAGCAGCAGCGCCAGAATCGCATACTCCGTCAGGTGCGCGCCCTTGCGGACCAACAACACGATCAGCCACACCGTATCATGCGGCAGGTGTGGAAACAGCCAGCGCACGAGTGGTTCAATGAGACGAGATGAATGTTGCGCCGACTTGCGATCGCCCGAAGCCGAATAGATCACCACCATCCAGCCCAGCACCGGCAGCCAGTATTTTGCGAACGCACGCGGTTTCAACATGGCACATAGCAAGCCGGGTTGTGAGCGGGCAATCAATCCAAAACCCCGGGCGGGTTTCCGAGTTGGGCGCATCCTGCTGCCTCGTAGCGGCGGGCGTCCGCGCCTGCCGTAGAGCCGGGCGTCCCGCCCGGCGGAAAGGGCGCCAGTACGCTCGCGCGCGTTGAATCAGGCCTGAGTCCAGCGTATGGCTAAGTTTCCATCCGGGCGGCGAGACGCACGCCCTCTACGTCCGGCGAGACGCCCGACGCTACCTTTCGGGGGCAGCCTCAAAATGCGCCCGATCAGTCTCCCTTTCGCTATTTCAAGATTGCATCCCGGGGTTGACGGCCCAGACTCAGAGCGATGTTAAAACTCGGTGTCAACATTGACCACGTCGCCACGTTGCGTGAAGCCCGGTATCGTGGACTCGCCCACGGCGAACCTTCGCCCGTGGAAGCCGCGCGCCTCTGCGAGGCCGCCGGCGCGCATGGCATCACGGCGCACTTGCGCGAAGATCGCCGGCACATTCAGGATCGCGATATCTGGCAACTGCGCGAAGTCGTCCGGACCCGGCTCAATTTCGAAATGGCCAATACACCGGAGATCGTCGCCATCGCGCTGAAGCTGAAACCCGGGATTGTCTGCCTGGTGCCTGAACGGAGGCAGGAAGTGACGACCGAAGGCGGCCTCGATGTGGTCGCCAACGAACAGGCGCTCACGGAGACGCGCAAGCGGATGAATGATGCGGGCATCGAAGTGAGCCTCTTCATCAACGCCATTCCGACCCAGATTCAAGCCGCGGCTTTTGTCGGCACGCAATTCATTGAGCTGCATACCGGCCGGTTCGCGGAACATTTCGCGGATGAATCCGAGTGCGAAGCGGAATTGCAGCGCTTGATTTCGGCCGCGAAACAGGCGCACGCGCTCGGCTTGCGCGTGAACGCCGGCCACGGCTTGAACTACGAGAACCTTCCCCGGCTCCACCGCGTGCCGCACCTGGTGGAACTCAACATCGGCCACAGCATCATCAGCCGCGCCATCACGACCGGCCTTCCCACGGCCGTCAAAGACATGCTGGGTTTGATGAGGGATTATCGCGGGTGAATTCGCCGGCAGATAAAACCACGATGGGGATGACGGCATGATTCTCGGCCTCGGCATTGACATCATTGAAGTCGCGCGGGTGCAGTCGTCGGTGGAACGCTTCGGCGACCGTTTTCTCAATCGCGTCCTGTTGCCGGACGAGATCGCGTACTGCACCGGCAACAAAGCCCCTGGTCCGTTCGTCGCCGTGCGCTTCGCCGCCAAGGAGGCCATCGCCAAAGCCTTTGGCACCGGCATCGGCGCGCAACTCGGCTGGCACGACATGGAGGTGCGGCGCAAGGAATCCGGCGAGCCGTTCGTGGTGTTGCACGGTAAAGGAATGGAGTTGTTCGCGACGCGGGGCGCGAAGCAGTTGTTGATCAGCCTCAGCCACACGCAGAATTATGCGACGGCCGTGGCGGTGCTGGAGAGCGCGGGCTGATTGCATTTTTCTTCCCAATGGCCCCGTTGCGCTTAACATTCGCACGGTTACGGCGAGGTTTCGCCAAGACCAGTCTCAACTCCCAATGAAAGCCAGCAAAGCGAACCAGGTAAAGGTCGGCATCCTGATGGGCAGCGATTCCGACTGGCCCGTGATGAAAGCCGCCGTCGAGGCGCTGAATGAATTCGGCCTCAAGTCCGAAGCCAAAGTGATCTCCGCCCATCGTACCCCGCGCGACCTGGAGCAATATGCGAGTTCCGCGCGCGAACGCGGCTTACGCGTCATCATTGCCGGCGCGGGCGGCGCGGCGCACCTGCCCGGGGTGACGGCGGCGTTCACCACGCTGCCGGTCATCGGCGTGCCCATGCTCGGCAAGGCACTCCAGGGGATGGACGCGCTCCTCGCCATCGTGCAGATGCCGCCGGGCGTGCCGGTCGCAACCGTCGGCATCAACGCCGCGCGCAACGCCGGCTTGCTCGCCGCGCAGATCATCGGTAGCGGCAACGCCGCCATGCAAACCAAGCTGGATGCGTTCAAGGCGAAGCTCGCCGCCGAATCCCGCGCGAAGAACCAGACGCTCACGGCCTGAGCTTGCGGCATGGAAAAGCTCATCGAAGGCGTTCACAAGTTTCACACCGACGAGTTTGGGAATTACCGTTCCCTCTTCCGCAAACTTTCGCAGGAGGGGCAAAATCCGCACACGCTTTTCATCACCTGTTCTGATTCGCGCGTGCTGGCGGAACTCATCACCCAAAGCAAGCCGGGGGATTTGTTTGTCGTAAAGAACGTCGGCAACATCGTTCCGCCCGCGAGCGCCACCGGCAGCACCAATTCCACCGCGGCCGCCATCGAGTTTGCCGTGGATTCACTCCGCGTCAGTGACATCGTCGTCTGCGGTCATTCCCAATGCGGCGCGATGGAGGCGCTGATCACCGGATTGCCCGCAGATCATCCCCTGCCCCACCTGCGCGAATGGCTGGCCCTGGCGGCACCGGTGCGGCAGGTCCTGCAAACCGAATACCACCATCTAAAAAGCCACGCCGAACGCACGACGGCTGCCGCCGAGGAAAATGTGTTGTTCGCGCTGGAGAATCTGCGCACCTATCCGGTCGTGCAAGCCCGTCTCGCCGACGGCTCCGTGCGGCTGCACGGTTGGTTCTTCAAAATTGCCAGCGCGGAGTTGTTCGCCTTCGATCCGGCAACGAAGCAATTTCTCCCGCTCGGCGTGGAGAAGCCGTAGCGCAAGGCATCAGGTCTTAGAGCCGGTTTGAAAACTCCGGTTGGGAACACGGAGCTGGGAAGCTCCGTGA
>CAYHFK010000397.1:2265-3379 GCA_964355895.1 uncultured Bifidobacterium sp. | reverse complement strand
GTCGTTGGTGCGCCACGCGGTCAACGGCCCGTCGCCATTCATATCCTCGCGATACCAGTCAATGCCGTTGGCTTTGATCAAGGCGTCGAAGTGATTCGTCAGCCAGTGGAAGGCGCCCGGATGACCTTCATTCAGGATGTAACCCACCGTCCAACTCGTTCTTGGCAAAATCCACTCGGGATGATTTTTGCTCAACCACGAATTCGTGTTGCCAATCCGTTCCGGCTCGAACCACACGAGGAACTTCAACCCCCGCGCGTGAACCCAATCGCTGTAGGGCTTGAACCCGGTCGGATATCTGGCCGGGTCCACCTCCCAATCGCCGGTGTTGAGCCAGATATTGTCGCCCGAGAAAAGGCCGGTGCTGTTCGGATACCAGGTGAACGTCCCGCCGGCATCGCGCCAGCAAACGTCGGGCTTGATCCCTTCCTTAAAAAAGCCCTCCACTTGGGAAGTGTCGTTCCCGCTCACCTGGATTTGGGAAATGGGCGCGGGCGGCTGGCCGTTGATCCGCGGGATGGTGTGGGCGAGGTACCAACGCCGCCAGAGGTTTTGCGCCCGCACGGTGTTGGTGCCCCGCCAGAACAGCATCGCGATCAGCGGTGTGCGGATGGTTTCGCCCGGCTGCAAGAAGAGCCGCGTGAGTTGCTGGCCGGCCTGGAGGTTGAGACCATCCGCAGCGTCGCGCGTGAAGGAGCTTTCCCATTGCCCCGGCCAGCCAATCGCCAGAATGACGCCGCCGTCGGGAATCTGCAAATTGTAATAGGGCCAGCCATCGGGACCATCGGACGACTTGCCCGAATAAAAAAACGGCGCGCAGGTCTTGACGGTATTAGGCAGCAAAGTGACCCGGTACGGTTCATAGCTGTCCTCGGTGGTGAAATCACCTTTGTTGCCGTTCAGAATGAATTCCGGGCCGTCCTTGCGATGGAAGCTGGCGTTCAGCCCTTTGATGTCTTGAAGGATCGGTGTGTTGCTCGTGCCCGAATTCTTCAGGAAGACGGTCCATTCGACCACCGGATACTCGCGGTATTCCACCGCCACGCATTTCACGACGAGACCGCTGGCGGCATCCGTCCAGGTGATGACCCGCTCGGTGCGATTCGCATCCAGG
>CAYHFK010000397.1:0-2165 GCA_964355895.1 uncultured Bifidobacterium sp. | reverse complement strand
GGCATTTGATCCGGGACGCAGGCTGTTGCGATGGTGGCAATAAATCAATTCGACTTGGGCAACATTTTTCAAATTCAACTCGCACAATCATTCTTGGTGAACTCGGCAAATCAACCTTGCGGCATCACGTCAGGATACGGGCCGAGGAATCGCTCGCCGTTGAAATGAATCAAATGGTCGGGGTCTTCGGCTATCCAGACTTCCGTCTCCCACGAAAGCTGCGTGAGGAAACTCCGCATCGCCTCGCGGTTGGCAAACGCAGTCACGAAAACCAAGCCTGCCTTGCAGCCAGCGAACAAGTCTTTCAACTCTCTTCGTCGCTTGCGGTCCACCGGGCCGGCACTGGTCACGGCTTCGATGAGCAGAAGCCAATTGCGCTGCGTTTCGTGGACAACCACGTCCGGCATTTTCGCAGGCGCGGGAATCGCAACGCCGAGTCGTTGCAGGTATTCGGTGTCGAGGTGGAGAAACTTGTCCTCTGCGTCACCGATGTAAATCACAGTTCCACCCGCGACAAAGCGTGGGCAGAATTCTTCGATGACTGTTTTGATGAGCGGGTTTTGTCCGCCGGGGGAAATGGTCACGGTCTTGCCGGACGGAAGTTTCACCGGGATGCGGGCGAGTTTCCGGTCACGCTCCGATTCTTTGCGGATGCGGTCGCGGCTCGCCAGATACGTTTTCAGTTTACCGCCCCATTCCAGCGTATCGAATGTCCGAATCAGTTCCAGCGCGTGGGCTTCAACCTGATAGACCGTCTTGCCACTGTTCGTTGGTCGTGCCGGATCGTCGGGGTTGCGCAGCAGCAAGCCAGACTCGACGAAGTATTTCACGGCCTCGTCGCGGATGGTTTCGCGGGTGTTCGGCGCGTAACGGACGCCATACGCCGTCGCCACGAAGTCAATGACGGGCGTGATTCCGCGCAACGGCGCTGCGGCTTCGCTCCAGGACTGGCCGGGTTTCAAGTCAAGGCACGCCAGCAATGTGTAGCCCGCCACCTCGTTGCATTGCCGTGGCGCGAAGCCGAGCGAGCGCAAGATTTCCGTCGCGCCGTTCAGCTTCTTCTCCCGCTCCGCTTGCTTCACCTTTGCCATCAGAAAAGTTCCTCCTCCACGATGCTGTCCAATTGCTCCTGCGCGATTTCCGGGTCGGAAAATCGCGCGCCCAACCGCTCCAGCTCGGTGCGAGTCGGGTAGTTCAAACTCCGCAGGTCGGTGGCGTTGACTTGCGTGTGCCCGTTGAACTGGCGGAAATAGACATCCACCACCGTCGAGTTGAGAAACGCGGCCAACCCTTTCGCCAGCGTCATCGGCAGACCGCGCCCGGCGACGTGGAAATAGTTCAGATGATTCTCGAAACCGACCAGCGGCGCTTCAATCTGGTGCGAGTCGTAGATGCACGCCACCACGCGACGCCGTTCCTCCTTGGCCGTGAACCGTTTCACCAGCACGTAAATCCCGGCGGGCACGAGCAGCTCGCGCGTCTGTTCGTTGCTCACGATGGCGTTCGGCTTGCGCGCCTTCTCGCGCGGCCAATGCACGAACCCGCCGTTGAAATGGCAGGGATAAATCAGCGGAGCGGTGTCGCGTCCCGGCTGCTGACGGAGAAATTCCTTCGCTCGAAAATCCACGACGCGTCCCGTCGAGACCGACACGCCCAGCGCCGACAACGAAGTCGAAAGCCGCCCCATCGCCCGGCTGGCTTGCGTGTGCTGGTCGCCCGTCGGCAGATGAATGAACTGCTCCGCGTCGTCCGGCGAAACAATCTCGCGGAAATCCACCGCGCGTTCCGTCACCGTGCCGACGCGTTCGCCGCTGCTGGTCGAGATGACAACCCGCTTGGGCTTGGGTGCGCCTTTCACCGCGTGAAAGATGATGTTCTCCTGCAACACCGCGTCTCCGCTGAACGCGGCGGAACGCGACTCAAAGACGTGCAGCCGCCGCAGCGACATTGCTTCCAGAAAATCTTCCCGAAATGGTTTGAAGTAAGGCCCGTTGCAAAAGCTGCGCGGCGTGATGGCGACCAACTCGCCGCCCTTGTCCAGCAACCGGATGATGAGCGCCACAAACCCTGCATACAGATTGCTCGCCTCGATGCCCGCCGACCGCAGCAACAGCCGCGTTGAAGAATCACTGCGGATTTTTCGGTAGGGCGGATTGATGATGGCG
>CAYHFK010000396.1:1375-3392 GCA_964355895.1 uncultured Bifidobacterium sp. | reverse complement strand
GTCAGTCGGGCAATCTCGGCGCGGTGCCGGCGGAAGGTTTCCAGGTCGGTCCAGGTGTGGCTGAGGACGCGGTCGCCCGCGCGGAGGAAATCGCGGCTCTCCACGAAGGGTTCATCCGACAGCTCCATCACGTCGCGCAGCGCGATCCGCAACGTTTGCTCGGCCTGCTGCACGAATTCACTCCGCGTCCCGGCTTGGCGATGCCGTTGGATTTGTTCCTCGAGCAAGGTCATGGCGGCGACGTCTTCCAGCCCGTCGCGGACGGCTTCCCACCGTACACTCGGCACGGGCAGTTCGCCCGGATACACGAGGGCGTATTCGTCGTTGATGGTTTTCCCGGCGAACCAATGATCCACCTCGGTCGTGCTGTGCGTCCAGAAGCCAATCCCGCTCAACCCGAAGAATTTTGCGCGCCACGCGTTGGCCCGGTTGTAGCACAGCGGCGAAAGCGATTTGACCTGGGAGATGCACTCGTACGACCAGACGGTCTTGGCGTTCATGATGCGTTTGATCCGCGGGTCGCCGGAGAGCAACCCGGAAACCAGATGCATGTTCGGCGCCCACACATCCACCAGCGGCTCGATGCGCTCGAAATCTTTCCACGACAAACCGGCCACCGGGTCGGTGTAGGTGAGGAGCTTTGGGTCCGCCTCGCGAAAGAGTTTTCCGGCGTCAACCAGAATGGCCACGTTCGGGCCGTAATCCAGACCCGGCTCGTCCAACAGGTAGAAGGCGTAGTCCGCGTAGCCCCGACCGTGGTCGCGCAGGTGGTCGCGCAGGTTGCGAATGTACTCGAGTTCGCTGGGCCGTTTTTCCTCGTCGGTCTTCTTCACCGCGAACTCGATGGGCGGATGATTCAGATGAAATAAAATTTTGCCGCGCTGATCGAGCCGGTCGAGTTCGGCATCCAGCACGGGCCAATCAATGGTCAGTTTGCCGGCGGCGTCCACCCGCCCAGGCGGGATGATCGTGCGCGGGAAAACATTCACGCCATGCCGCGCCATGTCGTCGAGCACTTCCTTGCTGCGCGCCGGAAACCAGCGATTCGGCACGTAATCCCAGGTGCATAACGTCAGCGGAAATTCCTTGGGCAGACGCAGGTTCAACACCTCGAGTTTCACGGGCAGTTCGATCTTCTTCACGTCCGCGTTGAGCAACGCCACCGAAATCTGTCCGGTGTAGTTTCCCGGCTGCGCGCCGCGAGCGTCCACGCTGATCCAGATTTTCACGGAGCGGTGAGCGGGAATCGTAATCAGCCCGGCATCGCCCAGCGCCGGCAACGCGTCGGGAACGCGCTCGCCATTGACCGAGCCGGTGGGAATCACTTCACGCAGCACGATGTTTCCACCGAACGCCCCGCCATCCTGGCGCGTGGGACGAGTCAGCGTCACTCGGGCATGCGTTGGCTCGTCGCGAGTGGACACGACGATGAACGCGCCTTGATCGGCTTCGTCGAGGTAAAGATTCTCCACCGAAACCTGATTCGTCGCGCCCGGTTTGATTTCGTCGGCGAACGGGGTCACCCGCGTGTCGGCGAAGGAAGCGAAAGGTGGAGTGGCCCAGGCGCGAAGCCCGGCTGACTGCGATGACTCAGGTTCAGTCCGCGACCGGGGCGGAATCTTCCAGGTCTTTTCATCCAGCACTTTGCCAGCAGCGTCTGCCGCCGTGGCGCGGAGCGACCAGTCGCCTTTGCCAACAATAGCCGGCAGGGGAATTTCAAACGCTGAGCGCGAAGTCAAACTGCCGACAATTCTCGTCCAGCCCTGGGTGTCCGTCAGCGAGACTTGCACGTTGATCAGCGCGCCGTTGGGATTCTTGACGACAAGGGCCGGGTGCTCATGGATTTGCTCGATGGTCGGCGGATGCAGACTGACGTTTAGAGGCTCAGGAGTTTTTCCATACGGCGATTTTGGCGGTCCGGGTCTGAGGCGGTAACCAAGCAGCGTCGTGGTTGTCACCAAAAGGTCCGGGCGGCCGGAAGCGGAATCAGTTATCGGCACCAGCGCGGAAGGCATGA
>CAYHFK010000396.1:0-1275 GCA_964355895.1 uncultured Bifidobacterium sp. | reverse complement strand
TTCCGGTCGGTTCAAAATTTCCTTGTCCAATTCCCGGTGCCAGAGAATGCGACCAGCGGCATCGCAGCAGAAGAGTGTCGAACCGGCGGGTACCAGAACTGAATTTTCACCCGGCCTCAGCGAAATGGTTTGCGGCGGGGCTTTGCACGGACCCGCGGCGAGCGCGTTGGTCCAAAGCACCTCGCCGTCCGGCGTTAGACACGTGGCCGTGCCGGAGAGGTCGGTGAACACAAGCGCCGAACCGGAACCGGCACGTACGGTGACTGGCGTGGCCCGCCCCCAGATTGTCTGACCGGGCAGCTTGCGCTGCCAGAGCGATTGGAACTTCGCATCCAACCCGACGACCTGCCCTTCCACGCTGGCGAGCAAGAGACGCGCGCTAGCGGGAGAATCCACGAGCGTTGGCGTGGTGGTCCATTGCCCTTGCGGCAACTGCGCGACCAACCCGTCCTGACCAGCACCGATGGCCGTGCCGTCAGCTTTCCAAAGCAGCAGTTGGCCGCCGCGATTGAGGACGAGGATTTCGTCTTTGGCGTTGCCGCTGAAGTTGCCGACCAGCGGCGAAGCTTCCACCGGGGTTTGACCCGCCATGCGTGTCCACTGAATCTCCATCGCCCAACCCAGCGGCGGCGTCATGGTGATGGCCGCGATAAAAAGAAACCTGCGTATAAATGGAGTCATAGACTTTCTAAAACCAATAGGGATTTTCATAAGCCGGTTGTGCCATGTTTCATTCTGTTTGGAAGCCAGCGCTTGCCTTCCTTCCGCATGGTTAACCGGCAATGGCCGTCGAGGGCAAGAATCAATGACTGCTTTGCCCCGCCGCAAGCGCAACCGCACAATGCGGCGCGGCGAAGATGTCACCGGGCGCGCTGCTGGATGGAGAGTCCGTGGTCATTTCAAGAATTGTAGGAGACGACGTGAGGAGGCTCTAACTTTTTCAATGTGAGACTCGCCATCTCGTCTCCGGCCCGGACAGGAGGATGTTTGACGCGAATTTCACGAATTTGCACGAATCTGATTCGCTTTCATTCGCGCAGTTCGCGTCTGCCTGATCCGTGTTTATCCGTGTCTTCAAGTCGCAGTGAAAAGCGGCAGAGGGCTGCCGCAGTCCAAAACCTTCGGGCGACAGTGGCGCGACCGGTTCACGCGCCAGCGTCTTGGAGTGCGCCAGCCCTCTGGCGCTTTCGGAAAGCGTCGCAGTCAGTTTCATGGCTTGTTTGTTGAGGCAGAATTTTGCACCAGCTTGTAGCGAAGCTTCACGCCGCGCGGGTT
>CAYHFK010000395.1:0-3430 GCA_964355895.1 uncultured Bifidobacterium sp. | reverse complement strand
CAATGCTTGTCAAGCGGGAATTAGGACGCCCAGAGCTTTTGCCACCGACTCGCAGCAGGGGTTGGCTTGGTTATTGGCCGGCAAGTTTCTGCTTAAGCATGGGGTCGGATGGAAACAACACCACGCCGCGCTGCCAGACTTGATCGGCGTAGTCGGCGCGACCCGCCTTCTGGTATTGATCACCAAGCCACAAATAAGTTTGGGCGAAGTGCGGCTGCGGGGACGCCGCCTCCTGTTGCTGGATCAATTGATTGAATCGCTCAAAGACTTCCGTGCGCTTGTTCATTTCTGCCGGCCAATACGACATGGCCATCGCCTTAAAAAAGCCCGCCTCCCAATTTGACTGATCAAGTTTCAGCGCCGCGTCGAAGCTCTGATCCGCCTTCAACCCGAGAATGCCCTGCTCGCGCACATCCTGGGACGTCGCGCATTTGTGGAGATAAGCCTGACCGAGCGCGGCAGGATATTCGGCAACGGTCGGATGGTTGGTCGCAGCCTGTTCCAGCTCAGCAATAGTTTGGTCCAGTTTTCCGTCCTGACGCAATTGCTGCCAGGCCGCCTGTTTTTGTTCAAAGCTGGCTTGAGGCGAAATCAAAATATCCAGTGTCCGGCGGAAGATCGTCGCTTCATCAAGTGGTAGCGGATTTATGCTGGATGTTTGCGGCGCTGCGGCTGAAACACCTGGCGCGCGATCCGGGCGCGCGACCGGCGACGGGTTTGCGGAAACAACCTCCGTTGGGGTGGTGGACTCGGTAATGGTGTTTTGTTCCTGCAAAGGTTCAGGCGCATGCACCGCAACAGTAGATTTCTGTCGTGTAGCCAGAATCACCACCAGTCCCAACATGCCCACCGTTCCAACGGCCAAGGTCAATCGCTTCATAAATGATTCTCCTTGGGAATTCAGGCGTTGCCCGCGGAGTCTTCCGGCTGCCGACGCGCACCAACCACCACCAGATCATCAGGGGAATCACCCAGATCAAATTCACCCAGGCGGAGTGGCGGAACACGACTTGTCCGGATTTGAAAAATAGATTGGGCTGGATGACCTGCGCGGCAATTTCATTGTTGGCCTGTGCCGCCTGAGCAAAACCGCCGAGGGCAAAATCGTGCGCCACCGCAGCGCCACCCATGGCTGCATTCCAAGCGATGGCGCAACTACCAAACGCCTGCCAGCCCAGCGCCAGACCTCCCAGCGCCCAAACGCCGATGGCGAGGCCACCCCAAGCCATGCCTCCGATGGCAAATCCGGCCCACGAAAACAATCCAATCGCCAGCCCGCCAACGCAGATGGGTGCCACCGCGATCCCGCCGAAGGCGAACACCAAACCCACCGCCATGTCGCCAATGGCGATCCAGGCTTTCACGGGCTTTTGTCGTTCGACGAGATTCCCGCCGATGCGGATATGCACCAAGGGCCAGCCGAGCGGGGCGAGCGGGCTTCGGTATTCCCAAGCCGGTTTGAGGGGGGAAGCCGGTGGCTCGAACGTCTTCATTTCCGCAGCGATTGCGCGTTCCTTGCGAGAAAACCAGAAGCACAAACCGGTAAGGCTAAGAACTTGCGTCACGGCCAGCCCCACCAGCAAACCGACGAACAATTGCGGACTGTATTGGGTGATCGCATCTTTCCAGAAGAACAGCGCCAGATAAAAAACGATGAATCCGACAATGCAGCCTATGAGCAAGCCATAGAACTTGCGGATGAAGGCGCGTTCCCGATCCGACGTCGCGCCGGCCATGCTCACGCGATAGCCGATATAATTTCCAAAAATGGCGAGCACTGGGCCGAGGAAAACTCCCACCATCCCCAACACACCCGCAGTCTTGGCCGAACTGCTGCCTTTAACGGCGATGGCGCCGATCGTGGCTGCTTGTGCGGACATCGTCAGCGCTGGCAAGGCCGTCAGCACGCCGATAGTAAAAGCCTTGCCGGGATTCGTACGTTCCAAAGCGCTTTCCACGAAAGCGAGCACCTGCTCATGCAACAATTTCCGTCCGCGCGACAGCCGCTGTTTCACCGCGTCCTCGCTCAACTCAAGCGCTGTCGCCACGTTCGCGATGGATTGATGTTCGCGATAAAACAACACGAGCGGCTCGCGGTAGAGTTTGGGAATCCGTTCGAGCGAGCGCCAGAGAATGGCTTCCTCTTCCTTGCTGATGGCTTGGTCGTGCGGCAGCGGTTCGGTCGAGGCGGATTCGTAGCCGGCTTCCAGTGGTTCGGCAGAATACACCGGCTCGCGGCCGTCGCGGCGCAGGCTGCTGTTGATCCGGTTGCGCGCGATGCCACACAGCCACGCGCGAAGCTTGTGCTGCTCGCGCAAATGCCGGAGATGTTTCCAGGCGGTGATGAAGGTTTCCTGGGCGAGGTCTTCGCTCGTCCCGAGGCTGCCCGTGGCGCTGTACGCCAGCGAACAGATCAGGGATTGATAGCGCATCACGATTTGACCGAAGGCATCGCGGTTGCCCGAAAGACTCGCGACTACCAATTCGGCGTCATTGTTCATGGCGGCGGCGGACATTGTGGTTGTCATCATATCGTGCATGAGTGGTCAAATCACGCCCGGAGGTGACAGGAAAAATCAATCGAGCGTATGCCGCACGCTGCCCCCGGAGCGCGGCTGTGTCGAAGACCAGCCGCAGCAGGCTCGAAGGAC
Organism: uncultured Bifidobacterium sp.; assembly: GCA_964355895.1. Taxonomy (GTDB): domain Bacteria; phylum Verrucomicrobiota; class Verrucomicrobiia; order Limisphaerales; family JADLHS01; genus JADLHS01. The sequence continues at coordinate 779 of CAYHFK010000395.1, read as the reverse complement.
TGGCCTGCTGGAATGCATCTGACGCTTCAAAGCTTTTCAACGTGCTGCGGCTGGTGCTTCGCACACAGCCGCGCTCCATTCTTTTTGCTTTCGGGGGCCGTGCCCGGATCGCCAAAATCAACCCGCGAAGGCCCCAAACAGCGCCCGCATCTCCTCGTCCACCTGCGCCGGGTCGGAAAGCGTCTGGGAAATCTCGGCGCGGAGCAACTGACGGTAGCGTTTCCGCAACCGGTGAACGGTCACGCGCACCGTCCCCTCGTCCAGGCCCAATCCCTTGGCGGCGGCCGCGTGCGACCCTTCGCCTTTGCCGGCGGTGAGAAAGATTTTCAATTCGGCGAATTGCTGGCCGCGCCCTTCCGCTTCGCACTCGGCTTGCAGTCGGCAGATAACTTTGCCCAGCAACGCCAGCGCCCATTCGCGATCGAAGGCCTTCTCCGGACTCGGCTCGCTCGTGGTGGCGACTTGAAATTGCGTGTCCGCCGTCTGCCAGTCGAGCGACAGCGGCGTCACGCCACCACCGCGCTTCTGGCGTTGCGACTTGTCCCATTCGTTGATGAGAAAATGTTTGAGCGATACGAGCAGGAAGGCGCGAAACCGTCCGCGCTCCGCGCTCAAGCCGGCGAGATAGTTCTTTTCCAGAAAGCGGGCGAAGAAACTTTGCGTAAGGTCTTCGGCGTCCTCCTTCGAGTAACCGCGCCGCCGGACGTAGGCGTAGAGCGGAAACCAGTAGGTGCGGCAAAGCTCCTCCAGCGCATGATCCGATTGCGGCGTGTGCCGTT
>CAYHFK010000394.1:0-3432 GCA_964355895.1 uncultured Bifidobacterium sp. | reverse complement strand
CCTCGCCGCCTTGCGGGGCGACAGGCACCGGGCTGTTCCGTCGTGAACCGTCCAATTCGACGGGTGGGACTTGCACCCACGAGCGCAACCACCTTCACGGGCTGCTGCGGTGGGATTAAAAGTGGGTGCGGGCATGACGGACCTGAAACGACCGGCATCTGATCCTCCTCGTCCTCGTTCTCGTCCTCGATTTTGCGAGGTTTTCGAGGACGAGGACGAGAACGAGGAGGAAACCAGAATATAGGTTCCGGCCTCACCCGCTTTTAATCACACCGGTAAATCCCCATGGGTAAAACACCCCATAGCGCCCGCAAGATTTTCCTGCTTGGGTTATCCTGCTATGAAAGATGACCAAATCTTGCCAGCGTACCGGTCAGCCAGTTCCACCCCGCAGTCCCGAACGCGTCCGCCCCCGCGTATTCTTGTGGTGGAGGACGACATTTTCATCCGCCAACTCAACACCGTGGTGCTGTTACGCTCCGGCTACGCGGTGGACGCCGCCGAAGATGGCGCCGCCGCTTGGGAGGCAATTCAGGCCCACCGCTACGATCTCATGATCACCGACAATAACATGCCGAAGCTGTCCGGCATTGAGTTGGTCAAAAAGCTGCGGGACGGGGACATGATCCTGCCAGTCATCATGGCCACCGGCACCTTGCCTACGGTGGAGCTCGACCCCAAACCGCACTGCCACTTCACCACCCTGCTGCTCAAGCCGTACACCATCGTGGAGTTGATGGGAAAGGTGAAAGCAGTTCTGGCCGCAGTGGAAAGCGCCCGCCCCGAGACGGAAAACTGCAACCGGGATGACCAGCGCTGTCTGGTCGGCCTGGGTCACTGACACGATGGCCTCCCGGGAATGACACCCCAAAACCCGCCGCCAAGTGAAGCGCCCGGCGGCGTTCCAACGCCGAAGCCGTCGGGCGCCACCGAACTCATTTATCAGCGACTGTTCGCGGCCACGGCGGCGGCGGGCAAGTTGTCGGCGGACCTGCCGCGCGGGACGGAAACCATTCTGCCAGGCGCCGTTTCAAAACCCCGTAGCCGCCGACGTGAGTCGGTTCAAAGGGTTCGGAAATTCGAGCGGACTCACGTCCGCGGCTACCGTTTTGAACGAAGCTCGCCAGGCTGCCTTTCGTCGTAGATTTCAGTTTGCTGCGCCCGTTGGAACTTTGAACGCCCCCGAACAACGCGCGCACGCCAGTACCGTGACAAAGAAGATTCGATACATGGCTTGGTAGGGCGCGTCACTCCGTGCGCGCCGTTCGGGGTGCCCATTGCCCATCTGCGGCGCGCACGGAGTGACGCGCCCTACCTGCCGACAGCGACTCGGGCGAGCGTCTCGTGACGTAACGAAACTTCCGTGTCGCCATACTAGCCACCGCTCAAGGTGAGGTCGAGGCGCTGGCGAGCCGGTAGAACCGGGCCGACCGGGAGGGAATGACCGGATCGAAGACGTCGATCCAACCGTCCGCCAGGGAGGTGAGTTCGCAGAGGACGGACCAGTGAAGGAAGTCTTCGCTTGCCTGAAGCTGCCAATGCCGGTTCGGCCCGACGGAAAACCGAAGTTGCATATTCAGAGGGTTGGCAGTCCTGGAAAGAGACAACTCATTGGGTAAAACGGGACTCACTTGTTTGGACAGGAGGGTCGGTTCACTGTCACTGACCACGCGGTAGGCCCGGGCCGGCCGAGAGGGAATGATCGGATCGAAGACGTCGATCCAGCCGTTGGTGACGGCGTCAAGTTCACAGAGGGTGTCCCAGTGAAGGGAGTCTTCGCTTGCTTGGAGCTGCCAATGCTGGCCCGGGCCGACGGAAAACCGAAGCCGCTGGTTCAGGCCGTCGGGGGTCTGCGAGGTCAACAACGCGCCCGGCGGAGCGTAGCCCACTTCCAGCGTTTGCGTCACGTCCGCCGCCGCACTGTAGTTGCCGTCGCCCGCCTGGCTGGCCGTGATCACGGCACTGCCCGCGCCCACGATTGTCACCGTGTTGCCCGAGATCGTCGCCACGCTGGGGTTGCCACTCGTGAAAATCACCGGCAATCCCGAGGAGGCTGTCGCACTCAAAGTGAACGCCGCGTCGCCAAATGTCTTCGCCGCCAACGCCCCGAAGGTGATCGTCTGACCGGGTGACGCGATCGTCAGCGTGCCGCTCGCGCTGCCGCTGTAGTTGGCGTGGTTGATCGTCGCCACCACCGCGTAGCTGCCTGCGTTCACCGGCGCCGTGCTGCCGCCATTGTAAGTGATCGTCGTCGGCAAACCACTCGGGCTGGTCGTCGCGGTTGCGCTCTTGGCCGTGCCGTCATACGTCGCGCCGAGACCGCTCAACGTCACCGGCGCCGTCGCTTGGTTCACCGTCAGCGTTTGCGTCACGTCCGCCGCCGCACTGTAGTTGCCATCGCCCGCCTGGCTGGCCGTGATCACGGCACTGCCCGCGCCCACGATGGTCACCGTGTTGCCCGAGATCGTCGCCACGCTGGGGTTGCCACTCGTGAAAATCACCGGCAATCCCGAGGAGGCTGTCGCACTCAAAGTGAACGCCGCAGCGCCAAACGTCTGGTCCGCCAACGCCCCGAAGGTGATCGTCTGATTGGTCAAAGTCGCCGGCGGGGCGTAGCTCGATTCGTTGGACGGAAGGCTTTCCACGCCGTCAACCGTGCAAGCGGTGACCACGAAGAAGTAAGTGACCCCGTTGGTTGGGAGCTGGATGGTCGCATTCGTCTGGTTGCCAACGGCCATGCGCGTCTGGTAATTACCGCTGTTGGTCCCGGAATAAACCGCGTAGCCGACCACGGTCGTATCCGGACTCGGATCCCAAGCCAGCACAACGCCGAAGGCGGATTCCGTCAGGCACAACCAGAAAATCTGAGCCGCCAGAAGTAAAATCCATTTTGAATTTATCCGCCCCTCGCTTCGAAAACGCCTGTCGGCGAGCGCGCGCGTAAGTTTTGTGGATGGGTTTGCAACCCGGTGCATCAAATTGGGCGTGACCGGCGCGGCATGGCTGGTCGCGCGGACGGCGAAATCCCCGGCCGCGAACAAGTGCGAGCGGACGCGCAAGGACGCGGCGAGGAGTGCCTTTGGAAGAAGTTTCAGCGGCTGGCTGTGGCATCCAGTGTCACCACTCTTCGGCGTGGGGTATGTTGTTCCAATCATCATGCCCCGACCCAAAGCGAGCCGGACGCCAAACGGTCCGGTTCGAGTTCTGAAAGTCCGGTAGGACTGGAGGGCGGCGAGCGTCGGGTTTCCGCCGACAGTCTTTTTGCGGCGCACCCGGCGGGAGCCATTGGTATCTAGTGGCTGGCCGGAAACTGGCGGAATGCAATCCTCCTCGTCGTCGTTCTCGTCCTCGTCCTCGAATTTTCCCTTCCTTTCGAGGACGAGGACGAGGAGGAGAACGAGGACGAAAACAAAAAGCTGCGTTTCCGGCCAG
>CAYHFK010000393.1:0-3551 GCA_964355895.1 uncultured Bifidobacterium sp. | reverse complement strand
CCTTCGGGCACGCCGGGGAACTCCCATTGCTTCTGCCAGTTTTCGAGGAGGTAGAACCGTTCCTTGAAGACGAACGGCGTCACTTCGACCAGCGGGGAATTGAGTTTGCGTTTGTGCGTGAGCGGATGCGTCCAAGGTCGAGCCGCTTCGGCACCGAAGGAATGGCCGCAAAGCAGACCGGTGGCCAGCGCGAGAACGGAAAAGTGGAACGTCAGGTTCATAGACTGGTTGTTGACGTTTACTTTCCCGCGTCGGCCCGTTTGTAGGTGATGACGGTGGCGGCGGGTTTTTCGGTCAGGGTCACGGGCAGACCTTTTTCCATCAGTTCCCGACCGGCGAATTCCTTCGGCTCTGGCGCATCCAGGTTGACCACCGCATAACGGGCGTTCGCGTCCAGCCCGCGCAACGGGAACCGGGCCGACTCGTAAACGCTGTTCTCGCGGCGGAACACCTGGACCAAGCCTTCGCCGGTTTCCGGCCGGTCGAACTGCCAGGCCATCCACGAGGTTTCGTCGCGGGTCCACGCCGTGAGCGGATAATAGTCGCCATAGTAGTTGGGGATGATCTGCCGCCACTGGCCGATGAGGCGGCGGAGCGCGGCGTAGTCGAGTTCCTTGACGCGCATGTCAAATCCGGTGCAGAGGCCGGGCGTGACGTTGCTCCAAAAGGCATAGGGTTCGACCGGGGTCAACCCGCTGCCATAGTACGAGGCGTTGCGCGCGGCCACCGTCCCCGTGCCGAAAAACGGGAGCCACAGCGAAAGGCCGTGCGTCATGCACTGGCTGGCGACGGCGAAATAGGCGTGGTCGCTGCGCCACAGCGGCACGGCGCGGCGCATCGTTTCCAGATCGTTTCGCCGGCCGCCGGATGCGCAGGAATCAATCAGCATGTTCGGATGACGGCGGCGCAACTCGTCCCAGTAGGCGAGGTAGCCGGTGATGTGTCTGATCTCCGTGATGCCCTGACGATCGGGCGCGTCGTTCTTTCGCCAAAAGTCCAGCGGGTCCATGTTGAAATCCTGGCGGTAGAGGTCAATGCCTTGTTCGTTCAGAATCCGGTCCACGTGCTCGGTGAGCCACTGCCGGGCTTCCTCGTTGCCGAGATTCAACAGACCGCCCTTGGCGCCACCAAGAATCCACTCCGGATGATTTTCCGTCAGCCAGGTTTTGGCGGTGACGCGCTCCGGCTCGAACCAGACGAGAATCTTCACGTCCTTTTTGTGCGCGTAGTCGGAGATGGCGCGCAGACCGTGCGGAAAGCGGTTCGTATCCACCTCCCAGGTGCCGACGCGCGGCCAGCCGCCGCCGTGATGGACATACCAGCCCGCGTCCATCCACCAGTAATCAAGCTTCAAGCCCTCTTCGAGATAGCGGTTGATGAACATGATCTGGTTCTCCTCGTTGGCCCCGATCATTTCGCCGTACTGGCGACCGCTGAAGGCGAGCAACTGCGCTGGCGGCAACTTCCCGCCGGGCCGCGGCATCGAGTGGGCCATCATCCAGCGCCGCCAGACGTTCTGCGCGCGAAGCCAGTCGCCTTTCCAAAACTGCAACACGATCAACGGGCCGCGCACTTCCTCCCCGGGCAACAGCTTGAAGTGCGTCAACTCCTGGCCGGCGCGGAGGTGCAGGCCGCGCTTCGGGTTGCGCGTAAACTCCGCGGCCCACTGGCCCGGCCAGCCAACGACGGCGATCAGTCCTTCGCCAGCCCATTCCAGGTTGAAGTATGACCAGTCGGAATTGGTCGGCCGGCCCCCAGCGGCGGCAATGCGTTTGCTGGTGCCCGGCTTGAGCGCGGTTTCCATCGGCCGATAATCGTTGCCGTCGGCGGGCGAGCCGACGGCATGGTGCAGCAGGAATTCGTCGGCGGCGCCGCGGTCCAGTTGAACGTCCAGCGCCTGGATGTTTTCGAGGATGGGGGTGTCATTCGAGCCGGTGTTCTTGAAGTAAACCGTCCATTCCACAGTGGGGAAGTCGTGGTATTCGATGGCGACACAGCGCAACTCCAAAGCAGTTTGCGGGTCCGTGAAAGTCAGCGTGTGTTCGGTGCGCTGGTCGTCGAGTTTGCGGGATTGACGTTTCAGCGCCCAGGTCTTCAGCAACTCGGCGGAGGGTTTGCCGCCGTAGGTGAAAGAGAAAGGCGCTTTGGCGGCAAAAAGTCTTCGGGACTCTTCTTCCCTGAAAGGCAGGTCCGCCAGCCAAATCTCCCGGCCATCCTTCAGCGTCACTTTCGCCTCGGCCCAATCCGCCTGGTCAGCCGCGCTGCCGTCGGGCGTCTCCTCCACTCGCAGGATGAACTCCGTCGCTCCGCCGAGGTCCACGGTCACGGGCTGGGCCGGCATCCCTTCGCGCATCACGCCGGAACGAAACTTCTCCGTGCCGCCCATGCTCACCACGAAAGCCACACTGCCCAACCCGCCGCCGGTTTGCTCGTTGCTATCCACCCCGGCGAGCGCGGTGAACTTCCCGCCCGGCCCCGGCAGCCGCACGATGATTTTGCTGGGCGCGTGACAGTAGAGGCCGCGGGTGAATTCGGCGTTGACGATCTTCATCGGCTTGCCGTTCCGGCCGTTCTTCTGCACGGCTTCCTGGTTGGCGGAGACAACGAGAGCGATCTCCGTCGGCTTCGCCGCCTGCGGGTCTTCAAATCTGGCGGCGGCCCACTGGCGGACCTCGGCCAGTTCCTCCGGCGTCGGCGACACTCCTTGGGCCGTTTGCGTGGTCAGCGCCAGGATACCGACGCTGGTGAGAATGAGAAAGGTCGCGGGGTTCATCATGATTTTGCCGTCAGCAGGTGAATGCTCCAGGCTTTGAGTTCGGGCGTTTTGATCCGGTGACTTTGGCTTTGCGGGACGGGTGTGGATTTCAACCGGACCGACTTTCCGTCAATCGTAAACCAATTGAACTTCTGGAACGGTCCGTTGACTCGCAAGGTGACGCTGGGTTGCGGATCGAGGGAGGCATTGAGCAGCACGCAGGCGAGTTGGCCGGGAGCCGGTTCGCGAATCCAGAGGTGGACCCGGGCAAACGACTCGAGGACGACAGGTTGCCGATCGCGCGCGAGCCATTCGCAAACGGCCTTCATCTGGGAGGATTTCGCCAGGTGGTGCATCTGCGACCACGGATAATACCCCATGACACAGACTCGACCACCCAGGTCGTTTTCAAAGACCGTCATCGCGGGCCCGAGATCGCGATCCGAATAGTCGGTGAGCCGGGCGAGCGTTTCCACGCGCGAGGATCGCGGCTCAAGCGCGTAAGCATCCTCGGGCCAGAACGATTGCCGACAATCGCGTGATCGGCCCGCGAATTTTCCGTTGAGCGGGTGAGCGGCCAGCACTTCGATGGTGTCTCGCACATGCTTTTGGCCCGGTCGCACCCCGGTCCAATCCGCCAATCCCAAGCGATCCAGCGCGTGCCACGCCGTTACATCCATCAGCACGCCGCCGGAAAAAATCTTCCGCAGCTCCGCTCGGCTGAACGCGAACACCGAGGTCCCGGCCAGGATGGTCGCGACCGCCCGTTCCGGTCCGTAGCAGAGTGGAACTCCAA
>CAYHFK010000392.1:0-3575 GCA_964355895.1 uncultured Bifidobacterium sp. | reverse complement strand
CCGCCGTCGTCGTTGTAGATCGCCTCGCCCGGACGCGAGAGCAGGCGCGGCGCGGGATTGTCCTCGTTCATGATGAGGTAGGCGTCGGCCTCGTTGCATTGGAGCGCGATACGGACCACCATCTGGCCGATGGTGGCGCGAGCCAGCGAGTAGGCGCCGCCCAGTGTTTGTGAGCCGAGCAGCACATGAATGCCGAACGCGCGGCCCTGACGCACGATGCGGTCGAGCAACAACGCCGCGCCCTGGGAAACGCGATCATCTTCCACGAACAACTCCTGAAATTCGTCAATCAACAGCAGCGTGCGCGGAATCGGCTCGGTGCCGCCGGCGCGTTTATAGCCCGCAATATCTTGCGCGCCAAGCTTGCGGAACAAATCGCCGCGCCGCTTGAGTTCGTCATCCACGCGCTGCAACACGCTCAGGCCGAACTCGCGATCGCTCTCGATGGCGATGACCCGCGCATGCGGCAATTTGTGCGTGGCGTAGCATTTGAACTCGACGCCCTTCTTGAAGTCCACGAGGTAGAACTCCACCTGCTCCGGACTGCACCAGAGCGCGAGGTTCGTGATGATGACGTGGAAGAGCGTGGACTTGCCGGAGCCGGTTTTGCCCGCGATCAATCCGTGCTGCCGCGTGCCCTGGCCAAGCGCGAGGTATTGCAGCTTCGTTGCACCCGTGCGGCCCACCGCCACGCGCAATTCGTTCGTCGTTTCCCGGCTCCACAGCTCGCTGTCGTCTGGCGCGACTTCGGCGAACGGCATTTCCACGCGATACGAATCCGTGCTGTCCTTGCCGATTTGCTGGAGCAACTGCGTGGCGAGTTCCGCGTCCGGCGGCGCGTCGAGCGAGAGCTTCGTTCCTTCCCAATTCGCATTGGCCAGCGCGAAGCCATCGCCCTTGGGCACGATGCAGATGCAGTTTTTGCGCAACTCCTCCGGCACAAATTCCACCGGTGCCGTTTTGCGTTGATCCCAATGGATGAGCAGATGCACGCCGCAACGCGGGCCGCTCGCCGCGATGCTTTGCAGGCGCTTCACCGCCACTTCGCTGAAGTTGGTCGGAAAATCCGCGATGACGAGGAACTGATATTTCTCCGCCATGCGTCCGGCCTGCGCGTTGTATTCCGCGAGCGTTTCGTATTCGTTGCGCAGATACATCTGCGTGACCTTCTCGATGTGTTCGTTGAGATCGGCGAGCCGTTGCTCGAACTGGGCGGTCTGCGTCCAGATGCGACTGTTGATGAGCCGCTCCTCGAAATCCGCCAGGTGCATGATGCCGGCGAAATTCTGGCCGAGGCCGACCGGATCGAAGATCGTGAAACTCAGCCGGCCCGGCGGCGCGCTGGTGAGCAGGCGCAGCACGAGATTGTTCAACGTGCCGATGACCTGTTCCTGCCCCGACTGCTTCGTCTCAAATAACAGCGAAGCCTGGCGGGGCACCGATAGCAGCAGCGGCACACTGAACGTAGCGGCAGGCATCCTGCCTGCCGTAGAGGGCGGCATCTTGCCGTCCGGATCGGCGCTGGAATCTTGAGCGCGCGTTAAATTGTTTGGCGTTTTTCCGCCGGGCGGGACGCCCAGCTCTACGGCAGGCAGGATGCCCGCCACTACCGCCAGCGACACGCCGCAAAACTTTTCGAGGTCCACGGCCAGCGAAGCAAACTTGGCGGCCTGGGCAAATTCATCCGGCAAGGTGAATTGCCGCCATAGCTCCGCGCGCCACGGCGGGAAAAGCCGGTCCGCCTCCGCACTCGTGCGCTGCAAGTCTGCGAACGTCGGCAGCACGACGCCCTGCCATTCCGTTTCAATCGCCTGCCGACTGGCGTCCCGTGTGGCGCTGAGCCGGGTAAGGCTTTCGTTGAAGCCGGTTTCGATTTGTTCCAAGGCGGTCGTGGTTTGTTGCTGCCGTCGCGCCATTAACTCCGTGTACTGCTCGTCAACGGTTTTAAGCCATAACCGCCGGCGCTCTTCGTTCGCGAGAATGAGCTTTCGCGCCTGATCGGTGAGGCGATCGGTCCAGTCGTTGCGTAAAATCCGGGCTTCGGCCCGCACCTGTTTCCAGTGGTCGTTGAGTCTTTGCATCGTGCTGGCGTGGACGGCCTGGATGCGCGCGGTTTCCGCCTGGAAATTTGCGTCCGCCTTTTGCGCGCAGACATCGGCGAGTTGACGGGCGGCGTGAAGGGCAAGGGCGGCGGCTTTCGCGTGGGGCGAGGCGAGTCGCCGGCCGAGAAAGTGGAGACTCAATACTGCCGCCAGGCCCGCGCCCACCATGAACCAGACGCTCGCGGGGACGGCTGCAAAATCAAAGCGCCGCAGTTCGGGCACCAACGCGAAAGGCACGAGCAGAATCAACGGCAGGCAAAGCCAGAGCCGGAAGAACCGGAAAAAGAGCGGCAGTCCGATGGTATTGCAGCGCGTCAGGGCGCTACCGGCCTGATCGCGATGTGCGCGGAGCTGCTCCAGGAGTTGGTTCTCGGACGCTGACGTGTCGAAGGGTGCCGAGTTGGGAGTCTCCGTGATCAGACGAGAGAGAGATCGGTAGCCGGCCAGGGTGGCGCGGGCGCGGTCGCCAAGCTGATTGAGCGCGGCGGACTCGTTGGCAAGCTGGTTGGTGAACGCCGCATGGTTGGTCTGATTCTTCTGCGTGTCAGCCACGCGAATCCGTTCCGCCTCCAGGAGTCCGTCCCGGTTTTCAAAATCGTGTTTGCTTTCTTCCCCTTCGATTTCCGCCAACCGCTGCTTCCGGGCGCTCTCCGAGGCCCGCGCGATGCGCGTCTTGCGGGCGGCGAAGGAAGCTTCAACCCGCGCCCGCTTTCCGGCCGCGGCCGCGTTCGCCGCTTCGGATTCCGCCGCCCAGCGCGCCCGTTCATTCGTCCGGGCCTGATCGAACTGGGCGCGTAGTTTGTGCAAGCGCGTGCCGAAATCCCGTTCCAACTCGTCAGCCCGATGGACGGCATCGCCCACACTTTGGCGGAGGCGTTCAAGCAGGGCCAACGTGTCGGCGGTGCTCGGCAGCTTACTCGCAGTCGGCGTGGATTTTGGTGAGGATTCGTTCAAGGGATTCAATGTTGGTGACGGCCTGGTTGACGCCGGTGAAAAGTTCGTCGAGAAAACGGCGCTCGAACTCCCGGCTCTTGGCGTCGCTCCAGGATTGTTTCGTGTTGGCCCATTCGGCGGCGAGTTCTTTCGTCAGACCCACCAGGCGATTTTGACTGGCGCTCATGGTGCGGCAGCTCCTTCCGGCGACGGCGGTTTTTCCGCAACCCTTTCGCCGGACGCCGGCGCGGGCGTTGCGGACGCTTGGCTGGGTGATAACTCGGCGTACTCGCCGAGAGTTTTGGTCATTTCGTTCAGCCACGCCACGGCCTGGCCGAGATCGTGGCCGAGCGTGTGCCGGAGTTTTTCCACCTGCCGGCCCAGCGGTTCAACGCGCTGATCATACTGCCGATGCCATTGCTTCGTCGTTTTTAGTTTTTCCTCGGCGTCGCGAATGGCGCGGCGGGCCTTCTGTACCGCGATCTGCTGAACATACGAGGAGTCGCTCAGGTTGGAGAGCTGGGCGCTGAACAGCTCCTG
>CAYHFK010000391.1:1309-3614 GCA_964355895.1 uncultured Bifidobacterium sp. | reverse complement strand
GCTCGCGCTTGAAAGCATTCCCCGGGTTATTCGCCGCCAGTTGGATCCGCACCCGAACCGCCTGTGGCAACCCCGTGTCACCCATCGTCGTATCCCACGAATCGCGCCAGTCGGTGCCGGTGTAGTTGAGAAACTCCAGGCTCTCGATGTTGCCCATGAGCCATTGTTCGTCCACTTCCTCGGTCGTGACGGGCAGCAAATTGCGGGTGATGACGCGCACGAGATCCCTGCCTTTGGTGGTCGTGCGGTCGGTCGCCTCGACGAGTTGATAGCTCACCCGCTGCGTATCGCCCCACGGCACGTCGTCGTTGATGACTCCGGTGGTCGTGCAAAACTCCAGCGTGCTGGCGGACCCGGACGCGCCCAAACCGCTCCGGGACGCGCCGCTTTTGAAATCACAAATAAAGACGCCATTGGAATTCGGCTGCACCGCGCCCTGCAAGTCACGCCGCAAAATCGCGAGGGCTTGATTCAAGGGAAGCCGTTCATCCAGCGCGCGGTTCGTCGTCCGCTCCAGATGCAGCGCGCTGTAAAACACGGCATTGATCGCGAGCAGCACGATGGAAAAGATCGCCACCGCCAGCAGCATCTCGATGAGCGTGAAGCCTTGCGTCTTTCGCTTAATCTTACTCGTAATCTTAATCTTAATCTCCGCTTCGGGGCGGTGAGGTCGGGAGGGATTAAGATTAAGAGTATGATTATGATTAAGAAGAACACCACCGCATGCCCGAGCGCACCGCTGCGGGCAAAAGACCCGCGCGACTTTCAACTCAGTTGTGCGATTCAATTTCATTACTGCGAACTCACCAGCGTACTCATCGGCACGGTGTAATCCTTGCCTTGCACCGGAAACGTCACTTCCACGGACAACAATTGCATCGCGGATTCGGTCCACGCCTCGGTGCGCAGCGTCCAGCGATACTCCCGCTCGGCCTCCCGCACCGTGCCGCTCTGGACGGCCTGGATGTAATTGGTTGCCACAATGCTTTCATTCAACACCCGCTCGGCCACGCGGGCGGCTTCGCGTTTGCGCTCGGCCACCAAGCCGGCGCGGCTGGCAATTTGCAGCCCCTGCACGGCCACCGGAATCACGATGGCCATGAACACCAGCGCCGCCAAAACCTCGGCGAGTGTGAACGCGTCAACGCCGCGCCGCGGCGCGCTGTTCGGCCTGGTTGTGAATTTCATAGTTCAAACGATTACGACCCCGCGCGAGCCAGAGCGAGTCGCCCTCGCGATCGGATAACCGCACCGATTCGATACTGCTTTCGTCAATGCCGCCATCCGGCTGAAAACGAATCTGCGGCAACGCGCTGCGTTTGCTCGCCGTCGCCGCCATGTTGCCCAGCAAGGTGTTGGCCGTGGTGGCGGGGCCGGCTTCAATGCTCACATTGCTGTCCAGCTTGTATTCCACGGCTTTCGTGTCTTTGTCGGTATAGCTGGAATCCTCCTCCAGCCCATAGGTGCGTTGCCCCGGGTCCACCCACAAAACCACCGGCACGCCGCCGGACGCCGCGCGGCTCTGGCCCTGCCGGGTGAGCGACAACAGCCGCCGCGCCTCGGAATCCAGCGCGCGCCCGCGAAAAAATCCCGCCAGCGATGGCGCTGCAACCGCCACCACGACGACAAGCAACGTCATCACCATGACCAGCTCGATCAGGGTGAAGGCGCGGCGCGTCTCACTTCTTGGTTTGCCAGTTGGTAATGTCATCATCACTCCCGGTTTTGCCATCCGGCCCGCCGGAACTCAGGTCGTACGAGGTGGGGTTCCGCCGGCCCGGGCACTCGTAGAGGTAATCGTTGTTCCAAGGGTCTTTCGGCACTTCCTTGAGATACGGGCCGCGCCAGCTCTGGGCGTCCCGAGGCGCTTGCACAAGGTCATTCAAGCCGCTTTTGCCTTTCGGGTAATAACCGTTGTCCACCTCGAACGCATCCAGCGCCGTGCCGAACGAGGAGATCTGCGTCTGCGCCGCCGTGAGCCGCGCCTGTTCGGTCCGCCCGGCGAACTTCGGCACCACGATGGCCGCGAGAATGCCGAGGATCACGAGGACCAACAGCAGTTCAATGAGGGTAAAACCGCGCACGCGCGCGCGGAATGACGAATGGCGAATGGCGAATGGCGAAAAGCTTTGGCCCGCGTCACCGTGAGTCGAGTTCGGGTTTCGGAATTCGTCATTCTTTCGGATTTCGGGAATTCGGAATTCGGATTTGAGTTGGAGTTTGAGTTTCATAGATCAGTTGGCGCGTGAATCATTTGATGTGTTCTTGCAGCGTAAAGATCGGGATAACCATGCCGATGAATATC
>CAYHFK010000391.1:0-1209 GCA_964355895.1 uncultured Bifidobacterium sp. | reverse complement strand
TCATTTGATGTGTTCTTGCAGCGTAAAGATCGGGATAACCATGCCGATGAATATCGTGCCGATGAACCCGGCGATGAAAAAAAGCATAAGCGGTTCGGCAAAAGCCACGGCGGTTTTCAACTCCCGGTCCAGGTCGCCCTCGGTGACGTTGGCGATGCGGACGAGTTCTTGATCGAGCCGCCCGCTTTCCTCGGCCACGGCAATCATTTCCAGCACCGAGCCGGGGAACAGCCCGCGACAGTTGGCAAGGCTCTGCCCGAGTTGACCGCCCGCCGACACCTGATCAATGGATTGCGCGACCGCGTCCACCAGAATCTGGTTGCCGATGGATTTGCGCGCGACGTTCAGGGCCTGGACGAGCGGCACACTGGCGCCGAGCAAGGTGCCCAGCATCCGGCAGAACCGCGCCATGGCAAACTGCGCCACCAGCGGGCCGACAACCGGCGAGCGTAAAATCAAGCCCTCCCACACGCGCCGGCCGGTTTCCGAGGTGAACCAACTGCGCAGCAACAGCCCGACCACCACCAGCCCCGCGACCACAAACAGCCCGTACGACCGCACCAAATGACTGACGCCGACGATGATCTGCGTCAGCAAGGGCAGCGTGGCGCCGAAGCCGGAAAAAATGAGTTGAAACTTGGGGATGAAAAACGTCAGCAGAAACACCACGACGCCGAGCGCGAGCACCAGCAGGATGGTCGGGTAGAGCATCGCAGTCATGACCTTCGAGCGCAGGTCCTTTTCGCGGGCCTGAAAGTCGGCAATTTGTGCGAGCACCAGATCCAGAAAACCGCCGGTCTCGCCCGCCTGCACCATGGCGACATAGACGCGCGGAAAGGTTTCCGGCGATTTGGCCATCGCGTCGGCCAGCGACATGCCATCAATAACGAAGCCGTGAATCTCCTTCCACTTCGCGGCGGCGGCAGGGGTGGAAGCTTCCTTGTGCAGAATCGTCAACGCGCGACTCAGCGGCACGCCCGCCGCCAGCAGGCTCGAAAGCAGTCGGGTGAAATTTTCCAACGCGCGCGCGGAGATTTTTTCCGAACCCAGCTTGAGGGAAAGGGAACCGAAAGCCGTCGTCGCCGCCTCGTTCTTGGCTGCTTGGGAAACGATCTTCTCGGCCAGGCTGATGGGCCGCAGGCCCAGGCCTTCCATGTGACGAAACGCCTCCGGCCGACCGGCCGCTTCGAGCTGGCCTTGGGCGATCGC
>CAYHFK010000390.1:0-3674 GCA_964355895.1 uncultured Bifidobacterium sp. | reverse complement strand
CAAACGAATAATTACCTTTTCCTGGCCAACTCCGACTTCCCTTTAATGCTGCGCCGAGGAGTGGGTGGCATCTGGGACTCAAATCTGGATGTTGTTGAAGTGCGCCTCGACTGTCCGGTATCCGCGGAGTTGTTCACCGCCCCAACCAACTTGAAGCCCACAAGACCGTTCAACATCCCGGCAGTGCCATTGGAGATCGAAGTGCGACAAACGCGCCAGTCGCGGCAATGGGGTTGGACAGAGGTGATGACCAACACATTTTCAACTGATGGCAAGATCGTAACCAATCACCATGGCCGAGTCTCTTGCGATGCCAACGGCAAGCAGCACCACGGCGCGACCGTCGAGATCAAGCCTTTTGGCCAAGGTTTGCAGCCGCTCAACTACCCACTGAATCCGCCTTCTTGGATTACAGCCCGAAAGATCGGCGAAGACTCCATATTGGGGATGAAGGCTGAGGTGTACGAACAGGCAGCGCTGGGACGGCGCTATTGGCTCGTGGACCATCCCATGCTCGGCACCTTCAGCGCAAAGTGGGTTGTGGGTGGCGACATGCCGGAAACCAACGAGGTCTTGCGGTTGGAGATTCGGCCATACTGATTTATGAACACCGCATACCAAATCGTCGTTTGCGCCGGGATCGTGCCCGATCCGTTGCAGACGCTTGAACCCGTCGCGTCGCCTGCCAATTGAGAATCCCCCCGGGATTCCACCATTCAGCCCAAGGTTGCGAGGAACGAGCTACCTTGGGTCATCGTCCAAACAAATCACCCACCCGCCAAACCGATGCAACCCGTTCCGGGTTGTGTTCAATTTGATTCGTCCACCCAGCGTAGGCCGACTCCGTCGTCCAACGCTGGGCTGAATGATTATATCCCGTTGGGCTTTTTGGGTACCGCCCGCCGTCAACGTGATTGATGAGCATCGCATACCAAATCGTCGTCTGTGCCGGGATCGTGCCCGATCCGTTGCAGACGCTTGAACCCGTCGTGTCGCCGACCGGGCTGGCGTTGAAGAATGAAATGATGCCGCCACCGTCCTCGATCCGTGGGCGGGTCACGCGCTTTAATAACCAGATTGCAGCTTTTGCCGTTTGTGGGTAGCATGATTCCGGTATGAGCAAAGATGTGTTGATCGCCAAATATGAGACCTTGCCTGTCGCGGCGCAAAAGCAGGTTGAGACTTTCATCGAGTTTTTGTCCAAGAGCAGTCCTCCCAAGCGCGCACACCCCGCCAAGCGCCGGTTCAAATTCGATTGGGCGGGCGGTTTGGCAGGTTCGAAGAAGCAGTTCACCGCCGTTGAGTTGCAACATCACCTCAGCGAATTGCGATGAACTGCTTGGTGGACACCAACATCTTCCTGGAAATTCTGCTGAATCAGGCTGGTCGCAAAAGGTGCGAGGCGTTGCTTCAAGGCGACTAAGGCGCAGCTTGGATGTCCGATTTCACCCTCCATTCCATCGGCGTGCTGCTATTCCGCCAAAAACGACCGGAGTTGTTCAACAAGTTCGCAGCGGACACGTTGCCGCAGTTCACCATTCTTTCGTTGAGCGAAGCCGGCTATTCCAAGCTCGCCGAAATCAACACCCGGCACGGCCTTGATTTCGATGACGCCTATCAATTCGCCGTGGCGCAGGAAAATAACCTAACCATCGCCACACAGGACAAGGATTTCCAACGCGTTCGGAACTTGATGAATGTTCGTTTGATTTGAAAACGAGTTCACTGTGGCGCATGCCTCTGGAACTGCGCGTCTGCCCACTGGGAAATCTGCCATACATGGCGCGGATGCACCGATGCACAAGGGCAGCGATCTGCCCGTCGCGGAGGGGAATGCCTCCACTCGCAAGGGAGAATCAGCGGACCTGCCGTAACTCGAACGGTTCAAACAATCCATAACCAACCGTCGAGTATTGTTCGCCCGGCGGCGGGCCGGGGTTTGGTCCAGCATGAAACGCGCTGGGCCAGGCGGCGCCGAGCGCCGGCTTGCCGTGATGCGGCCCGAGGGTGTTTTTCAACGTGCCGATCACGACAACCTCAACCGAATTCTCGCCGCGCTTGATGCGTTGGGTCACGTCGCACTCCCACGGCGGTGCGTCAATGTAGCCCGCCAATTTGCCGTTCACGGAAACTTTCGCCACGCTGCCCAGCCACTGCGGCAGGGCGACGAGGTATTTGCCGTCCGGTTTCCCGAGGTCGAAGCGTTGGCGGTAGGCGACGCCCGCGCTGTAGAAGGGATGCCCCTGCTCCTTCCACTTGCCCAATGCGAGCGGTTGGTCCGCCGTGATGACGAAGCCACGTTCGCCGGGCTTGAGGGTGAAGTCGCCGAGGACGTAGGCCGGTTCGAGTTCGTGGTAAATCGTGAACGGCGAGGCTTTAATCGTGACGACATTTCCGCCCGGCTGCGCCACCGTCGCCAGCGAGATTTTACCAAATGCCTTGTCCAGCCACCAGTCGCCGGGCTTGGCCTTCACGGATTGGCCGTTGCAAGTGATCGTGTAGAGATCCGGGCGCTCGACCACGATGGCGAGATTCTTCGGGACCGTGCTTTCGATGGTGAATTTGTAGCTGGCGGTGAAGCCGCTGTCGGGCGCGAACTTTTTCGTGATCAACTCATCCTTGAATTGCACGGCGCTGTCCCACGGATTGCGCGGCATCCCGTTTTTCTGGAACGCAAACTGGCCCGCCGGGTAGAAATACGAGTTGGTCTTTGACTCGCCGCCGGCGGTGATGTCCACGTAGTCGAGCGTGAGGACGTTGGGTTCCAAGCGGCGGACCACGGTTGGGCCGATCGCCGGTAACACGACTACGGCCTCGCTCGGGGCCGGGGGTGTTGGCTTGCCTGGCTTGTCCGACAAAAAGAGCAGCAAACTGCCGGAAGGCGGGAGCTTGAAACTGGCGGTGACGCCCGATTGAGACAGCCCGCATGGATAGGGTTTGACTTTGCCGGTGTAGGGATCCCATTGCTCAATCCTTTTCAGCGTGGATGAAATCTCACCCGCCGAAGGCGACTCGATGCTGGTGTTCACCAGGAACAGCAACTGGCCGTCCGCGATTTGGCGGCGCATGTGGAAGAGGATGCCGCGGTCGTCTGCCGCGCGGCGAATTTGAAATTCACCATTCCGGTTCCATTGGCCCAACACGGAAACCGCGTCTTCAACCTTCGCGGTCACCCAGCCAGGTTCGTTGACAGCGTCGGTCACGCGTGCTGACGGGCTGCCGTTTAGCCGCGACGGCGCCTCACCGAAGCACACAACCTTGCCGCCCGCTGCCAGGAGTTGTTCCCCGAGATCGGCGACGCGCGCGTCGAGATTCTCGGTGTGCGGCGGCAGGACGACAACGTCATAGCTGCGTTTGCCGACGCGGAATTGCCGGCCCGCCACTGATCCGTGTCGGGCAATCACGTCTTCGCAGCCGAGGTCGTATTCGATCTGCGCCGCTTCGAGCGCCATCAGCAGCTTGAAGAACGAGTCGCCAATCTCTTTCAACTTGGCTTCGTTGCCTTGATACATCCACGCGGTGGTTGTGGGCTCAAGAACGAGGATGCGGTTGATCTGCTCCCCTTGCGTCAGCGCGGCGGAAAGCCGCGCGAGATATTGGGCCGAGACGTGATAAGCATCCCACCACGGCTCGTGATACGAAAAGGACTGCGGGTGGTCGCGTTTGCGCGCGCC
>CAYHFK010000389.1:0-3679 GCA_964355895.1 uncultured Bifidobacterium sp. | reverse complement strand
CAAACGCAGCGGCAGAAGTTGCTTTTCTCGGGCACGTCGGTATCGTCGCAGTTTCCGCCTGGGTGAACGCGGGCGGTCATGCCCGCGTTCGACGTTTTGGGCGAAGCCGGCTGGCTTACCCACGGGGAAGCAAGAAATTCCACGATGAATGATTTTATGCTAAAGCGAAAGAAACGAACCCAACGTAACTTTGCCTCCAACGCGGCCCCCATCGTTGCCTTGGCGCTATTGGTGAGTTCCATGGCCGGCGCCGAGGAGCCAGAACCCACTCGTGTGCTCCGCGAATTGAACAAGAGCTATTTTCCGTTTGCGCCCGTCAAGAACGGGGCCGAGTGGAAACTTCGCCGGGCGGAAATTCAACGCCGGGTGCTCGTCGCGTCGGGGTTGTATCCCATGCCCGGGAAAACCCCGCTCAATGCGGTGATCCACGGTCGCATCGAAAAAGATGATTACACGGTTGAAAAGGTAACGTTTGAATCGCTGCCGGGGCATTTCGTCACGGGCAATCTTTATCTGCCGAAGAACATCAAAGGGAAAATCCCCGCAATAGTTTCTCCACACGGACACTGGCCCAACGGGCGGTTCATCAATGCCGACGAAGCCGAGGTTAAAAAGCAGATCGCGACGGGGGCGGAAAAGTTTGCGAACGCGGCCCACTCGCCGATGCAGGCGCGGTGTGTGCAACTCGCGCGCATGGGCTGCGCGGTTTTCCTTTACGATATGCTCGGTTACGCTGACAGCGTGCAGTTCCCCGAGCATCGCCATGGTCCCGGGGCAAAAGGATTCGTCAGCGCCGAGGCGGAATTGAATCTCGTGAGCTACTTCGGTCTGCAAACCTGGAACAGTGAGCGCGTGGTTGATTTCCTGTGCCGCCTGCCGTTCGTGGACGCGAAGCGCATCGGCTGCACGGGTGAAAGCGGCGGCGGCACGCAGACGATGATGCTCACGGGCATTGACGACCGCATCGCGGCGGCGTTTCCCTGCGTGATGGTCAGCACCGCGATGCAGGGCGGTTGCACCTGTGAGAACGCGCATTATCTCCGCATCAATCAAGGCAACATTGACATCGCGGCGCTCACCGCGCCGCGGCCGCTCGGCATGACGGCCGCCGACGATTGGACGAAAGAACTGGAAACGAAAGGTTTTCCCGACCTGAAAAATCTTTACACCCGGCTGGGCGTGCCGGAGCGCGTGGAGGCGCATTTCAACATCCAGTTTCCGCACAACTACAATGCCGTCTCCCGCGCCCAGATGTATGCCTTCTTCAACCAGCATCTCAAACTCGGCCTGGCGAACACCGACGAGCGTGACTTCCAACTGCTCTCAACGCCGGAGCTAAGCGTCTGGAATGATAAACATCCGAAGCCGGCGGGCGACCAGGTTGGGGAACCGCACGAGATCGCAATCGTCAACTGGTTCAAACAACAAAGCGCCAATCAATTGGCGCCGCTGCTCCAGCCAGCGTCGAAGGCCGACCTCCGGAAGACCCGCGCACTGCTCGGCGGCGCGCTCGAAGTAATGATTGGCCGCACATTGCCGAAGCCGGGTGAGTCCACCTTCAACCTGCGCACGTCGGAGGACAAAGGCGATTACCTCCTCCAACGCGGCAGCACGAGCTGTGACGGCGATGCCGTCGAAACGACGTTCCTTTATCCGAAGAAATGGAACCACCAAGTTGTCCTGTGGCTGACGCTCAAAGGCGAGGAATCCATTGTTCACCCGGACGGCAAGCTCGGCGAATCAGCCGCCCAAATGCTGAAGCGTGGCTGTGCCATCGCGTGCCCGCAGCTTTACCTGCGCGGGGCGACGCGCAATCCCAACGTGTATGCCGCCGATAAACGCAAGTCCGGTGGCGCCTACGAAGGCTTTGCCGGCTATCACTACGGCTACAACCCCAGCCTGTTTGCGGAGCGCGTGCGCGATGCCCTGGCGCTGATCGGCGAAATTCGCGACGACAAACATCACCGCGCTGATCAAATTCTCGTCGCCGGAGTCGAAGGCGCCGGCGTGATTGCCGCCGCCGCCACCGCCCTGGCGCCAACCGCCGTCCAGCAACTGGCCTGCGATACCGGGGGCTTTCGCTTTGCGCAACTCGACAATGCGTGGGACGTGAACTTCGTTCCCGGCGGCGCGAAGTATGGCGACGTGCCGGGGCTGCTCGCGTTGTGCGCGCCGGTAAAGACGACGGTGGTTGGCGAGACCCGGGGCTCCGCTGCCGGAGTGGCGTCGGCGTTTGCTGTTGCCAAGGGCAGGGTGGAGTTTGCTGGCGTTCCCACATCCGGCGCGGTGGACGCGGTCGTAAACGCGTTGACGGGCCGGCAGTGACTCCGATTCTTCGGGGCCGACGGATACGAAGTTATGCCGAATAAAATTCCTTCGGGGAAGCTGCGCGTCTGGTTGCGCCGACTGGTTCGGCTGGCTGGCTGGGCGCTGATTTTGTTCGTGGTGGTTGTGTTGTTCTGGCTACGGGGCGCGCTCTACCACCGGTTCGTGAGCTTCCCGCGCGAAGCGGCGGCGTGGCAGGCCCTCCGCGCCCAACGTCAGCCGGTGGCTTACACTGCCGGCTGGAACGAGTATCGCGGAATCCTGCACAGTCACTCCCACTTTTCGCACGACAGCGAGGTGACGTTTGAGGAAATCCTCCGGGCGCTCAACGTCGCCAAGCTGGATTTCATTTGCCTGAGTGATCACGCCGTGGAGGGCCGCGCGGATTTCGACTGGCAGTGGCGCGGGATTCACGACGGAAAACTGTTCATTCCCGGCTTCGAGATGAAGGAGGGGATGATGCCCTTCGGCGTCGCGTCCGGCGTCGTACTCAGCAATCGAACGGATGCGGCGATCCTGGCGCAACAGATTGTCACGAACGGCGGCGTGCTCTTCTACGCGCATCCGGAAGAACCGCGCGAGTGGAACCGACCGGAACTCACCGGCATGGAAATCTACAACCTCCACGTTGATTTCAAACGCCGGCGCGGCGGGCTGGGCGGTCTGCTGCCCGATGTTTTGCTGAACTTGCGGTCTTACCCGGATCACCTTTACCACCTGGCGTTCAACCGGCCCACCGAGTTTCTCCAACGCTGGGACGATTTGAATCGGACCCGCCACCTCACCGGCATCGCGGCCAATGATTGTCATCAAAACGTGGGCGTGCGCGGAATCTACACGACGGCGGACACGATTCGGATCGAGGACACCAGCCCCCAGACTTTGAAGGAGTTCAAGCTGAACTGGTTCACCCGGCCCCTGGCGAGGATGTTCTTCGGCCCGCTCGAACCGGATCGAAAACTTTTCCATCTGCAACTGGATCCTTACGAGCGTTCAGCGCGTTTTGTGAACACGCATGTCCTGGCCAGCGGGTTGACTGAACTGGCAATCCTCGATTCGCTGCGCGCGGGCCGCGTGTTCATCGGCTTTGACATGATCGCGGACAGCTCCAGCTTCCGGTGGTACGCCAGCGAACCGGCGGGCTTGGCCGTCATGGGCGAAGCGTTGGCGTTCGCCAACACGACGCGCTTGCACGCGCGGTCGCCGTTGCCGTGTCGGTTCACCATCATCAAAGACGGGAGCGTCGTCCACCAACAGGAAGGCCGCGAAATGAATTGGACGCCCTCGGGGCCGGGCAAATACCGCGTCGAGGCCGAGCTTAAAGTGCGCAATGAATGGGTGCCCTGGGTTTACG
>CAYHFK010000388.1:0-3724 GCA_964355895.1 uncultured Bifidobacterium sp. | reverse complement strand
AATTCCGACGTGTTGAAAATGAGCCGGCAGACGCTGGCCATGCCGTTTCTCTCCGTGAAAAAAAACCAGCCTGGCTAACCGCCGCTCGCGTAAAAACCGCGCTCCGGCCTTGGGCGTTCGGGTGTTCGTAAGGCCGGGGTTGGGAATTGACAGGGGAGAGATTTCTGTATTCACTTTCGGCAGTGATCCGGTTTCAAACAATCATAACGACGTTCCTGCTGGCGGCCTGGCTGCCAGTTTCGTCGCACGCGCTGCTTGAGTATGCCGGGCTGATTCACGAGCGTCATGCCGACCACCACGCGGATTCGCAAGGCTCACACGAGCACGATTCCGACCACCACGAAGCAGCGGATGGGAAGTGCGCGTCGTCGTCCGCTCACGTCAGCGTCCCCGTGCCCGACCTGGTGGCAAGCCCGTTTCTGTTTTGCGCGCTTGGACTCGAATGGGCTTCTGAATTTCACACCGAGAGTCATCCGCCCGGCCTTCCTCCCCCCGGCACTGCGCCGCCGCAGTTTTCTCATCACTGGCAGTTTTCTTTCCGCACCGCGCTTCCGGCGCGCGCGCCTTCGTTGATTTCCTAGTCCTGCGTTCAGCAGGATTTCCCATCTCGCTGTCGGGCGTTGTCCACGCCCGGATTGTTCCCTGTTTAGTCCCGTAGTTGCAGTGTGTGATTTTATGAAACGAATTTTACCCGTTAGAAACTTGTCCATGGCCGGTCTGGTTTTCGTGCTGGCCGGGTGTGTCACCAAACCGTCCGCTGAAAGCCCGACCCGAAGCACCTCGCTCAATCCGCCCGCGAACTCGTCCGCCGCCACCGAGCCGGTTTCGCCAATGAAAGAGTCGCCGGGCGTTTTGACCCTCCGCGATGCCCTGGCGCTGGCGTTGACGGAAAACCCGGAACTCGCGCCGTTTGCGTGGCAGGTGCGGGCCAACGAGGCGCGAGTTCTGCAAGCGAGCCTGCGGCTGAATCCTGAATTGGGTTTGCAGGTGGAGGATGTTCTTGGCACGGGCGACTTCCAAGGTTTTCGTGAAGCACAAACTACGCTGCAACTCAGCCAGGTGATTGAACTTGGCGGCAAACGGGCGGCGCGAACGGAGGTCGCCTCGCAGGCGCGGGGCATCACGAGGTCCGAGTATGAATTGAAGCGGGTGGAAGTCTTGGGTGATGTTACACAACGCTTCATTCAAGTCGTGGCGAACCAGCACGCTTTGGATCTGGCGCTGACAAACCGGCAGATGGCGGAGGACGCGCTGCGCACGGTGCAGGAGCGTGTAACGGCGGGGAAAGGTTCGGCACTGGAGGAGAGGAAAGCCCAGGTCGCCTTGGCGCGCGGCGAGTTGCTCGTTGAGGGAGCGAGACATGAATTGAATGCGGCCCGGAAGAAACTCGCCGCGAGCTGGCGTAGCACCCAGCCGGTGTTTGAACGGGCGGAAGCAGATTTGTTCGCCCGCAAACCCGTTCCCTCTTTCGAGGGGTTCGCGAGCCGTATTTCCAAGAGTTCCGAAATCGCCCGCTGGGTTTCGGAGAAAAAACTTCGCGAAGCGGAAATCAAACTGGCCGACGCGCGACGCGTGCCAAACGTAACGGCGTGGGGAGGAACTCGTCGCTTGGAAGGGCCAGGTGAGCAAAGCTTTCTTTTGGGGTTCTCCATGCCGCTGCAACTCTTTGACCGCAATCAGGGTGGGTCGGCGGAAGCGCGGGCGTTGTTGGGCCGGACGGAGGCGGAACAGAAGGCGGCGGAGGTCCGTCTCGGCATTGTCCTGCTGGGCCTCTACGAAGAAATGGCGCATGACGCTCACGTCATGGAGGGATTGCAAAAGGAGATTTTGCCGAAGGCCGAAGACGCGCTGACGATTTCGAGAGACGGCTTTGCGCAGGGGAGATTCTCCTATCTCGAAGTGCTCGACGCCCAACGGACCATATTCGATGTCAAACAAGAATACATCCGGGCGGCCACTTCCTATCACCAGTTCCTTGTCGAGATGGAGCGGCTGACCGGGCAGCCCATCGGCGGCGGCGAGCCGCAAAGGTAAACCCCATGACCCCTTAAATTCCAAAAAAACTGAACTCCATTTACTTATGAACAAAATACAAATTACGGCAGTGATTCTCGTTCTTCTGGCGGGCGCTGGCATCACCTGGTTTGCGGTGCGCAACGCCAAACCTGCGGCCCAAGTCTCCGGCGAGGGCGGTCACGGCGGTGAAGCCGCCGCCGAAGCCGCCAAAGGCCCGCACGGCGGACGCCTGTTGAGCGAGGGCGACTTCGCGACCGAAGTGACCATCTTTGAGCGCGGCGTGCCGCCGGAGTTCCGCGTGTTCCTTTACGAGAAGGGCAAACCCATTGATCCGACCGAAGCGAAGTTGACGATTGAGCTTCACCGCTTCGGCGGGCGCGTGGACAAGATTGGTTTTGCGAAGCGGGAAGACTACCTGCTCGGCGACAAGGAAATCGTCGAGCCGCACTCCTTCGACGTGAAGGTCATCGCCGAGCACAAGGGCAAGACGCATCGCTGGAAATATGATTCCTATGAGGGCCGCACAACGATGACGCCCGACGCGGTGAAAAGTTCGGGCATCGTCATCGAGACGGCAGGGCCGGCCAAAATCAAAACGACCATCAAGGTCAATGGACGCGTCCAGCCCAACGAAGACCACATGACCCACGTCATTCCGCGTTATCCCGGCATCGTGAAAAAAATCCACAAACGCCTCGGCGATGCCGTGGCCAAGGATGAAGTCGTGGCCGTGGTGGAGAGCAACGAAAGCTTGCAGCCCTACGAAGTGAAATCGTCCATCGCCGGAACGGTCATCGGGAAGGATGTAAGGCAGGGCGAATTCGTCAAGGAAGGCGAGGTCATTTACTCCGTGGCCGACCTCGGCACGGTGTGGGTGGACTTGAATGTTCATCGCAAGGACTTCGACCGGCTCAAGGTGGGAGAGGCCGTGACCATCTTCGCGGGCGAAGGAATGACCAACGCCACAGGCACGGTGAGTTACATCTCCCCGTTCGGCGCGGAAGACACGCAGACGATGCTGGCGCGCGTCGAGTTGCCCAATCCCAAAGGCCACTGGCGTCCGGGCCTGTTCGTCACCGGCGAAATCATTGTGGAGGAGGCCGAAGTGCCGGTGGCCGTGAAAGCCAGCGCACTGCAAACCTTCCGTGATTGGCAGGTGGCGTTCATGGCGGACGGCGGCATGTTTGAAATCGCCATTCTGGAGTTGGGCCGGCGCGACGCCGAATGGGTGGAAGTCCTCTCGGGGCTGAATCCCGGCCAGAAATACGCCGCCGAAAACAGTTTCATCATCAAAGCCGACCTCGGGAAATCCGGCGCGTCACACGATCACTAAGAGGAGCTTCCTATGAAAGAAATCAAAGCCATTCTCCAACCGCACATCGTCAGTCGAGTCGTGCGCGCATTGCACGCGTTGCCGCACTTTCCCGGTTTGACCCTCACCGATGCGCGCGGCCAGGGCCGCGGGCGGGGCGCGGGCGGTTCGTTCAAACTGACCGAGGACGACATTGACTACCATCGCAAGGTAATCCTCGAAGTGGTCTGCAACGACGACCTCGCGGCGAGCATCGCCGAAACGATCCGCCAGTCGGCTCACACGGGAAACAAGAGCGATGGCATCATTCTTGTCAGTGAACTGTGCGAAGTGATTCGCATCCGCACCGGTGAAAAGCAGGACCAAGCGGTCTAAAGGAATTTTTATGCTCGAACG
>CAYHFK010000387.1:0-3724 GCA_964355895.1 uncultured Bifidobacterium sp. | reverse complement strand
GCGGTCCAAAGCCCGGCGAGAAACGCCAGGGCGATGAAGATGCCGAACCAGTGAACGACCACCGGCCCGAGGTTGAATGCGATTGGATGCACGGCCAGAACGTAGAGGGAATGCCGGCGGATGAGAAATGGATTTTCAATCCCCGGATCTCAAACCCGGTTGGGAAAATGTTGCACCAGAATATCCTCCTCGTTCTCGTCCTCGTCCTCGAAACCGGCGCAAAATCGAAGACGAGAACGAGGACGAGGAGGAAGCGGCCCGAAGGATTTTCAAACCGCTCTCAGGGACGAACGGCTTCGCGCAGTTTGTCGAAGCGGGGCTGCCAGTCGCTCCAGTCCGCCGCCCAATCCGCGCCGGCCAAGTT
This sequence comes from uncultured Bifidobacterium sp., assembly GCA_964355895.1. Taxonomy (GTDB): domain Bacteria; phylum Verrucomicrobiota; class Verrucomicrobiia; order Limisphaerales; family JADLHS01; genus JADLHS01. Next base: position 3,360 of record CAYHFK010000387.1, on the reverse strand, counting down.
GGTCCGGGCCGCCGGCCAGAGCTTTTCCAGCGCTTCAAGTTCGCGGGCCAGCAGTTTCTTGTCGTGCCACTTCAAATACGCCTCCGCGAGCGTGAGCCGGTTCTCGGGAAAACCGGGCGCGAGTTCGGCGGCGCGCTCCAGATGTTTTCGCGCTTTGCTCCGGCTGCCGACACTCATCGGCCAGCCGGGGGCTTGATGATAAAGCAGACCCAGACTGCGATCGGGGCCGGCGTGACAGAATCGTTCGTCCAGCTCCCGCGCCTTGTGAAATTCCCGCTCCACCTCCTTCACCATCCCGTAAGCGGCCAGGTTTCGTTTCAGGTCCGCCAGTTTTCCCACCGTGATCGCCAGATAGTAATGCCCCGCGGCTGACGTTGGGTCCAACGCCACACTCGCGCGACTAGCCGCGATGCCTTCGTTGATGATTTTTTCCATTTCCTTCGGCTCGGTGAGGACGGTCACCAGTTCGAAACACGCCCGGCCCACCTGCCAGGCCGCAACGCTGTTGGTCGGCTCGGCGGCGTAACGCTTTTGCGCGGCGGCGAGGATTTGTTGGGCGTGGGCGCGAAACTGATCTTGATCGGCGGGGTTGCCATCGGAGGCGAAGCCGCGATTCAGGGACCCGGCCCAAGTGGTGAATACCAAGCTGGCCAGAAGCAATGCACGACACAAGCGGGAAGCCTGAATCATCGAATTAGCTGTTGCGGACATGCGTGCGGAAGATATACTCGGATACCGGTGAGATTACAGCGGAAAACGATTCAATTGTTGGGGTGCGGGCTCCTGTCGCTCTTGACGGCCGGGTGCAGCGGCATTCACGCGTCCAAAAGCGTATCGCCCCTCGATTTCATTTTGCCGGGGCTGATGAAAGCCGATCCGCCGGTTGCTCCGCCGGCTGCACAACCAGAGTCCGTTAAACAACTCGCTCTCGTCCGTTAATCTTATGCGATTCCCTTTTGCGTTGTCGGCAAAGATTGCCGGCCACATCATTAAACACAAACTGCGCAAGACGCCCAAGTTTGCGATGGTCTTGCAGCTCGAACCGCTGCACACGTGCAATCTGACATGCACCGGCTGCGGGCGGATCCGGGAATACTCCACCAACCTCAAGGACATGGTGCCGCTGGAGAAATGTCTGGCCGTGGCCGAGGAATGTGAAGCGCCGATGGTGAGCATTTGCGGCGGGGAGCCGCTGATTTATCCGAAGATCGAAGAACTGGTGGACGGCATCCTTAAGCAGGGCCGCATCATTTACATCTGCACCAACGGCGTGTTCATGCGGAAGAAAATGCGCGACTACATGACCGCCGCGTATTCGCCGGAGATGGAGTCCAAGCTCCAGGAATTGTTGCAGGCGGAACTTGTCACCGCGAAGGAAGCCGAAGTCATCCGCAAGTCGGACGACGCCGCGCGCAAGAAAGTGGTCATTCGCCCCAGCCTGTGGATGTATTGGAACGTCCACGTGGACGGATTGGAATTCACCCACGACCTCATCGTTGAACGCGAGGGCGTGTTCAAGGAATGTATTCTGGCCATCAAGATGGCGAAAATTCTTGGCTATCAGACGGCGACGAACACGACCGTTTACAAGGAAACGGACGTGCAGGAACTCGAGGACATGTTCGGCTTCCTCTCGTCGCTGAACGTGGACGGCCACACGATTTCGCCCGGTTACGAATACGACGCCGCCAAGAAGGACATGGTCAAGCGCCTCGGCAAACAGCCGGAAGATTTTTTCCTCACGCGCAAGATGACGCGGCAGAAGTTTGCGAAGATTCAGGAGTGGGGCGAAAAGTTCACCATCTTCGGCACGCCGGTGTATCAGGAATTTCTCGCCGGCAAACGCGAGTTGACCTGCACCGCCTGGGCGATTCCGACCTACAACGTCAAGGGGTGGAAGGCGCCGTGTTACTTGATGACCGACGGCCATTACGATGGCTACCATGAAATGCTCACGAAGGTGCAGTGGGATAAATACGGCGTCGTGGACGGCGTCGCCCGCGACCCGCGCTGCGAGAACTGCATGGTTCACTGCGGCTACGATCCGAGCGGCGCGCTCGGCACGAATTATCAGCGCGGCGACAACTGGAAGAATTTCAAATACAACTTCGGCGCGAAGCCCAAACCGTACGCGGCGACGGCGGAGTTGACCCGGCGCGCGTTCAACGGCGTCACCATCGGCAAAGGTCATCTCGCCGAAGCCAAGGCCGCCATCAATAGCCCGCGCGCCGCGATGAACGGCGCGCAAGCCGCCTTCTCGCGCAAAGAAGAATCGCACCAACACAACCACGACTCCGTCGGGACCACCAACGGGGGTTGTGGCACCGGCGACACGACGCAGCGCGACGAGTTGCTGGCGAAGATTGCCGACGCCAAGAAGATGGAGTGAATTTGGTTATGGCAGGAAAGAACGCGAGCGAATTGCAGGAGACATCGGTCGCTTATCGAACCGCCGCAGAATTTCCCGCGCTTCACGATCCGCGCTATCCGGCACATCGCATCGCCAACCGCCTGGAGCCATTTGTCCGCGCCATCGTGGAAAGAATCCACCCCGAAAGAATCATTCTGTTTGGCAGCTACGCGTACGGGGAACCCGATGAGCATAGCGACGTGGACCTGCTGGTCATCCGGCGAAACATCGCTTCCGAGAAGGCGAGCAACCTTGAAATCCGTGACGCGTTTGACTCGGTCCCTGGCCCGTTATTTTCCTTTACCATTCTCAGCAAGACGCCCGAACGGATCGCCGATCGCCTGGCCGTCCGGAGTCCCTTTTACGAAGACATCGTCGGCAAGGGCATCGAACTGTATGCCACCCAATAAGCTTTCTGATGAGAACGATCCGGCGGATTGGTTTTACTCGGCCGGGGATCGTCTTCGCGTGGCCGATTCCTCCTGGCAGCATGAGGGATTGACCCACTCGGGCATTGAACTCTTGCAGGAGGCCGCCGAGCGGTATCTCAAGGGCTACCTTGTTGCTCAAGGATGGCGACTGAACCGGACTCACGATCTGCGAAAGCTGCTGCAAGAGGCCCAACGCTATCAACCGGAATTTGGGAATTTCGATACCTTGGCCAAAGAATTGACCGAGGATTTCTTTGCTCAACATTACCCTGGTGGAGACTGGTCGAATGTGGGCACAAATTACGAAACCTTGCGGGCACAGGTTGGCCAGATGCTTGAACTGATTCAGCAGAACCTGCCTCAGTATTTTTCCAAACCGCCCACGAAATAGATTTCCAGAACGCCATCCATTGCTCGATGGTGAATTTCAAATCGCGCGGCGCGCAGAACAGATGCAGGTGGTCGGGCATGAGCAGATAATCACTCACGAGCCACGCGGTGGCCTTGTGCTCCCAGATT
>CAYHFK010000386.1:0-3790 GCA_964355895.1 uncultured Bifidobacterium sp. | reverse complement strand
CCCAGGGCGGCGAGATACTCCGCCACACGCCCCTCGCCCGCCTGCGGATGACGCGCCGGTAAAAAAGCCGGGTTGACGCTGGGCAGCGCGATCAGTTCGGCGAGGAGGGTTTGGACGTTGGCCATAGAGTGTTCAGAACCGACGCGCCGCAGATTATCGGGGGCGAATCAGTCTGTCGAGGAACGAACCTGCGCGGGGCGGCGGCTCGGCAGAGCGCCGCCGCTTTTCAAACACGAGTGCGGTGCTCTGCCGAGCCGCCGCTACGGGGGCAAGGTTCATGGAACGGAGGCGAGGTCACGAGACTCAAACGTAAAAAATTTAGAGACTCCTTACGTCGTCTCCTACGTTCAAAACAATTGCCGCACGGCGCTCAACTGCGACGCCCCGTCGCCAGTGGAAATGGCGGACGGGAAGGTGTGGATGGCTTTTCCCGCGACGAGGGCGTCGCCGACACGCGGCCCGACTCACACCGACACGCTCTTGCCCACCTGCGGCTGGATGATTTGGATTTTCGGATGGCGGGCGTGGATTTGTTCCTCGAACCATTTCCGCGAATCATCGTCGCCATGGCCCAGCAGAATCGCGCGCGGCGAAACCTGGCCCACAAAGTCCAGCAGGTCATCGCGGTTCGCGTGCGCGGTCAGATCAAATTCCTGCATGTCGCAGTGGCGCGTGACCGGCCCCGCGCTGGGACTGAACACAAACGTCTCGCCGGGCTTCGACGCCTTGAGCCGGCCGCCCGGCGTGCTGGGATCGGCGTAGCCGACGAAGAAAATGGATTGCCGTTCGTCGCCGGCCATGCGCACGGCAAGATCGTGGGCGGCGGTGTTTTCGCTCATCATGCCGGAGGTGATCACAAAGATGCGTCCGCCGCTCAGCTTCATTTTCTGCGACTGGCCGGGTTCGAGGACAATGAGATTAAGCGCTTCGCGGAGCTGCAAATTCGTATGCTGCCGATGGGTGCGATGGGCTTCGAGATCGTAAATCTCCGTGAACACGCGGCCCAGCCCGCCGATGTAAATGGGTTGCGGCTTGAGCTTCCCTTCCCGCATGAGCAACGCGAGCAGCGCGAGAATTTCCTGCGTGCGCCCCAGCGCGAACGACGGGATCATCACGCACCCTTTGCGCTTGAGCGCCTGATGAATCGCGGCGGTAAGGCGTTCCACTTCCGTGGCGCGGGTGACGCCTTTAGGCACGGCCCGATTGCCGCGGGTGGTTTCCATGATGAGCACATCGGCTTTCACGTCCTGGAAGCGGGCGGCGCGCAAAATTGTCTGATCATGAAAGCAAACGTCGCCGGTGTAGAACATCGTTTCCTTTTGACCGCGCAACATGATGCCCGCCGAGCCGAGCGTGTGGCCGGCATCAAAAAACTCCAGGGTGGGCGAACGAACCCCGGCGCGGGTCTTGTGGTACGCCGCCCACTCGACTTCGCGATTGTAGCGGAAGCTCTGAAACAGCGGCGCGATGTCGTCCACCTGGTCGTGGGTGTAGAGCGGGTATTCCTTGATGCCCAGCTCGTCGCGCTGGCGCGTCATCACGTTGACGGAATTGTGCAGCACCCGCTCGATGATGAAATAGCTTTGCTCCGCCATCAGCACGTGGGCTTTCGGAAAATGCCGCGCCGCGACCGGCAGCGAGCCGACGTGGTCGTGGTGACAATGCGATATGGCAATGGCGTCCACCTCCTCCTGGCGGATGGCTTTGTAGAGCGGCAGGCCAGCGCTGCCCTCGCGTTTGGGGTGCATGCCGGCGTCGAGCAGGATGCGGTGGCCTTCGATTTCAACGAACCAGGCGCTGGCGCCAATGTCGGTGTCGGGGTTCAGGTTTGCGATTCGCATTTGAATTTCAGACCCAGAGTAAGCGATCCGGAGCGCGTCACCAGATAAAATGTTCGCGTGACCGGCTGGCCCCGGCGGGCAGGCGAACAATCCGGGTTTGACGCCGGGCAAATGTATGTTAGCGTAAATCCGAAATTATGAGTGCGAGAAAAATCAGAAGTGAGGGGTCGCTGGGGCAACCGGTCACCGTCGAAGCGCGGCAAACGCGATTGACGCTCGCCCCGGAAGCCGTGTCGCTCCACAAAGGCGGCATTGAGTTTCGCAGTGAAGCCCCGTTTGCCCCCTGGGTGGAAATGACCGTAACGCTGCAATCCCCGAACGACGGCACCCGGGTCAACTGCACGGGGGTGGTGGTGGATTGTCAGGGAAACAAACACCTTGGCTATTACGTCTCGATGGTGTTTACGAGCATGTCGAAGCAGGCGGAGGCGCGATTGCACACGCTGGTCCAGACCAGCGCGGCTTAATTTCCCGGGCGACAGATTTTGCCAAAACCGGATCAGCAAGCTGATCCGGTTTTGCTATGGGGCGTGAAAACCCTTCCTGCGGGCATTCGTGGGGACGACGATTTCCCGCCGTGCGCGTTCGTTGACACTCATTTTTCCGACTGTTACCGTTCGCGCTCCGGAACAACTGCAATGGACTACAAAGACACACTCAATCTGCCGCGCACGGATTTCGCGATGAAGGCCGACCTCGTCACGCGCGAGCCGCTCCGTCTGGACAAATGGGAAAGAGAAAATCTTTACGCCAAAATCCAGGCGGCCCGCGCCGACGCGCCCAAGTTCGTCCTGCACGACGGCCCGCCCTTTGCCAACGGCGATGTCCATATCGGCACGGCGCTGAACAAGATTCTCAAGGACATCATCATCAAATACAAAACGCTGCGGGGCTTCAGCGCGCCATACATTCCGGGCTGGGACTGTCACGGGCTGCCGATTGAGTTCAAGGTTTCACAGGAGATGCGCAAAGCCGGCGACACGAGCGCCGACGCCGCGACGATTCGCAAAGCCTGCGAAGCCTACGCCCGCAAATACATTGATCTTCAGCGCACGCAGTTCAAACGCCTTGGCGTGCTGGGCGATTGGGACAATCCCTACCTCACGCTGAACAAGGAATACGAAGCCGACGAACTGCGCCTCTTCGCCGACATCGTCGAGCAGGGGTTTGTTTATCGCGGCAAGAAACCGGTTTACTGGAGCATCCCGTGCCGCACCGCGCTCGCGGAGGCCGAAGTCGAATACGCCGACCACGTCAGCCAGAGCGTGTTCGTGAAGTTTCCCGTGGTCGGACGGCCCGGCGTGAACATTATCATCTGGACGACCACGCCGTGGACGTTACCCGCGAACCTTGCCGTCGCCTACAACTCTACGTTCAACTACTCGCTCGTACAGGTGGGCGAGGAACAATTCATTGTCTCGGCGATGTTGCTCTCGACCGTCGCGCAGAAATGTGGCTGGCAGGATTATCAGATCGTTCGCAGCCTCGATGGCGAGCATCTCAAGTCACTCGAATACCAACACCCATTCTGCAATCGCACCGGGAAGCTCTTCGCCGGCGACAACTTCGTCACAAACGACACGGGCACGGGCTTCGTCCACATCGCGCCCGGCCACGGTTTGGACGACTACAACATCGGCCGGCAAAACAACCTGCCGATCTACTCGCCCGTCAACGATGACGGCGCGTTCGCGCACACGAACGAGCTGCCCGTCGCGCAGCAGATGCCCGCCGAAATGCTTGGCAAATCCATTCTCGAAAAACACGGCAAGAGCGATGCGAACGAAGCCGTGCTGCATGAACTACGCGTCCGCAAGGCGCTGCTGCATCAGGAGAACTATCACCACAGCTACCCGCATTGCTGGCGCAGCAAAACGCCCGTCATCTTCCGCGCGATGGATCAGTGGTTCATCAAGATTGATCACGTAGCCGCCGACGTCAGTCGGCGC
>CAYHFK010000385.1:0-3794 GCA_964355895.1 uncultured Bifidobacterium sp. | reverse complement strand
TCTTGCGACTTTGGAATTCCACGGTCGTCTGGTCGTGGGCCTTCAACGGTCTCCGCTTAGGTTCCGGTCTGCTGCTGATTCCGCTCCTGGCGCTTTTATTGCCCAATCCGGACTGGGGTTTCTACTACGTGTTGCTGAGTTTGACGGCAATTTCACCTTTGCTTGATTTAGGTTTGTCCATATCTATCGGTCGCAGCGTCAACTACGCCATGGGTGGCGCCACGGAATTGCGGGCTTTCGGACTCCGGTCGGAAGACCGGGGTGATGGCAAACCCAATTATCCGCTGATCTGGAAGCTGCTCGACACCACCCGGGCGCTTTATCGCGTCCTGGCCCTGCTGTTACTAGTGGTCATGGGAGGCATCGGTACGTACATCATCAGTCTTCAAGTTCAGGAAACCTCGCACCCCTTGATTACCTGGCTGAGTTGGGGCATGGCGCTCTTGAGCGCTGTTCTTGAGCTCTACTTTGGGTGGTGGGGTGCTTTTCTGAGCAACATGAACCAGGTATTGGTCTGCGGACGCATTCTATTCTTTGGCCATGCGCTCAAGCTGATTCTAACTTGCGCTTTGCTTTTGCTCGGCTGGGGACTGCTGAGCGTGCCGACCGCCGGCTTCATCACCAGTTTTATCACCCGCTACTTTTCACGCCGCGCCACCTTGAAACTGCTTCCGGCTCAGGTTGCCGCCCCGCCCGCCCGCGCCGAAATGCTTGCCCTCCTCCGCATCCTCTGGCCCAACAGTTGGCGCGCGGGTTTGCAGATCAGCAGCGGATATCTTCGCAACCTGGTCAGCGTCATTTTGTGCTCGACGGTCTTTGGCCTGACCGCGACCGGCGAATACAGTCTTTCTGTTCAAATCGTCGGGATTGTTCAGGGCATGGCGATGGTGTGGACGGGGGTAAAGTGGCCATTGGTGGGGCAGTATCGCGCGCGTCACGATCACGCCGCATTACGCCGTCTGCTCTGGCCGCGCATCTGGCTTCAGAGCGTCACGTTTCTCGTTTTGGCAGTTTTGGCTTACGAACTTGGGCCTTATCTCCTCCAATGGCTGGGTTCGGGAAAGCGAATGTTGCCCGGGGGATGGTTTTGGCTCCTGCTCCTCACCGGGTTCTTGGAAACCCAACTTATTTTTTGGACCACCTTGCTCTCGATGGAAAATCGCATCCCTTCGCTGTGGCCGGTGGTCGCGACGAATCTTGTCACCCTCCTCGTCATGCTCGTGCTGGTGAACACCATGCATGACTCGCTCGGCTTGGGCGCCCTGGTCCTCGCGCCGCTCCTCACGGGCGGCCTCTTCAATTATTGGTTTTGGGCAAAGCAGGGCGCGAAGAGTCTTCACACGTCATGGTTGCGGTTCACCTTTGCCAAACAAACCTAACAAGAATGAATCAACTTGAAGCCATCCATCCCCAATCGCCCATGAGCGCCGTGTTGGAAAAGTTTCCCGGCGCGCAACGGGCGCTGTTCCGCCGTTACCACATCGGCGGGTGCAGCAGTTGCGGCTTTCAGCCGACGGAAACGCTGGCGCAGGTTTGCGAGCGCAACGGCGGACTCCTCGTGGCCGAGGTGCTGGCGCACATCCAGTCCAGCCACGAACAGGATGCCAGGATTTTCATCGAGCCGCAGGAACTCGCCGCCTGGCGCCAGCGGGATCCGTCGGTGCGGTTGGTGGACATCCGGTCCCGCGAGGAATTCGAGGCGGTGCAGATCGCCGGTTCGTTGCTGCTCTCGCAGGAGGTGATGCGGCAGATCATGGCGGAGGGTTCAAATACGCGACCGCTCGTCATCGTGGATCATCAGGGCCGAAACGGCCTGGATGCAGCCGCGTATTACCTGGGGCACGGCTTGCAAAACGTTCGCTGCCTCCGCGGCGGCATTGATGCCTGGGCGCAGGAAGTAGAGCCAACCCTGCGCCGGTATCGCGTCGGCGCGTAGCGGATGATCTTGGCGCCGGTTTGAAAAGTTTCGTCCCGAGCCCTCCTCCTCGTCCTCGTCCTCGAATCCCGCCCAAAATCGAGGACGAGGACGAGAACGAGGACGAAGTTGCTATCACAGCATTCAAACCGGCGCTAAACAAACTTGCCGGGATTCAGAATCCCCTTGGGATCGAGCGCGCGTTTCACGGTGCGATGAAGCTCCCGCGCCGATTTCGGGACGGCCAGCGGCCACCAGCGCTTCTTGGCGATGCCGATGCCATGTTCACCGGTGATCGCGCCGCCCCACGCCAGCACCTGGCGGAATAATTCATCGAGCGCGGCGGCGGAACGCCGTTTGGCGCCGGGTTGGGTGAAATCCACCATCACGTTCGTGTGGATGTTGCCGTCGCCAGCGTGACCGAAGCAGGCGAATTGCAGTTTGTGTTTCTTTTGCAGGCGCGCGGCGAACGCGAACAAGTCTTCCAGTCGGCTGCGGGGCACGACGATGTCCTGATTAAGTTTGGTGAGGCCTGTGTCGCGCAAGGAATACGAAAACTCGCGACGGATTTTCCAGACGGCTTCGCATTGTTTGTCGCCGAGGCCGGTCTCAATAAACAACGGCCGCTGCGCACGGACAATTCGTTGCAACGTGCGAATCTCGCCACGGACGGAATCACGTTGCCCGTCCAGTTCAACAATCAGGTGGGCGCGACAGCCGCGCAGGCGTTCGCTCCGGGTCCGTTGGTACGCGGCGGCGAGCGTGAAGGCATCCGCCAGTTCCAACGCGGCGGGCAGAAAGCCGGCGTTCAGAATGGCGTGCAGTGAACGGATCGCCGCGCGCATGTTGGAAAATCCGATGGCGAGATTCGCCCGATACGGGGGCAGGGGCAGCAGTTTGAGGGTGGCTTCGGTCACAATCCCGAGCAACCCTTCCGAGCCGACGAAGAGTCGGTGCAGATCAAAGCCGGTCTTGTTTTTGTGGGTGCGGCTGCCGAGACGGACGATGGCGCCGTCGGCCAGCACCACCTCCAGGCCGAGGACGTAATCCCGGGTGACCCCGTATTTTAGACAGCGCGGCCCCCCGGCATTCGTGACGATGTTGCCACCGATGAAGCTTTCCTTTCGGCTCGCGGGGTCGGGTGGGTAAAATAATTTCTGCTTTTCGACGGCGTCCTGAAGCGTGGCGGTGATGACGCCGGGTTGAGTGACGGCGACAAAATCACCGGCGTTGATTTCCAGGATGCGATTCAGGCGCTCCAGGGACATCACAATGCCGCCGCGCAACGGCACGCAACCGCCGACGTAGCCGTGACCGGCGCCCCGTGCCGTCACCGGGATGGCGTGGCGGTGGGCGAAGCGCAGGATCGTCGCGACCGACTTGGTGGAGCGGGGCAGGGCGACCGCATCTGGTTGGTGGGTGGCGAACCATTTGTCGCCGGCATATTGCTGGAGCACGGACGGGGCGAGGACGATTTCGCCCGGCAGAAGCTTCTTGAGCGCGGCTAACCGGCGCGTGAGCGCGGCGTTCATTCGGTGGGTGAGTCTGGAGCGTTCAGAAATTCCCGCGCGTCGGCGGCCTCGGGTTCGGGCACTTGCACGAGGATACCGCCAACAGCCAGGCCATAGCCGTCCATGCTAAGGGCCGAGAGTTCATTCTTTACGACGGGGTGAAAACCGGCAGCTTCAAGGCGTGAACGAACCAATTGTGCATCCGCCGGATTGAAGGCGGTGGAGACGGTGAACATTTGCATAATCATTTTTGGCAGGGCACGTCACTCCGGGCGCGCCGCCGGTTCTCAAAATTCATCTGCGGTGTCCGCGGAACGATGCGCTCAACCTTCAGCTTCCCGTTCCGGGTCGCAAGTCTGCAAAGACGA
>CAYHFK010000384.1:0-3897 GCA_964355895.1 uncultured Bifidobacterium sp. | reverse complement strand
CGAATGCTCAAGGCAATCTCCCGCTGAAACTCTGGTGAGGTGATCGTAATTGAGCCTGATGATTTCACGCGTTGGCGCTTGGTCGGCTTGCCACTGAGCACGTCCACCCATTTGATGTCGTAATCGCCCGCCGGCAGCAGCAACGTGAGCGACAACGACTGCGGGGCGGGATTACCGTGATCGAAGAAGTGGGCCGCGTATTGTTTGCCGGTTTCCATCAGCGCATTGGCTTGCATCTTGGCCGGCACGCCGGACTTGAGAAATCCCTGGTCCGGTTTCATGCGCACGAAGTCGAACGAGTTGATGAAGTCGCGCAGCACGGTCAACTGCCGGCGGAATTCCGGATTGCCGCCGCCGGGAGATTTCGCGGGATAAACAAAATCACCCCGTTCGTGTCCCGCCACGAATGAATAGTCGAGGTTGTTGTAGAGTGCGCCGCCCGCGAGAATGAACGCCCACGCTTCCATCCGGTAGGGCGTGTCATTCGTGCCCTGAAAACCCGTTTCGTTGTCGCCCATCACTTTGTTTAGCGCGTAGTTCTCGGCCACGGCGGTTGGCGGCGAGGCGTAGTGGAAGTTAAAAATGGAAATGGCCGGGTGCGGTTGCGTGATCTTCGCCGAAACGTTGGCGATGTTCTGCGAAATGAGATGCTGGTTGGGCAGCGCCTGCTCCGTCGCCACGATCACCTCGGCGATGTGATGCTGCCAGGCCATCGTCACCCCGCCGAAGTACGGCTCGTTGCAGATTTCGTAGTAGAGATTGTCGAACTCATTCAGTTCCGTGACGAGCTTGCGCGTCATCGCCTCCTGCACGGCGAGCAGGCCGCCACTTTGGTCGAGGGTGTACACATTCGTTCGCGCGACGTTACCGAGGTCGTTGACGTTGTTGATGGCGTTTTGCGGCGAGAGCTGCCACTGCGATTCCTCGTAGAACGGGCAGAAGAGATTCATTTCCACCACCACCCCGCGCCGCCCGGCCTGCTTCACAAAATCACGCAGGCGCTTGAAATAATTCTCGTCCCACCGCGTGAGGTCGAACTTGTTGCCGCCGTTGGCGTAGCCGGGTTGACGGCTGCGCGCCCAGGGGGCGATTAACCTTCCCGGAAGCGGCGCCAGGGTGTTCTGCGTGATGTTGAAAGCTCCGACTGGCTCGACATACGCCCCGCTGAAAACCCGCGTGTTGTTGAGCTTTCTCGCGGCGAGTTCTTTCAGGTACGGCGTGTAATCGAAATCCAGGTTCACCACCGCGCCGTAATGCTCGGCGGACGTAATGAGCACCGTGGGCCGGCCGCGCCAGAGGAAGTAGTGCGGATTGTCCGGATGGAGCGAAAGCGGCCGGTCTTTCGCGGTGGCGGGGGGCACCGGGAGGGTCGCGAGCAGGAGGACGGCGAGGGTTTTCAGCCAGCCGCCGAAAACGAATTCCCGGTGTTGGGTTGATGGTGGTCGTTCAGATTTCGGCGTAACGGGCTTCATGGCGGTGGCTGATATTTGGTTCCCCTTGGTCGTTGGATGCCTGGTGGTTTGGGAGTTCGCACTTCGCGAAGCCGCCGCAATCTTTTGGCGGCCCCTCACGGGCTGGAAAGCCGGACCCGAAAGAAACGGTGGGGCGTCAGCGGGCCAGAGTTGGTCGCCCGCAACTCAAACGGCGCCAGCAACGGACCGGAAAGATTGCTCGCCCCGGCCAGCGCCGTCCATGCCTGCCAGTCGTCGGTGTACTCGAGGGTGTAATTGACGCCGTTGGTGGCGTTCCAACGCAACACCGCTCCGGCCGGGTCCAGCGCCGGAGTTTGCAGCCGCGCCGGTTCACCGACCTTGATCGTCACGGTAAGTTCCTCCCCGAACCACCCGGCGGTGTCGTGCCGCATGCTCCAATGCGTCGTGAAAACACCGGGCGTCTTCGGCGCGCGGAGCGTGAGCGTGAACGTTTTCGGCCGGCCACGGAAGATGCCGCCATAAAGCGGGATTTCTTCCTGTGCGGCGTTGATCAGGCAGAGGTTGGTAGTGAATGACGCTGGGTCGGTGTCCTTCTGGCCGAACTGGTAGCCCGCGAAGCTCGTCCAGCTCGCGTCGCCCGTGTTGCGGAGGATGACGTTCACGGTGCGCGTTTCGTCTGGGGCCAGGTTGGTGGGAAAGTTGTGCCACAAAATCTTTGCCGCCTGCCAGGGCGTGTCATTAAAGCTGGCGGCCCCGCGGGCGGTGGTTTTGATATACTCAAACGGATCGCCGGTCGCCGACCACACGTCGGTGTTGGTGTTGCCGCTGCCGGATTGGATGTAGGGCGGGAGGTTGGTTCCCGCGTAGATGCCGGTGCCTTCGTCGTATTCGTTCCAACTTTCCAGATAAACCCGGCGGACGAGCGTGCGGTCAACCTGGCGCCAAGCATTGCTGTAAGGCCCCCCGCCCGCGCGGGCCAGAAAGCTGCCAGGGTTGCGGATGTTCTGGTCCCAATAGCCGCCCTTGAGTTGCACCGAGCGGATGGTTTTGTAGGTGAACGGGTAGTAATACTGGGTTATCTCAAACTGCGGCACCATCTCATCGGCGAAGCTCAAGGTGGGCGGGTTCAAGGCCGTGGTCACCATCACAAAGCCATTCGTGAAATACGGATGCGCGGCGCCAAGCGCGGCGGCGAGGCGGTTGGACACGTCGGCGCGGGTGAGGGAATTGAGGTTGGAGCAATTGAACTGCACATGCCAGGTGTCGAGGATGGGCTTGTTGGCTTGGCGGGCAAGGTAATCGTCAGCGTAGGCGCCGGTGCTCACGCCAAAATACTGGTGATAGAACCGAAGGTATTGTCCGACGAACTCGTCCTTGCCGGCGGCCGTCGCGAGGTTCACCAGCGGTTTCTGGTCCCAGGTGATCATCGGGTCGAGGAACGGCGCCACTTTCGGGGTGTCGTAGCCCTCCGCGCGGAGCTGGTTGAGCGCGATGAACAAGTTGGTGCGCTGCGCCTCCGAGCTGGGAATCAGATGGACGTAGAGCACGTCAATGTTCGCCGCCATCATCTGTTTGATCTGGCCCTGCCAAAAATCCGGCGTGCCGGTCCAGTTGCTGCGGCCTTCGAGGGGCCGCCACGGCCCGGTGAGTTGGCCGCCGTTCGCGGTGAACCATTGAAACACGCTGGCCGCGACGTAACGGTTCGTGGCGGAAAAGGTCGGCGCGGGCGTGAACAGCGCCGGCGGGGATTGCGCGCCGGCAAGTTGTGGCAGGGCGGCCAGCAAGACCAGCCAAGTCAGGCGGGCACCCCGACAACCAAAGGATCGCAGTTCCACATCAAGAGTTCCGCGCGTCGTCGCCGCCGGGTACGTCTTCATAGCGCACAGCGTAAACCTCATGCTCGGCCGCAGCCATTTCTATTTCGGCCATGCCAAACTTTCCACCCCGTTTCCGGCGGGTGTGCTTAAAAGCGGGTGAGGCCTCCGGTTCGTCCTCGTCCTCGTTCTCCTCCTCGAAAGAGGCGGGATTCGAGGACGAGGAGGAGAACGAGGACGAGGCAAGAATCCTCACCCGACTTTAATCACCCCGTTTCCGGCGGCGGCTTGAAGATTGTCTTTCAATTGCGTTCATTCTCTGCGTTCCTATGCCGCTAATTTTTTATGCTAAGAGCTGGAATCGTCGGTCTGCCCAACGTAGGCAAGTCCACTTTGTTTAACGCCGTCACCCGCACCCGCAAGGCGGAGGCGGCGAATTATCCGTTTTGCACCATTGACCCCAACCTCGGCATCGTCACCGTGCCAGATGCACGGATGTATGAACTGCAAAAGATCGCCAAGACGCAAGTCGTCATCCCGGCGGCCATCGAGTTCGTGGACATCGCCGGGTTGGTGAAAGGCGCGTCGCAGGGCGAGGGCTTGGGCAACAAGTTTCTCACCCACATCCGCGAGGTGGACGCCATCGTGCA
>CAYHFK010000383.1:0-3913 GCA_964355895.1 uncultured Bifidobacterium sp. | reverse complement strand
CGGTTTCAGCGCCGTTAGGCGCGGTATCTTTGTAGAACCAGATGGTAAAATGCATCAGCTCCGTAGGAGCGGCATATTCCCGGCAGATGTCTCCTACGGAGCTTGAAATTTCCGAGGTGGTTTTCAGCTACAAAGATTTCGCGCCTAACGGCGCTAAAAATTATCGTGGGGCGGCCGTGAGCCAATCGAAATGCTCGTCGTCGAAAAGGGAAAATAGTTTTGCGTTGCCCTGCGCGGCCCGCCCGCCGGCCCAAAGCGCCAGAGATTTTGAACCTCAAAGCAACCAAGCAACAAAGCAGGGCCGGCTTCGTTACTTTGTTCCTTGGTTGTTCAATTCATCCCTCAAACAAACAGCCCGCCGCCGCGTTTGAGTTTCGTTGCCTGAGCCGGTGGCAAAATCATCGGTTGCGAACCGTGCTCAAAAGCCGGCTGCAACGGCGTGCTTTAGCGTAGCAAACTGCGGATTCCCTGTCCCGCCACCAATAGCCCGATTACGACCATGACGGTGGAACTGACATAGGGCGCTTTGCGGGCAAGTCCCCCAAAGCCGTTGAAGTGCTTGCTCGCGTGCCGCACGGAAAGGGCCGCCGCGGAGCCGACGGTGACGAGAGTAATTGCCAGGCCCACGCTGAACGCCAGCACGATCGCAAACCCCAAAGTGATTTGCTTGAGTTGCAGACAAATCACCAGCACCGCGAACGCCGAGGGACACGGCAGCAATCCGCCCGTCAGTCCGAAGAGGATGAGTTGGCCGGTCGTCACTTGCCGGTTGGCGAAGCGCTTCTCCAATTCCCTCGCGTGTTCCCGCTCATGCGCGTCCTGATACTCGGTGGAAGCGCCGGCGTGATGATGGTGCGGGTGATCCTCCACAAATTCGGCGTGACAGGCGATACGGCCAGCGAGCTTGACGGCGACATGGAACTCGTGCGGTTCAGGAATCTCGGAGGTGGATTCGAGATAATCTTTTCTTGAAACAAACTCAAACCGTTGCTTGCTGCCGTCGGGCCGGGTGGTTTCTAATTGAATCGTGTTCGCCGCGGGCAGCCTGGGGATTTGATTCCCTTGGTTGTAAAAGTGGAGCCGAAAGCGCGGCGGAACATCGGTTTCAAACACGCTGATTTCCAACTGCTCGTTTGCGCCGGTCTGCACCAATAAACCGCCGTGGGCACCGCGCGGCTCGTGGTCGTGACGGTGATGATGCTCTGCGGCGGAGCGCTGTTCCCGGCGCATGCGGACGAACATCCAGGCCGCCATGCCGATCACCAGCACTCCGGTCGCCACTTGGAAATAGGGCTCGGTGGTTTCGACATCGAATTTCCCGGCATAGCGCAATCCGATTAAAGCCAGGACCCAAATGACCGCGGTATGCGAAATCGTGGCGGACAATCCGAGCAACACCGCCTGTCGCACCGTGCCGCGAATGGCGACGATGAACGCGGCCATCATCGTCTTGCTGTGGCCCGGCTCCAACCCGTGCAGCGCGCCCAGCAGGATCGCGCCGGGAATGAACAGCCAGGCGTTGCCGTGGGCCAGATACTCATTGAACGAAGTCATGGGCGTGGACTATACCCCCACCCCCTATCACCAGCAAGGCTTGAATTTTCCCGGCGACCCGCTTACGCTGGGCGCCGCATGAAACCGCACACGCATTCCCGCAGTGAGCGCGACGCCCAAAAGCTCCGGGTGCGCCGCATCGTCGGCCAGATGAACGCCATCGAGCGGATGCTGGAAGAGGATCGGGACTGTTCGGAGATATTGATGCAATTGGTGTCGGCGCGAAAAGCCATCAAGTCGCTGGCGGAGACGTTGATTCATTCCCATACGCGGCACTGCATCGAACACGCCCACTCGCCGGCGGAGGGACGGAAGCAGTTGCAGGAACTTTTGGTTGTGCTGGAGCGCTACGTCGAATAGCAGCGTTGGCTGAATTACGCCACGGGGCGGAGACTCACGTTGTCCGCTGCCATTCCTGCCAGCGCTCCTGGCCGGCAAACAAAGGCAGCGAGTCTTCAACGGGAACGCTGCGCCGCAGGGAGAAGTTTGTTTCAAACAATTCCCGCGCCGCCGCTTCGGACAGCGGATACGGCGGCGGTTCAGGTTCTTCGCCATAAAGAAAGATGCCGACGAGGCATCCACCGGGGCGAAGGAGTTGCGCCATGCGCTCCGCATAAGCCCGCCAGAGGCGGGGCGGGAGCGCGCACAGAAACGTCCGCTCGTAAATCAGGTCAAAGCACCGCCCGCCGAGGTTGTGCTTGAAGAAGTCGCCACAAACCACGCAGCGGGCAAGCTCCCGAAGATGAATCCGCGCCTGCTCCACCGCCACCGGAGAAAAATCAATCGCCGTCACGTCCCATCCGGCATGGTGAAAAGCCTGAACTTCGTAGCCAGTGCCACATCCCGGAATTAACACTTTCCCCGGCGGGGACGATTTCAAAAACAGGTTGAGCGTCGCAGGGACGCCATGAAAATCCCACGGCGTTTTCCCGCTGGAAAAACGGATGTCCCAAAACTCTGGCCGGCTGCTGTCGCTTGGCTCACTCATCGTTCGCTATAACTCTGTCGTCGCTGGAGGTTCGGGCAAGGGAATTGTTGTCATTTTCATCACCGGTCCTTTGTTCAAGACGGTCCGCTCGGCCGTGTCACTTTGATTCATGCACCGATCACTTTCGCAAAATCAAAGTCCGCCAGCTTGCCCTCGAAGAAAAAGATCGTTCCATGAATGGCAGCGGCCTCACCCGGCTCCAGGTCCTTGAACTTCGGATCGGCGTGCATGCACGGGTGGTTTTGATTGCCAATCAGCGAGAGTGTGTCCTTGCGCCAGGTTATGCCCACCCAGCGTTCTTCCTTGTTCGAGCGCGTGACCATGACGGGCCAATCCGCCACCGGCTTGCCTTTCGTGCGCCAGCCAACGCGATAAGGACTGGTGCCCGCCGGCAGCTCGCGCGCCTGGCTCAGAGTCACCCAGCCTGTCTCCGGCACATGCACAAACTTGTTGTCGCGCGTGGAGTCGGAAAATTCCCGGATGCCGCGCAGATACGCGCAAGTCTGCAACTCGATGTTTTTCAACACCTGGGCGCTGCCGTTCTTGAGATGCAACTCCAGCGCCACGCTCTTGTCGTTTTGCTTCGTCACGCTCCCGCCGAAACTGACGCCGTTGGGCAGTTGCCGGTCGAACGCGATGCCGTTCGGCACTACCCGCCACGGCACTTTCGGCAAATCCGGGAACACTGCCTCGATCCCCGGATTCACATGGCTCAGATAAAGCAGTCCCTGGCTGGTGAAGATGGCCTCGGGAAAATCCAGCCACAGATAATCCTGGCTGGGCCACGCCGGACTGACCCAAGCGATCTGTTCCCAGGGATAATGCGGCCGCCAATGGCCCGGCTGGATGCGAATGCCTTTGGCGTGGGTTTCGTAAGTGTCGGCGGGCTTGCTGCCGCCCGCCGCTTTCTCTTTCGGCGAAGTGGTCGAGGTTTGGCTCAAAGCCGACAGACCGCCGGCGGCGGAGACGAGGCTGGCGGCGGAGACGGTTGATTTCAGAAATCGGCGCCGGGAAATCGGCTTCGTTGTTTGGTCGCTTTGTTTCATATCGTGTGGTGACGTTACGTTCTGTTCAAACGGCTGCGCTGCGTTCCGACGGGCCACCCGTCGCATAACCCGGACCCAGGCAGTTGAAGTCAGGTTCAACTTAACGCAGAGACGCTGAGAACGCGGAGAAGCGCAGAGTTTGGCAAACAAACTATCGCTCACTCTTTGGTGTGCGGCTCTTGCAAATCCTCCGCGTTTCTCCGCGTTTCTCCGCGGCCTCTGCGCCTCTGCGTTCAAGCTGCCTTCCATTTTCCAACTGCAAGGAAACGGCTAAGAGCCTGTTTGAAAACTCGAAACTGGCGGCACGGATGCCGCCCGAACCCGC
>CAYHFK010000382.1:0-3985 GCA_964355895.1 uncultured Bifidobacterium sp. | reverse complement strand
TTCCGCCGGGCGGGACGCGCCGGCTCTACGGCAGGCGAGGACGCCCGCCGCTACACTGCGGTTGCGCTGACCGCCATTTCCCGTCGCACCCCTTGGACCGGCGGGCGCTTGAAATGACGGGCGGAACCGCCCGGCGCGGCGAACTTGGCAATCCGTCATCGTCGGCGGGCAATTTCCGCCCGGCTTCGCGCAAAGGACAGCTTGCGGTTTCGGGTCAAAGTAAGTAGAACCTCGCGATGAATTTGATCGTTCACCTTGCCAAAGCGTTCCCCACCCGGACTATGTCGGTGCTTGTGCTCGGGTTGTTGCTCAGTGCGTGCGGTCGCGATGACACCAAATCCTATCGCGTACCGAAGGAGTCGCCGACGATGGCCCCGGCGGGTTTGCCATCCGGCCATCCGGATATTTCCGCTGGCGGGCCGGCCGCCGCACCCGCGGCTACCCCGCGCCTGAGCTGGACGAAACCCGAAGGCTGGAATGAAGCGCCCCCCGGCCAAATGCGCGCCGCCTCTTTCAACGTGAAGGGCGACGGCGGCAAGCAGGCGGATGTGAGTGTGATTCCCCTGCCCGGCGCGGCGGGCGGCGACCTTGCCAACGTCAACCGCTGGCGCGGGCAGGTCGGTCTCGGATCGTTGTCGGCGGAAGAACTGGCCAAAACCGCCGAGGCCGTGGAAATCGCCGGTCAACCGGCCCAACTCTACGATGTGGCCGGCGCGGCCAGTGGCTCGGGCGACCCGACCCGCATCCTCGGCGTGATTCAACAGCGCGACGGCATGGCGTGGTTTTTCAAAATGACGGGCAACGATCCGTTGGTGGCGAAGGAGAAGACTGCGTTCGTCGCCTTCCTCAAGTCGGTAAAGTACGAGGCGGGTGAAGCGACGGCCAGTTTGCCGGCCAGCCATCCGCCGATTGGTGGCGAAACCCTGCCGTCGGGCCATCCGGACATTTCCACCATCCCGGCAACCGCATCCCCCGCATCCCCCGCTCCGTCCAGCGAAGGCAAACCAAAATGGGAAGTGCCAGCCGGCTGGAAGGAAATCCCCGGCGGACAATTTCTGGTGGCGAAATTCACCCTGACCGGCGACGGCGCGGCCCAAGCCGCCGTGAACGTCAGCATGTCCGCCGGCGATGGCGGCGGGCTGGCGGCGAATGTGAACCGCTGGCGCGGGCAATTGGGACAATTACCGTGGACCGCGGCGGAGTTGCAGCAGCAGGCAAAGGAAATCCCGGTGGCGTCCGGCACGGCAACTGTCATTGAGATGAGCGGCACCGATGCCCGAACGGGCCAGCCCGCGTCCCTCGTGGGGGCGATGGTGGTGCAGTCGGGGCAGGCGTGGTTCTACAAACTCATGGGCGACGCGAAGGTGGTCGAGAGCCAGAAGGCCGCGTTCACGAAGTTCGTGCAAACCGTGAAATACTGACATGCTCGATCGCATTTACAAAATTTTCACCTCCCTCCGGCTGACTGTGGTCCTGCTGGCACTCGGACTGATCCTTGTGTTCTGGGGCACGATTGCCCAGGTGAACGTCGGGCTATACAAGGCGCAGAACGAATTCTTCCGCAGCTTCTTCATCTTCTGGTCGCCGGCGGGATCCAGTTTCCGCCTCCCAATTTTTCCCGGCGGCTATCTGGTCGGCGGCTTGTTGCTCATCAATTTATTCGCGGCGCACCTGCGTTACTATCAGCCGGGGAAAAAGAAATGGGGCATCGTCTTGATCCACTTGGGCGTCGTGCTGTTGCTGCTCGGCCAGTTGCTCACCGACCTGCTCTCCACGGAAAGCATGATGCACATCCGCAACGGCGAGACGAAAAATTACTCCGAAGCCTCCATGGCCTTTGAACTGGCCGTCGTTGACACCACTGATCCGGCGAGCGACCAGGTGGTGACGATCCCCGACCGCTTGCTCGCGCAAGGTGGCGACATCACCCGCCCGGAACTGCCCTTCGCCCTGCGCGTAAAACCCTTCTACGGCAACTCGTCGCTCACGGAAAAACCCGCCGATGGTTACACGGAGGTGAAAGTGACCGCCGGCATGGGCGCGGGCATCTGGTGGCGCGAATTGCCGCACGTCACCAAGATGGACGAACGCGACATGCCGTCCGGGATCGTGGAGTTGCTCACGCCACAAGCTTCGCTCGGCACGTATCTCGTCTCCGGGTTTCTCGCGCGCCCGCAGGAATTCAAGCACAACGGTCACACCTATCAACTGGCGTTGCGCCCGGTGCGTTACTACAAGCCCTTCAACCTGCACCTGGTCGAGTTCAAGCACGACCGCTACGCCGGCACGGACATCCCCAAAAACTTTTCCAGCCGCGTGCGCCTGCAGCGGCCGGATACGGGCGAGGATCGCGAAGTCCTCATCTACATGAACAACCCGCTGCGCTACGCGGGCGAAACCTATTATCAGGCCAGTTTTGACAAAGACGACCAGGGCACGGTGCTGCAGGTCGTTCACAACCCAAGTTGGCTCACGCCGTATTTCGCGTGCGTGATGGTGGCGGCGGGCATGATGCTGCAATTCATGACGCACCTGATTCGCTTCGCCTCGAAACGCAAGACCGCATGAAAGCTCTCTACAAAATCCTGCCGTGGTTTTTCGTCGCGCTGTTCGCCACGGAAATCGTCGTCATCATGCTGCCCAAACGGGATGGCGAACTGCGCGCCCGCGAATTTGGCCGCCTGCCCGTGCTGCTCAATGGCCGCATCCAGCCGTTCGACTCCGTCGCGCGCAACGCCCTGCTCCAGATCCGCAGCACTGGCGACGTGCCGCTGGAAGAAGTTCCCTCCTGGAAATTCTGGCATCACCCGGCCAAGCTCACTTCCACGGATTGGTTGCTCGAAACCTTCTTCAAACCGGAGGTCGCCGACACCCGCCCGATCTTTCTGATTCACCATCCCGAACTCATCAGCGAGCTCAAGCTGGGCGAAAAGGGCGTCGAGAAATCCGGACTGCGCTATTACACCTTCGGCGAACTGGGTCCGGTGCTGGGTGAAATCGGCGCGCAAAGCCGGAAGGCCAGCGAGATCGAGGATGCGCAACGCACCACCTATCAGAAGCAGGTCTTGAAACTCGGCAACGCCGTCATCCTTTACCAGCGCTTGAAAAACAGCCTCCAGCCCACCGGCACCCATAATTTCGCCGGGCTGATTGCCGATTACCAGGCCGCGCTCCCCGCCGGCCTGGCGGCGTTTCGCGCCCAGCAGGCGGGCGGAACGGTGGATCAAGACGCGCTGCGCAAATTTTCCACCCTCGCGCAACAGTTCGATGCCTTGGCGAACATGGCCTATCCGCTGGTCGTTCCGCCCCTGGATCCGGCGGCGGATCGGCAGGCCTGGCTCAACATCGGCGCGAGCCTGCTGGGCGCGATTCAAGGCCGCGCCATTCACCCGGCCGTCGGCAATTACGCGCAGATGGCCGAAGCCTACGCGCACGACAATACGGCGGATTTCAACCGCGCCGTGGCGGATTACCAGACCTGGCTCGCGCCCCAGTTTTCCAAGGAAGTCGGCAAGGGCCGGTCGGAGTACTACTTCAACCGGATCAAAATCTTCCTGCACGCGACCATCATTTACATCTTCGCCTTCGTCCTGGCCGGCGGCGCGCTGCTGACTTATGGCGTGTCCCCGAACCTGTCCGAGTCCCTGCGCCGCTCCGCGTTTTATCTCATCGCGCTGGCGTTTGTCGTCCACACCTTCGGGCTGATCTACCGCATGGTGCTGGAAGGCCGGCCACCGGTGACAAACCTTTACTCCTCCGCCATCTTCATCGGCTGGGGCGCCTGCGGGTTGGGTCTGGTACTGGAACGCGTTTACAAAGTCGGCCTCGGCAGCGCCGTGGCGGGTTTGGCTGGCTTCGTCACCCTGCTCATTGCCCACAACCTCGCGCTCGGCGGCGACACCATGGAAATGATGCGCGCCGTACTCGACACCAACTTCTGGCTCGCCACCCACGTCGTCGTCGTGACGCTCGGCTACGCCTCGAC
>CAYHFK010000381.1:0-4017 GCA_964355895.1 uncultured Bifidobacterium sp. | reverse complement strand
GCCGCAATGCTCGCGCACGAACCGCCCCGAACCGTCCGCCTGCCCAGCGGGGCGGCGCTGGAGCGCTCTGGTTGAACGCAGACCGACATGGCGAGCACGACGGGGTTGGGCCGGGGCCGGAGCGGAAAAGCAAAAGGCAAAGGAGCGGCAGGCGGCGCGGACGGTCCCGTAAGTTTGACGGGCGGGTTCAACCCCGGATGGAAAGGACGCTCGGCGCGACTACCTCACACGACAGGCTGAATCCCTCACACGCGCTACGGTCCTTCCCATCCTTTGGTGATTAGGCATCTTTCGTCGCTTTCGGTTTCATCTTGGTCACTTTATAGACCTGTCCTTTTTTGTCGTAGGTGGTCCACTCGCCAACTTGCTCACCGCTCTCGAAGTGGCCTGAGCGCATCTTCGTCCCGTCCAATCTGAACCACTCCCAATAACCAGTGGGGACTCCGCCAGCCGTCTGTCCTCTGGCCCAAACGCTGCCGTCTTTGTGATACTCGATATGTTCCTGGTGCGATGTTTTCTTGGTGGCCATAACGACAGAAGCTCTGTGGGTGCTGATGATGCCAACGACCCAAGCTCAGCGACCCGGCGCACGGGACGCGTGGATTGCCAACCGTGACGCCATGCTGGGTTAGATGCCATGATGGGTTGAACGCGACGCCACACGGTGCCACGTTGGAAAGGCAGTTAAAACCATAACCAGAAAGATCCATGAAAGAATACATTCTCAAACCCATCATGACACGCCCGACCCTAAGCCCGACCCCCGCCCTCGACAAGCCCGCAGTGGTGCGGCCGGTGCCGCCGCGCCAGCCCTTGCCCAGCGCGGTGATCGATCCGGCCAAGCCCCTGCTCAAGCTGGGGCTCGATGTGCATCTGGAGTTCATCATGGCCGTGGCGCAGAAGGACCACGCCAATCCCCACGCCCCGCGCAAGTTCACGCGCGCCGAACTCGCCGCCCAGGTGCGGCAGTGGATCGCCGAAGGCTTCCAGGTGTTCTGTGTGGAGGAAAGCTGCGGGTTCGGCTTTGTGCTGCACCGAGAACTGGTGGCGGCCGGGGCGCAGAGTTTTCTCATCACACCCATCGCGCTCAACGGCCAGCGCAAGACCGACAAGCTCGACGCCCGGGCCTTGTGCCTGCGGCTGTCGCGCTGGCCCGATGGCAACCGGGACGAACTCGCGCCCATCCGCATCCCCAGCGCGGGGGAGCAACGCAAACGCGAAGGCACGCGGCGGCGCAAGTTTCTGGGCCGGCTCATCCGGATGCTGGGCAACCGCGGGCACGGGCAGGTCGCCGAGTATCAACACCTCCAGCTGCCCGGGCGCTGGTGGGGCGCGCGCAACTGGAAGCGCTCGAAACGCTCGACCCTTGGTTGCTGGGCCGGCTGACCGAGTTGCGCGAACTAATCCTGGCCCTGGAGCAACAACTCGAAACGCTGGAAGCCGAACTCATCGCCCGCGTCCAAGACCAGCCGCTCCCCAAGGGCCTGGGCGAAA
This sequence comes from uncultured Bifidobacterium sp., assembly GCA_964355895.1. Lineage (GTDB taxonomy): Bacteria > Verrucomicrobiota > Verrucomicrobiia > Limisphaerales > JADLHS01 > JADLHS01. The sequence goes on along the minus strand of CAYHFK010000381.1, from coordinate 2,523 downwards.
TCACGGTGGTGACGCTGGACGGCGAAGTCTGCGACTGGGGCCGGTTTAACAACCGCAAACAAATCGGCAGCTACACCGGCTGCTGTCCGGGCGAACACAGTTCGGGGGGCAAACAGCGCCTGTAAAGGGGTCGCTCCTTACTTTTGACACAAAATCGCCGGGCGGGTCGGTGGTGGTCATGCCCCGTGCGTCGTGCTTTCGCTGGGGAGTTTTTTTTGATTTTAGAATTGCGCCGGCCTAATTCGTGGATGCAAAGTTGTTACCGGCTTAATTCTCATCGTACTTTGTCCCGCAGTGCCGTCGTAGCGGATTGACGGTTTCTCCCGCAATGCCCTCGTAATTTAGTTCCAAATTACCAGGCTCTGATCGTAGCGTTATGACGCGGCGGGCAAGTTTTTGAGTTTTGTCCAGGCTCTGGAGTTTTTCCCACACTGGTATCGTAGCGGGTGGATTTGCCGGCGTCAGGTTTTGGGGATTCTCACCACGCTCTGGCCGCACGGTAGGCCACAGCACGCTTGCTGACGGTTCGCGCGACTGTTATCAAACGGCGATTGGCGATGGACACCCTCATTCCCGAAATGCAGGCCGCGACCGCGCGGCCGCAGGTCTTTCACGTCCGCGGCCTGACGAAGGTCTATGGCATGGGCGCGGCGGAAGTCCACGCGCTCGCGGGCGTGGACCTCGATCTTTACGCCGGCGAACTCGCCGTCCTGCTCGGCCCGTCGGGCAGCGGCAAGACGACGTTGCTCAACAATCTGGGCGGTTTGGACGTTCCGACGGCCGGTGAGTTGCGCTATCGCGACTTCGATCTCACGGCGGCGAACGAAACCGACCTCACGCGCTATCGCCGCGACTCGGTTGGGTTCGTCTTCCAGTTTTACAATTTGATCCCCAGCCTCACGGCGCGCGAGAACGTGGCGCTCATCACGGAGATCGCGCGCGACCCGATGCCGCCGGAAGAAGCGTTGCACATGGTCAATCTTGGCGCGCGGCTGGATCATTTTCCCGCCCAGTTGTCCGGCGGCGAACAACAGCGCGTGGCCATCGCCCGCGCCATCGCCAAGCGCCCGGAGGTTTTGCTCTGCGACGAGCCGACGGGCGCGCTCGATGTGCGCACGGGCATCGTGGTGCTGGAGGCCATCGAGCGCGTGAATCGCGAGTTGGGCACGCTCACGGTCGTCATCACCCACAACGCCGTCATGGCCGGCATGGCGGATCGCGTGATTCATCTCTCGGATGGCCGCGTGCATCACGAGCATCGCAATACCACTCGCGCCCCGGCGAGCAGCTTGAACTGGTGATGCTCCCCAACCTCGATCGCAAACTGCTGCGCGACCTGAACCGGATGAAAGGTCAGGTGGTCGCGGTCGCGCTCGTCATGGCGTGCGGGCTGGCGATGCTGGTCATGGCGCGCAGCCTGATCCATTCGCTGGAAAGCACGCGGCAGGAATATTACGAAGCGCACCGTTTCGCCGAAGTGTTTGCGCACTTGAAACGCGCGCCGAACGCGCTGGCGGCACGGGTGGCGGAGGTGCCCGGCGTGGCCATGGCGCAGGCGGGCATCGCGGTGCAGGTAACGCTCGATCTGGACGGCCTGGACGAGCCGGCGAGCGGCCAGGTGCGTTCGCTGCCGGATTTCGGCCCGCCGGAACTGAACCGGCTTTTCCTGCGCACGGGAAGCTGGCTCGCGCCGGGCAGCCGCGGCGAAGTGCTCGTGAGCGAGGCGTTCGCGGAGGCCAACCAGATCCATCCAGGCGACAAACTCGCGCTGTTGCTCAACGGCCGGCGAAAGGAATTCCGCATCGCTGGGATCGTCCTGTCGCCGGAGATTATTTTTGAGGCGCGACCCGGCGCGTCGCTGCCGGACAATCGCACCTACGGGACCTTCTGGATGCCGTACAAGGAAATCGCGACGGCGTTCGATCTTTATGGCGCGTTCAATTATCTCACGCTCACGCTCGCGCCCGGCGCGCAACTGCCATCGGTGATCGCGGAGTTGGACCGGCTGCTCGAACCCTACGGCGGGCGCGGGGCTTACGGGCGGGCGGATCATCCGTCGCACATCCGGGTGTCGGACGAGATTCGCATCCTGCAAACGCTCTCCATCGGCTTCCCGGTCGTGTTCTTGAGCGTCGCGGCGTTCATGACCAACGCGGTGTTGTCGCGGCTGCTGACCTTGCAGCGTGAACAGATCGCCATCCTCAAAGCGTTTGGCTTTGCGAACCGGCAGATCGTCCTGCACTACCTGAAGTTTGCGTTCGTGATGGTGGCGGGTGGCGCGGTGATTGGTACGGTGGGCGGCGTGGCGCTGGGCCATCGGCTCGTCGCGATGTATCACTTGTTCTTTCGCTTTCCGGATTTGTATTTCCGGTTCGATCGCTCGGCGATGGTGCTGGCGCTCGGCGTGGGCGTGGGCGCGGCGTTGCTCGGCGTGTTCAGCACCGTGCGCCGCGCCTCGAAGCTGCCGCCGGCGGAAGCGATGCGGCCCGAGCCACCGGCGAACTTCCGCCCGGCGCTCGTCGA
>CAYHFK010000380.1:0-4025 GCA_964355895.1 uncultured Bifidobacterium sp. | reverse complement strand
CGAAAGGCATTTCGGCTAGTTGCCATCCCCGCTGGCAACGCTATTTCCCGTTGTCGCTCGTCAACGCCACAAACACATCCTCCAGCGACGGCGCGATGGGGCGGATGTCCGCCTGCGGGATCTTAACCCGCGCCAGCTCCGCGCGGATGAAATCTTCGGACATGCTCGCATCCACCAGCAGGTGCATGGATTGGCCGAACACCGTCGCCGTGCGCACGCCGGGCAGCCGCCGCACCGTCTGCAAGCCTACCGTCACATGATCGCAGGTCACGTCAATGCGCTTGGTGTCGGGCGGATTTACCACCGGCATTTGCTTGAGATCATCCGGCTCGCCGCACACCACGAGCTTCGACATGTAAATGTAGCCCACATGCGAGCACCGTTCGGCCTCGTCCATGTAATGCGTGGTGACGAACAGCGTCATGCCTTGGCTCGAAAACGCGAACAATAAATCCCACAACTCGCGCCGGGCCACCGGGTCAATGCCCGCCGTCGGCTCGTCGAGAAACAGCACGCTCGGCTTGTGAATCAGTGAACACGCCATCGCCAGGCGTTGCCGCCAACCGCCGGAAAGCAGCGCCGCGCGCCGGTGCAGATAAGGCTCGAGATGCGTCAGCACAATGAGTTCTTCGTAACGTTGCTTCAGGGCTGCGCCATGCAGGCCGTAGAGCCGGCCGTAGAAATGCAGGTTCTCATGCGCCGTCAACTCGTCGTAGAGGGAAAACTTCTGCGACATGTAGCCGATGAGCGGTTTGATCGCCTCCGTCTCCCGCGCCACGTCGAAGCCCGCGATGCGCCCGTGTCCGTCGCTCGGTTCGAGCAACCCGCACAGCATGCGGATGACCGTGGACTTGCCCGACCCATTCGGCCCGAGGAAACCGAAGATCGAACCCTTGGTGACGGAGAACGAAACATGATCCACCGCCGTGAAATGCCCGAAGCGCTTGGTCAGCATCTCACATTCGATCATGGTTTTGGCGGACATGGGAAAAATGAAATTAAGATGGTTGATTTCGCCGGGGCGAAGTAAGGGGAAGCGGCTGTCGGCTGCGGAAATTCCGCTTCGGGTGGGTTGGGCGGCCTACGCCAATTCCGCCCGGACTTTTTCCAGCAACTCCTTGGTGGCGCGGATGCCTTCGGGTTCGCTCAGCTTCTCGCCTTCGTATTCGATGCCCAGGTAGCCGTGGTAACCGGCGGCCAGGACGATCTTCAACATGCGGCGATAATCGGTTTCGACGCAGTTGCCTTGCGCGTCGAAGTCGTTTGCCTTGGCGCTGACGGCTTTGGCGAAGGGCATCATTTCCGTGACGGCTTTATAGCGGTCGTAGTCCTGGAAGTTGCCGAAGTCGGGCAGGGTGCCGCAGTTGGGCCGGTTGACCTGCTTGATCACCGAGGTCAGCCAGTCGCCGTGGGAGGAATTGCCGCCGTGGTTCTCAACGATGACGTTGAGGCCGAGCGGGCCGCCGAATTCGGCGAGGCGCCGCAAGCCGTCCGCCGCTCGATCGCGTTGCTCGGCCGGGGTGCCGGTGGAGTAGGCGTTCACGCGGATGGAATGGCAGCCAAAGAACTTCGCGGCTTCGGCCCACGGGTAGTGGTTCTCGACGGCCTGGCGGCGCTTCTTTTCATCCGCGTCGCCCAGGTGGCCCTCGTCGTCGCACATGATGAGGAGAATCTTCACGCCTTCGCCATCCGCGCGCTTCTTGAATTCGGTGAGGTACGCCTTGTCCTTCGCCTTGTCCTTGAAGAACTGGTTGACCAGTTCGATGGCGTCAATGCCGTAGTCCTGCCGCGCGGCCTTGGGGAAGTCGAGATGGTCGAGCTTCTTGCCGGAGATGGCTTTGTGCAGCGACCACTCGGCGAGGGAAATTTTGAACAGCGGCGGTTTCGCGGCAGCGGGCGCCGCAGTCAGGCCGGGCGCCAGGCTGAGGCCGGCGGTCATCATGGCGGTCTGCTTGAGAAACATACGTCGGGGGGTTGAATGTGCGTTCATGGGCATGCTGTATTTGCTGGGGGGCAGGTTAACTTTTACTGACCGGCCCCGAACTGGCCGTTTGTAACATTTCCAAGCGCGACTTAATCACGCCGAACTGGAAGGAGTAAAGAAGTTTTTGGCCAGCCTGGAGTCCCAAAGGAATCGGACCGCCTTCGGGTTGCCTGAATTAAGGATTGGCAACCGGGCAAAGCTTCGTATCGTTGCACCGAACTTTTTCATAATAAAACTATGGCCAGAACCGAACGACACAAAATCCACAATCGCGAAGCCGTTGCCGACATGCCCGAATGGATGAAGGAAAAGAATTGCCCGCACAAAAAGAAATACATGGCGGGCAAACGCATCCAGCCGAAAAACCTGACCGGCAAGGAAAAGCTCACCTACATCGTGGACGAGTGCTTCCTCGCCTACAATTCCGCGCGGCTCAAGGAAGCCTGCCAGTTGTTCACGGAACGGATGCTCGAACCCGACGTGACCATCGGTATGAGCATCAGCGGCGCGCTCACGCCCGCGGGCCTCGGTTGCTCCAGCATCATCCCGCTCATCAAGGCCGGCTTCGTGGACTGGATCGTCTCCACCGGCGCGAATCTTTATCACGATCTGCACTTCGCGCTGAACTATCCGGTTCACTCCGGCAGCTTCAAGTTCGACGACACTGATTTGCGCGACAATGACCTCGTCCGCATCTACGACGTGGTGATCCCTTATTCCGACGGCTTGATGGCCACGGACGATTTGCTCCGCGAGATGTTTTGCCAGCCGGAGTTTCAGAAGGAAATGGGCACGACCGAGCTGCATTATCTCATCGGCAAATACGCCGCCGAATGGGAACGCAAGAACAAGCTCAAGGATGTGTCGGTGATGGCCGCCGCGTATCGCGCGGGCGTGCCGTGCTTCACGAGTTCGCCCGGCGACTCGACCATCGGCATGAATGTGGCGGGCGTGGAATTGCGCGGCAGCAAACTGCGCGTCAACCCGAGCATTGACGTGAACGAATCCACGGCCTACGTCCTGGCCGCCAAGCGCAGCGGCGGGAAGAGCGGCGTGGTGTTGTGGGGCGGCGGCAGCCCGAAGAATTTTACGCTGCAAACCGAACCGCAGATTCAGGAAGTGCTGCGCATCAAGGAAGTCGGCCAGGACTTTTTCATTCAAGTCACCGACGCCCGGCCCGACACCGGCGGCTTGAGCGGCGCGACGCCCAGCGAAGCCGTGAGCTGGGGCAAGGTGGACCCGACCAAACTTCCGGACGCCGTGGTCTGCTACACGGACACGACCATCGCCATGCCGATCTTCACGCACTACGCGCTGGCGAAACACAAACCGCGCAAACTGAAACGCCTTTACGATCAGCGCGAAAAGGTGCTCAAGGCCCTCACGAAGGAATACTTCATCCACAACCAGGTGAAGATGCTGGACGGCAGCGAGCCGGTTTACTGATTCGCTGAATCAAATTATCGCGGGCGGGCCGGAGGCAACTCCGGCCCGTTTTTTTGGTGCTTCGTTATGGGGCTAGGCACTTGATTTCCCTAATCGGCGCGGGAGACGTTGCTGCCTTCCTTTTGCCAACGGATGAAAAGTTCCAACGGATGCGAAATGGCTTTCAAACCAATCCGTTGGGACATTTCATCCGTTGGCGAGGTCTGGTCTTCAACTGCCAACCAGGTGTTGTCACCGTGCCGTGAGGGTTCGCGCCGCACTTGCCATCCGTCAGCCATGCCACGCGGCGTTCCCTTGCGGAAAAATATCCTGTAACAAATCCTCGGTTTCGCTTCTGAGGTTGGTATATGAATGATCGCACCGTGAAGCCAACGCCCGCGGACGCCCGGAACTGCCCGCAATGCGGCACGCCGCTGCCCGCCGGCGCGCTTGCCGGCATGTGTCCCGCCTGCCTGCTCCAGCAAGGCGCGGCGGCGGACACCGTCACCGAGGGAAAGCAACCGCCTTTCAACCCGCCGCCCGTCGCGGAGCTTGCGCCGCTGTTTCCCCAACTGGAAATCCTGGAACTCATCGGCAAAGGCGGCATGGGCGCGGT
>CAYHFK010000379.1:0-4027 GCA_964355895.1 uncultured Bifidobacterium sp. | reverse complement strand
TGTATTCCACGCCGGGAATTTCCCAGAGCAGCTTTTCCATCGGGCGCGTGGCGCGTTCCTCGACTTCCTTGGCGCTGAAGCCGGGCATGACGACCATCACGTCCACCATCGGAACTTTGATCTGCGGCTCCTCCTCGCGTGGCAACATCACGACCGCAAACGCCCCGAGCAGCACCGACGCGATGATAATGAGCGGCGTGAGTTTGGAATTGATGAAGGTGCGCGCCACCTTGCCGGCGAGGCCCAGTTGCGTGACAGCGGGGATCGTGGGTTCAGATTTCATGGCAGCAACGCTCCGCGAGGGAACTGGGAGAATGTGTTTGCGCGCGCCCTCACCGCGGCCCTCTCCCCCGGGGAGCGGGAGAGCATTTCGGTGGCGTTCGGAAATCTGTTCATCGCAATTGCAGTCGCCGCCGCTTTGGGGTTCGCACCAACGCGCGGCGAAAAAGTGGAGGCCATCGCAATGCGTGCAGCCGGCGAACATTTCCCCCTCTTCTGGGGGAGAGGGCCGGGGTGAGGGCGCGCGTTCATCTGCCTTCCACCGGTTGCCCATCCACCAACCCCGCCGCGCCTTCGGTCACGACCTTCTCTCCCGCCTCAACGCCGGAAACCAACTCGACCTCGCTGCCGATGCGCTTGCCGGTTTTGACGAGGCGAAGCTGCGCCTTGTTATCGCTGACGATAAAGACAATCTCCATCTGCCCGCGTTGAACCACGGCGGCAGCCGGAACACGCAACGCCGAGGTTTCCCCCACCGGCATCGCGACGCGGCCAAATTGTCCGGCGCGCAAACCGGGTTGCGTGAGCAGATCGAGCTTCACCAGAAAGGTGCGGCTCCCGGGATCCGCGGTGGGCGCGATCTCGCTGACGACACCTTCGAGTTCGGTTTCCAGCGCGGAAATGCGTACCGGGAGCTTGTCGCCGAGCGTGAGTTTGCCGACGACGGCTTCGGGCACATCGGCTTCGAGTCGAAGCGCGCGGGAATCTTCCATGTCCAGCAATGGCTTGCCGGGCGTGGCCAGATCGCCCACATCGGCGTGTTTGCGGGTGATGACTCCGGCAAACGGCGCGGCAACTTTGGTGTAATCGAGCATCGCCTCCGCCTCGGTTACGCCGGCGAGGGCGACGCGGGCTTTGGCCTGGGCATTGTCGAATTCAGCTTGCGATAGAATCTTTTGCTCGAAGAGCGAAGTGAGGCGTTTCAAGTCTGCCTCGGCCTGTTGGCGGACGGCAACCGCTTGGTCGTAGCGCGCCCGAACTTCGCGCGCATCAATCACCGCCAGCAGCTCGCCCGCTTTTACCTGTTGCCCGGGCACGACGAGCAATTGTTCGATCTTGCCGCTGACCTTGGCTTCGATAACGGAGCGCAACTTGGCGCGCACCGTGCCAACAACTTCCTCGGTGGCGACGCGCGGTTTGCTTTCGACGGTTTGGGCGCGGACGGTCGCGGCAGGCAGCGCCGGCGGTTCATTCTGTTCGCGCTGATGCCCGCAGCCAACGAAAGCCTGAGTGAGCACGAGCAGAAACCCGGTGGTAATTTGAGTGGTTGCCTTCATGGTTGGGGCAGGGTCCCGGAGCGCCGACGGCAGGAGGCGGACTCCCCGGTGAGCCCGTTGGGTCCGCTCCAAACCGTCACGCCTGTCTTGGCGCGCAACAACTGCCGGCCTCGCGACCTACGCCGCATTTCTTCAGGATGATCTCCAGCGGACAGAAGTTCGTAAAGGACGATTGCAGCAAATTGAAACCGACGAACGCGGTGAACCAGAGCCAATCCGGGCTGTGATAGTGCGCGAGCACGAGGCTCAGGAGGATGAACGTGCCGGCGAAACGGCGGATGATGAGGTGCATTTTCATAATTGAATTCTGGTTAGCGCAGTTGGGGCACGATCAATAATCCGATGACCGCGCCATAGATCGTGCTGAGGTACGGATTGCTCGTGAGGGGACATGTGCCCGCCGCGCAGCCAATGAATTGGTAATTGGCGAACCCACGTCCGCCGCCCACCAGCAGGCCAAGAATGATTTTCATTACCATACGCTTCTGCCATCACTGAGCCACGCGGGCGGAAAAAGTCACAGGCGATTTCACTCACTCGGCTCGGTTACCGGTTCTTCCCGCTCGCAACAACTTGTTGCGCCCGGCCGAGCGAGCCGAGGTTGAACACGTTTGCATAGCCCAGGGCTTGGAGTTGCTGTTTGGCGATGGCGCTGCGGCCTCCGCTCTGGCAATGAACCAGGAGCGTTTGATTCTTGTCCTTCGCGAGGGACGGCAGCTTCGCGCGCAACTCGCCCAGCGGAATGTTGATTGCCATGGGCACATGTCCGTTGCGAAACTCCTCCGGCGACCGCACATCAATCACCAGGGCCCCTTGCGCGAGATGTTTCCGGGCAACATCCGCCGATACAAATGACAACCGCTTCAAGGCAAAGAACGCCACGAAGACGGCGAGGACAACGATTGCGATGGTCCAGTTCATAGTTTGTCAACGACCGCTTTGGCCGACGCATGATTACCATTCACGTCCGAGGCTGCGAGCCGCTGCAGTTTCGCCCGCAGCGCTTGCAGCGAAATCAGTCCGACGCTGCTGTCCGCGACTTTTCCGTCGTTGCCGAAAAAGAGCAACGTGGGAATGCCTTGCACGTTGAACTTTGCAGCCAGCGCCGGAGACTGGTCCACGTTCACCGCCACGAATTTGATTCGGTCGCCGTATTCGCCGGCCAGTGCGGCCAGGCGGGGCGCGAGGGTTTTGCACGGACCACACCACGTCGCGAAGAAATCCACCACCACCGGTTTGCCCGCCTGCGTCACTTCAACCTCAAAATCCGCCGCCGCGATGGCTTTCACGTTTTTCGGCGGCTGATACGAACGTCCGGGCGCGAAATGAAACATCAATCCCAGCACCGCACCATAGACCGCGCCGCGCTTCCAGTTCGCCGTCAGCGGACAACCGCCAGAGTTGCACGGGCCGAAACGCCCCAGCAGCGCGCCGAGTCCGCCCCCGATCAGCAGGCTGACCATGAGCGAAGTCACGGCCGCACCTCCGTCGCGGCGGTTGCGCCGTTCAACGCCGCCAGCGCCTCCAACTTGGCCAGCAGTTCGCGTGGTGATGGAAAGCCCACAATGACATCGCGGACTTCAACCTGATGAATCAGCAGCAACGTGGGAACGCCGGTGATTTCGTAGCGGGCCGCGAGTTCCGGCGCTTCGTCCACGTTCACTTTGCAGAACCGGAGCCGACCCACGTAATGCTCCGCGAGCTTGGCCAACAGCGGGGCGATCATTTTGCATGGCCCGCACCAAGGCGCGTAAAAGTCCGCCACCACGGGCGTGTTTGCCGCGGCGATGGTCCGGTCAAAGTCTTTTTCGTTCAATTCCGCAATCGTTTTCATACGTCACTGCCCCAACTGAGCCGCGAACCCGAGAAAGGTTACAACCATCACCGTAGCGGCAGGCGTCCTGCCTGCCGTAGTGCCGGGCGGGACGCCCGGCGGCATCAACGCGCGAAAGTTCAGACGCGCCGCTGCTGGCCATCGCCGCTCGAAAAAACGAAGCGTGTTCCGGGTGACGAGACGCGCACCCGCTACGTCCGGCGGGACGTCCGACGCTACGAAACGGAGGACGTCCTCGGCACTCCGTTCACTGCCGGCTCCGCAAAACTTCCCGCACCGCCGCCGCCGTGCGTCCCGTCACCTGCGCCACACATTGAACGTATTCCTCGTCAGCGACGATGCGCGGGATGGCCCGGCACTTGGTCTCCGCCTCGGGATGCCGCCACAGATTCGGAAAATCCCGGCATTGCTGCGGCTTCACGGGTTGAACGGCGCAATCGTTGCCGGCCAGGAAAACGCACGCGCCGTCGGGCTTTTCCTGCAAGGCCAGTCCCCGGCGATCCTGCGTCAGACGCGTGTGGCGCTGGATGAATTCGTGTTCGCCCAGTCCCAGAAAGTCCGCGAGCCGCGCGATCTCGGCGTCCGTCAAGCGCACCTGCCCCGGCCAGCGACAGCAAGCCGTGCAGCGTTGACACTC
>CAYHFK010000378.1:0-4093 GCA_964355895.1 uncultured Bifidobacterium sp. | reverse complement strand
GCAGCCGCCCTGATCAATCGCGATGTCCACCAACACGCTGCCGGGCCGCATCCGGGCAAGCATTTCGCGGTTGATGAGCTTGGGCGCCCGCGCGCCAGGCACGAGCACGGCACCGATGAGCAAATCCACGTCCGGCAACACATCCATCAGGTGCGCCTCGCTGGAGTAGAGCGTATGCGCCGTGTGGAGCGTGATGTCGAGAAAGCGCATCCGTTCCAAATCCACCTCGAGAATCGTCACGTCCGCGCCGAGGCCCTGGGCCATGCGCGCGGCGTTGATGCCGGACGAACCGCCACCCAACACAACGACCTTCCCCGGCAACACCCCCGGCACGCCGCCCAACAACACGCCGCTGCCACCGAAATGTTTCGCCAGAAAATAGCCGCCCACCAACACGCTCATGCGCCCGGCGATTTCGCTCATCGGTTCGAGGAGCGGCAGGCGTTTGTTCACCTCGATGGTTTCGTAGGCGATGCACGTTGCGCCGGATTTGAGGAGCGCCTCCGTGAGCGGTCTGCTGGCGGCGAGGTGGAGATAGGTGAAGAGCAGTTGGCCGGGACGGAGCAATGAATATTCGGCGGGCAACGGCTCCTTGACCTTCACGATCAAGTCGGCTTGCTCGAAAACTCCGGCGTGCGAGTCCACGAGTTTCGCGCCGGCGCGTTCGTATTCGAGATCGGGATAGCCCGCGCCAATCCCGGCGCCGCCTTCAACCACGACCGCGTGGCCGCGCTTGATGAGTTGGTACGCGGCGGAGGGCAACAGCGCCACGCGGTATTCCTGATCTTTGCTTTCCTTCGGGACGCCGATGATCATAACGGAAAACTTTCGTTGTCGTGGGTGGCAGAGGCTGCCGTGGGTGCGGCGGATGAAATGTTCGCGGGCGAAACGGGTTTTGATTCTTTGGGCGCCACCGGCTCGACGGGTTCGATGGGTTCGGCAAAATTCACTTCGGGCAGCGGTTCACCCAGAGGTTTCTCCCCCGGCAACTCAACCGGCGGCCGTGCCTCCGCCAGCGCTGGTGACGGCGGGCTTTCGTTTTCCGAGCCAGTCAGCGCCACCAGTTCCAACCGGGCGTGCGCCCGGTTTACCAGTGCCAGCATCGTCACCGTTGACGCCGCCGCCTTTTCGGCGGCCTGGATGCGGGCAAACTCGCCGATGACTTCCGCGCGCACTGGTTCGTCGCGCGTGACGAGTTCCTGGCCCTGCGTCGCGCGCATGGCGAGCAGAATGTGATGGCAGTTGATGGTGTCCAACGGACGGGCCGGAGAGTAACCGGTTTCCGCGCCGACGATTTCCACCACGAGTCGCGCGGCGAGCAGCGTTTGCAGAACTTGTTGCGCGAGCCGGCTGGGAACGCCGAGTTCGCTGGAGATTTCGCGGATCGTGACGGGGGGCAGACCGCGCTGGAAGCGCTGGCCGATGCAGGTCATCAACCGCAGGGCTACGAATTCACGCCCGCGCTGGTTCACGTTTTCGGCCAGCTTTTCCTGCAAGTACGAGGCGCGGTTTTGAAAGGCGTACGCCACCTGGGCGCCGAACAACACCGTGAGCCACACCATGTAAAGTCCGCCCATGAGCAGCGGCACCAGGGCGAGTCTTCCGTAAATGGCGCTCGCACTGACGGCACGCGAGGCCAGCAAAAAACCAAGCTGGTTGTAAATGTGCCAGGCCACGCCCGCCAGGGTGCCACCCACGAGCGCCGCACTGAATTCCACCCGGGTGTTCGGCACCAGTTTGTAAAATAGCGCGAAGGTCAGGCAGATGACGACGACGGGCAGATAGGTGGACATCAGCGGTTCGAGATACGGCACGGTGTTGATGAAGCCGCGCGTTTTTTGAAAATGGGTTCCGCCGGCCATGCCCAGCGCCGCCACGATGAGCAGCGGACCGAGCGTGATCGCCGCCCAATACTGGACAATTCGGGCCATCCAGTTGCGGCCCACCGTCACCCCCCAGATGTCATTAAACGTCTCCTCGACCCGCGTCAGCGTGAGGATGGCGGTCAACAACAGAAAGAACAGGCCTGTGACGCCGAGCGTCCCGCTGTAGGTGTTCTCGACGAACTGATGAATATAGGCCGCCGCCTGCTTCGACACGTTTTTCTTGACCTTGATCACCCCGGCCTCGCTGGGGGCCACGGGCGGCGGGTTCATTGGCGAAGCATCGGGGATGAGGCTGGTTGAAGCTGAGCTGGGGAAGTTGAAAACATTGGTCGAAAGAAAAACTTCATCCATTGGGATCTCGGCCGTATTGGTGCCGGCGACCGGCCCCGCGGGCACGATGTTGTCCACAAAGCCTTGAATGAATTGCTCAATCCGTTGGCTGCCCTCGGACTTGAGGAACATGCTCGTCACGCTCATCGCGACGGCGAGCATGGGGATGAGCGCGAGCAGCGTGGTGTAGGACAACGCCGAGGCGCGGACGGGGCCGCGATTGCGCACGAAGCTGCGCCACACGAGCACCCAGAAGTGAACGAACTGTTCAAACTTCGTGAGGCTCGTTTCCAGCGAAAAGCCGTCCTCCTTCCCGTAACCGAAAGTGCCGGTGACGATGCGGGTGAGACGGGCGAACGATTTCTTGGACATGACGCGCCGCCACGCTAACAAAGCGCCGGGGCAAGTCAACCGGCGCGGGAGTTACGAAGATGGGGAACCACCAAACGGCGCCGAGCGACCATACCAGGTTCGGCTCTTCGGTTTCCTTGGGCGCCCCGAAGGCCGGCGGTGCAGCTTGCGCTCACTTCACTGGGCCAGTTGCCAAATGAAGGTCAGACAAACTCGGGCACGACGAAGTCTTCCGACGGTTTGTAGCGCGGAGCGGGACGCGCGCCTTCGATATACTCAAAGACTTTGCCTTCGTAGTTGCGAATCACCACGCGGTCGGCGGCGCGGCTTAGGACGTATTCGGGGCTGACCGGCACTTTGCCCCCGCCGCCGGGGGCATCAATCACAAACTGCGGCACGGCGTAGCCCGTGGTGTGGCCGCGCAAGCCTTCCATGATCTCCAACCCCTTGGCCACGCTGGCGCGCAGATGCGCCGAACCGGAGATCGGGTCGCACTGATAAACGTAGTAGGGTTTCACGCGGCACATCAGCAGTTTCTGCACGAGCGCCTGCATCGTGGTCACGTCGTCGTTCACCTGCTTGAGCAGGACGGATTGATTTCCCAGCGGGATGCCGGCATCGGCCAGTCGCCCGAGGGCTTCGCGCACTTCGGTGGTCAACTCGCGCGGATGATTCGTGTGAACGCTCATGAAGAGCGGATGATATTTCTTCAACATCGCACACAGCTCGGGGGTGATGCGTTGCGGCAAAAAAATCGGAATGCGCGTCCCGATGCGCAAAAATTCGACGTGCGGAATCGCGCGCAGTTGCGCCAGCAGATGCTCCAGTTTCTCGTCGCTGAACAATAGCGGGTCGCCGCCGCTCAACAACACGTCGCGCACTTCGGGATGCTGCGCGATGTAGGCGATTTGTTTGTCGAACTCCGGATGAAAGTCGTAGCCGGTGGCGTTGCTCACCAGCCGGGAACGCGTGCAATAGCGGCAATACGCCGCGCAACGGTCGGTGACGAGAAACAATACGCGGTCGGGATAGCGATGAACCAGGCCGGGGACGGGTGAATGGGAATCTTCGCCGCACGGATCGCTCATTTCCCAGGCGGCCGTGTGGGTTTCCTCGACCCGCGGAATGACCTGGCGGCGGATGGGGCAGTTCTCGTCCGCCGGATCAATCAGGTTGAAGAAATACGGCGTGATGGCGAGGGCGAGCTTGTGGTTCGCCAGTTTGGTTCCGGCGTATTCCTCCGGCGTGAGCGTCGGCATCAGGCGCACCAGTTGTTCCAGCGTGGTGATGCGGTGCTTGAGCTGCCAGCGCCAGTTGTTCCAGTCGGCTTCGGGCACGTCAGACCAGAATCCGCGGCCCGCCGGGGCGAATTTCTTGAGCGCGTTGAGCCGGGCCGGTGGGGGCGGCTCGTCGCTTGTTGCAGACTGGGTTTCGGTGTGCATTTTTTCCGTAGCGCACTATAGGTTTGAACTTCGTGCTGTCAAGTTGACCGGTGAATCCGCTTCACGTTCAAAGTTCGCGCTGCC
>CAYHFK010000377.1:0-4100 GCA_964355895.1 uncultured Bifidobacterium sp. | reverse complement strand
GCCACACTTTGCTTGGAGACCCAACTGCCGTAGGAACTTTCTCCGTAACCGTGACCAATGCCGTCGGAAGTGCCAATGCTGCATGGCAGGTGACGATGACATACGCAGGTAGCTATGTAGATGTGGGAACGCTCGCACATCACATGGCAACCAATGCGGTGGGGCGCACAAATGGATATAGCCCCGGCAATACGGTTGCTTTATCTGGTTGGACTTGGGCGGTTTATTCAGGAACAAACATGGCACTCCTTACCAACTCCGTCTGGTCAACCAATTTCTGGTTAAAAGGAGCACAAGGTTTGAGTGCAACATCCATAGGGCTAAGTAACAACCCCGGCGGCCAAGGGTTGCCCACAATGGTTTCCCCGCGCCATTATTTATGTGCGACACATATGCATCCAGAAGCAAATCCGGCGGCCTTTCTTGATACGAACAACGTCGTTCACTGGCGAACAACTTTGCAGAGAGTTGATTTAGAATATGATGTTTCGGTTGGAATCTTGAACGCGGACCTGCCCGCGGCGGTAGGTTATTTGCCCGTGATACCGACAAATTACTCAAATTATCTACCCACAAATAATTCGAGCGTCGTTCAGGGAATTGGCATGAACCAACACATGAAACTGTTCAGCCAGCCGATGACGTTTGGCTATTCGCATGGTGTTATTTGGAGCAGCAGTCTTGCGATTCCCTCCGGACTTGGAACCAATTGGAGCATCACCTTGGGCGGAGGGGATTCTTCAGCTCCTGGAATGTTCCTAGTCGGAAAACAATTGGTTTTGGCATCACACAATTGGACTGTAACAAGCGGTCCCAATTACGCCTTTCAATTCAATTTGATAAACCAAAAAATGCACTATCTATCGACCAATAACAATGTTGGAACGGATTATCAAATGACCCCGTTTTCCTTTACTAATTGGCCGATTATCCATTGATTCCATGCAGGCAAATCTCTAACCGAAGGGAAAAAATGAAAACGAAACTAAAACCTCTTACCATCATGGTTTGGCTTTTTTTCACAATGCTCCAACTACACGCTCAAGGCTATATCGTGCCCAACGGTGTTTCTTATGCAGGAAATGTTCCCGGTCTTGGCTCTGAAATCCATGTACTCCAGAATCCAACCAACTCAGACTACACGGGCTTCTTTTTAACGCCACAAGGCAAAACTCAACCGACCGTTTATACAAATACATTTTCGTTTAATCCTTTTCTCGACGAAGGAGTCCGCACCTTTTTGGTGTCGTCGAATGATTCAATTAGCCTGCAACCCATCTTGTCGCAAAACTACACTGAACTCGGAAATGCGGCGGATTACGTGTTTAATTCCGGCTCGCCGTTTTATTTGGGATTTTATACAGGTTACAATCCGTTTACGACCAATGGGACATACACCGGAATTTACAGTGATCCGCTATTCGGCTGGGCCAGGATGGTGAACAATCAGGGTGCCATCCAACTGCTCGACAGCGCACTCGTTTACAATGCTGAGGGAATTTACGCCGGGACGTTCAATATCATTCCCGAACCGAGCAGCTTTGCCATAGGCATCTTGGGAGCAGCGCTGCTCGGAATGTGCCGCCATTCTTCGGCTTCACTCGCAAGGCTGGATTGAGCCTGGTTACCAGATTGGCGGCGTGGTTTCGCAAACGCCTTACGATTTGCCAATTTTCCACAGCCGACCGTCGCTGCGGAAATAGATCGCGCCGTGGGCGATGGAGGGCGTGCTCAGGACCGTTTCCCCGAGATCGAGTTCGCTGACGACTTCACCCTCCGGCTTGGTGGTATCCACGACCTGGGCCAGGCCCTTTTCATTCACGCAATAAAGGAATTGTCCGGCCACCACCGGCGACGCGCTGAAGGGCCCTTTGAGCCGGAGTTGCCAAAGCCGCTCGCCGGTGGCGGCATTCCCGCACGTCAAGATGCCGCCGTCATTCAGGGTAAAAACTTTTCCGCCCAGCACGGCTGGACTCGGCGTGCCGGGGTTGAGCTGGCCGGAACGCCAGAGTTGTTTGGGCGCGGCGTCACCGCTGCCGAATTCCAGCGCCGTCAGTCCTTGGGACGGCACCAACAACGTACTGCCGCTGAGGCTGCTGGAAGGTGTGGCCGAAGTTTTGTTCGTATAATTCCACACAGTCCGGCCGGTGGCGGCCTCGATGGCGGCGATGCCTTTGGAGGATTGCAGCGCGACGAGTTCAGCACCGCCGGTTTGCAGCCGCACCGGGGATGTCCAATTTGGGCCGCGCGCGCGGACCAGTTTCCAACGGTTCACGCCGGTGGCCAACTCCAGTCCCGCCGTGAACGCTTCGCTCTGGCTTTCCACCTGGGCCACAACTACGCCACCGGCAACCAACAGGGATGAGGTCATGCCCAGGCTGTTGCTGGCATGTGGATAATCCCGGCCCAGCCCGCGAAACCAGATCAAGTTGCCGTCGAGGTCCAGGCAGATGATGTCGTTCGAGGAGAAGATCGCGACGACGTGTTCCCCGTCACTGGCCGGCGTGGGGGCGGCGACGGCGGTCTTCTCGTGACACATGGTGCGCCCGGTGGCCCAGAACTGGCGCTCCCAAAGTTTCGATCCGTCCGCCGCGTTGAAACAGATGACGTGCAGCCGTTGCTGATTCAGTCCGCTGGAACAAGTCACATACACGCGGTCGCCGACGATGATGGGACTGGATAAGCCCCGGCCGGGCAAATTGCTTTTCCAGGCAATGCTGTTGGTGGCATTGAGCACGGTCGGGACGTGGGCCTCATCGGCAGCGCCGTTGCCGTGGGGACCGCGGAATTGCCGCCAGTCCGCGCCGGACAGCGTGGTGCTGGCGGCCAACAACAGGAAAAGACTCCCCGCACGAAATACCTTCGCGAATCGCGCCTCGGAACCGAGGGCGTTGGTAGGGCGCGTCACTCCGTGCGCGCCGTTTGGATCGTTGAGGGAAGCCTGCGGCGCGCACGGAGTGACGCGCCCTACCTTGCGGTTCATGGGAAATGATTTCAAGTTCATCAGTTGCTGGTGGCTTGGTTGCGTGGCGGGCTCGTGGAAACGATGGGCGTTCCGAGGGCGTCGGTCATGCGCAGTTGAAATTCCCACTCCCCGGTCCAATCCGCGACCTCTTCGTTCTGGCAGACTTTCACGAGGATCGTGTTGCGCCCAGGCTGGAGCTCGGTGGGCATGCGATACTGATCAATCTCCGTGTTGGTGTGGTACTCGTCGTGGGCGAAGAGCAGCTTGCCGTTCAACCACAATCGCCAGGAATTTTTGCCGCCGAGCCGCAACTCCACCGTCCGCGCCCGGTCCGAGTAAAAATCCGTCGTCGCATAGGCCGTCACTTCCTTGAGTTTGCCGCATGGTTGGTTCATGTCCACCATGCCGTACTTGTGCGTGGCGACGTAATCCTGCCAACGGACCTTGCCCTTCTTGCCGTCATACTCCGCCGCCAGATCAATTTTCAATTCTGGCGGATAGGCGGCTTCAAAACCCTTGTTACCCGTGTTGTCGAACGGGCCGATCACCTTCCATTCGCTCAGGAAACCAAAATGCTTCTGCAAATCCACGGGCTGACCCAGCTCTTTCAGCTTTCCGGCAATGCCCTCAATCTGCGTCACATCCCGCGCGGAACGTAGCGCGGTTTGCAGAAGCGGGCCGGCGACAGCCAGATTGGTGCGGGCGAGCGATTGATCGGCCTGGTCCATCAGCTTTTGCACGGCATCGCGGCGGAGTTCCAGGCTGGGATCATTCAACATGCCGGCGAGCAATTGATCGGCGGTGGCCGGATCTGTCCGGGCCACCAACTCAAACGCCAGCCGACGGGCGCGGGGGTTGTGTTCCGTCTCCCGGAGAAATGCTTTCAGTTCCGGCAGTGGCAATGGGTGGCCCGCCGCCATTTCGTGGCTCGCGACGGCGTCCACGGCGGCGCGCAGCCAGTTCAACGCGTAATCATTCGCGCCGTCCATCGCCTCGAGCAGCGGCCGCAAAGTGGTCGCGTTGCCGGCGGCCAGTTTTTTCCACGCGGCGGACGCGGCGGCATTGCCCTGTCCTTCCGGGCCGACGGCGCACAGGACCCGCACCGGTTCGGCGATTTCCGGCGGCGGGCCGGCCA
>CAYHFK010000376.1:0-4118 GCA_964355895.1 uncultured Bifidobacterium sp. | reverse complement strand
GCCAGCGAGTCCACGCCGGAGGCTTTGACGAATTGAACGGCTTCATCGGGATGCGTGTAGCAACCGCCCTTGGAGTAACCGCCGCCTTCTTCCCCATCATCGTGCTGTGCGCCGACCAACATCCCCAGTTCGCCTTCGACCGAGCAGTTGTGTTTGTGGGCGTAATCCACGACTTTTTTGCAAATTTCGACGTTTTTCTCGAACGGCTCGTGGCTGGCGTCAATCATCACACTGGTGAAGCCTTCATCAATACATTCCTTGCACAACTCGAAGGAATCGCCATGGTCGAGGTGGACGGCGATGGGAATGTTGGAGAGGCTGACGGCGGCTTCGATGAGTTTCTTGAGATAGACCGGATTGGCGTATTGGCGCGCGCCCTTGGAGATTTGGAGCATCAAAGGCGCTTTTTCCTCCTCGCAAGCCTCAACGATGGCCTGGATCAACTCCATGTTGTTGACGTTGAAGGCGCCGAGGGCGTATTTGCCGTTCAGGGCTTTGGCGAACAAGTCGCGGGTATGTGTCAGTGGCATAATTTTCTAATTCCGTAACGTTGCCCCGGTTTTCCGAGGCAGGGAACAGCGTAATTAAGCCCCGCGGCGAAGGAAATGAAATTCCGTGGTCGCTCAGGGATGCCCGCCCACGAAGACAGCGCAAACAGGTGAACCCACCGGGAGCGTCTGTCCGGTTGGCTTCAATTTGCCGGTGACCACATCAATGCTGAACACAACCACTGAATCCGACGCCTGATTTTCCGCGAGCAGCCAGCGCCCGGTCGGGTCAATGGCGAAATGCCGCGGCGTCCGCCCTTGAGTGGATGGGTGTTCGAGGCTGGTGAGCTTGCCCGACTTCTGATCCACCGCGAACACGGCGATGCTGTCGTGCCCACGGTTTGAGCCGTAGAGAAATTTTCCCGTCGGGTGCATGGCAATTTCGGCGCAGTAACTGGTCGTGGAAGAGTCTTTGGGCAAAGTGGAAATGGTTTGCACCTCGGTCATGGCCGCCGTCCTGGCTGAGTAGCGGAACGCGGTGATGCTCGAAATCATTTCATTGATGACATAGACGAATTGGCCGTCCGGCGAAAAGGTGAGGTGACGCGGGCCGGCGCCGGGCGCAACCGTGGCAAATCCCGCATTGGCGGACGTGAGCTTGGGGACTTTGGCGTCGAGGTGGTAGGCGATGACCCGGTCCAGGCCAAGATCGCAGGCAAGCGCGAAGCGGTTGTCGGGCGACGGGCAGATGAAATGCGCATGCGGCCCGGCCTGGCGCTGGGGATTCACACTAGAACCAGTGTGCTGGATGGTGGTTGTCGGTGCGCCAAGGCTGCCGTCCGCGCGAATGGGCAAGACCGCAAGGCTGCCGGCCCCGTAATTGGCCGTGAGGACGCATTTGCCTTTGGCATCCACGGCGAGATGACACGGCCCGCCGCCGCCGGAGGATTGTTGGTTCAGCAACGTGAGTTTACCGGTCTTCGCCTCGATCGCAAATGCGCTCACAACGCCGTTCCCTTTGCCTTGCCCGTCGTCCACTTCACCGACGGCGTAAATAAAGCGCTCCCCCGGATGAATCGCCAGGAAACTAGGATTCGTTGTTTCTGCCGCCAGTTCCGGCGCGCTCAACCTGCCCGTCGCGGGGTCGAGTCGGGAAACGTAAATGCCTTTGCTCTTCGCGCCGGTATAGGTGCCGAAATAAACCGGTTGTTCCCTGGCCGCAGCCGGAGCCAGACCGAGCAGCACCAGAGCAACGACCACGCAGTACAGTTTCATGCCGCCAAAAAGCACGAAGCGCGGCACAAGGCAAGCCGAAGTCGCGGCGTCATTAAAAGCGTAATTGCCGTTTACGATTTTTCGACTTTTCCATTGCCGCCAGTGAGGGGGCGGCGTTACAGTCCAGCCAACGGCAAGCCACAGTAACTCAACACAAATTGACCTATGTATTTCGGCGTTGATTATCATCCTGAACAGTGGGTCTTTCCCTACGCGGGAACGGCCGAGCAACCGGAGGCGCAGTGGGAAACCGACGCCGAGTTGATGGCGGCGGCGGGCTTCAACGTCGTTCGCATCGGGGAATTTTCCTGGGGCCTCTGCGAACCCGCCGACGGCAAATTCGATTTCTCCTGGCTGCGCCGCGTGATGGACATCATGGGCAAGCATGACATCCAAGTTGTTCTTGGCACGCCCACCGCCGCCCCGCCGCTCTGGCTGGCGAAGGATCATCCGGAAATTCTCCCGCTCGACGAATGTGGCCAGGTCAAACACGAAGGCACGCGCCGCGCCGTCTGCCTCAACAGCGACGCCTACTGGAATCACGCCAAACGCATCGTCGAGCAGATGGCGAAAGCCCTCGGCGATCACCCCCAGCTCATTGCCTGGCAGATTGACAACGGCATCGGCAGCCACTTCACCGAGGCGTCATTCAACGAAGGCTCCCGCCTTGAATGGCAGAACTGGCTCAAGCTCAAATACAAGACGATCGAGCGGCTCAACAACCAGATGGGCCTGCGGCATTGGGGGCAAACCGTCACGGATTGGACGCAAATTCCCATGCCGATGGCCGCGCCCACCGCGCACAATCCCGCCCTCGCCGTGGACTGGTGCCGGTTTTGCAGCGACACCATCGTGGCCTTCGTCAAGATGCAGGCCGACCTGTTGCGCGCGATCACGCCGGCGTGTCCGGTCACCACCAATCTCCGCGCGCTGCTTCATCGCTTTGATCACTTTGATCTCGCCGGGGTCATTGACTTTGTTTCCATCGAAAGCACCTCCGCCATCAAGCCCAAGTCGGCCGAATTGGCCTGCGAGATTGACATGCTCCGCTCGCTCAAGAAGACCGACGTGCGCACCCCCGACGGCGACACGGGTTTCTGGGTGATGGAACAAAAAGCCGGCAACGTCACCTGGCAGGATGTGAACTCCCTGATCCGGCCCGGCATCTTGCGGCTGTTCACCTACCAACTCATCTCCCGCGGCGCCACGGCGGTGTTGTTCTTCCGCTGGCGGCAACCGCGCATCGGCTCGGAAAAATTCCACGGCGCCGTTCTGCCCCATCACCTGCGCAAGGATGCCCGCATCTACAAGGAAGTGGCCCAGATCGGTGATGAATTAAAGCTGCTGGCGCCCGTGCTGAAAAATTCCCGCGTCGTGCCGGAGGTTTGCATCCTTTACACGCACGACAACGATTGGGCGCTCCAGCAACCGAACCAACCGAATAAACATTTCAGCCTGCGCGAACACGTCCAGCTCATCTACAACGCGCTGCACGATAAAAACATTCCCGTGGACTTCGCGCGCCCGACCGAAGATCTCTCGAAATATCGGCTCGTGTTCGCGCCATCGCTGCACCTGTTGAGCGCGGGCGAGGCCGATTGCCTCAAACTCTATGTGCAAAACGGCGGCACCCTCGTCGGCACCTGCAACACCGGTCTCGTGGACGAACACCACATCGCGCCCGATACCGGCTACCCGCACAATCTGACCGACCTGTTCGGGATGGAGGTGCTGGAGTTCGACGCCTTGCCCCCGGGCGAGGAGAATCATCTCACGTTCAAAGGCTCGTTCCCCACGAGCCATCTCCATTCCGCGCGCCTCTGGTGCGACCTCATCGAACCGAAAGATTGCCAGGTGCTCGCGACCTACACGAAGGACTTTTACGCGGGTCGCCCCGCGATGACGCTCCACCCGTTCGGGCTGGGCAAGGCGGTTTACGTCGGCACCGTGAGCCAGCAAAATTTCTACAACGACCTGGTCGTGTGGCTGCGGCAATTGTGCAATCTCCATCCGCTGCTCAAAGTGCCGGAGAACATCGAAGTCAGCCTGCGCCAGTCGGACGACACGAAGATCTTTTTCCTGCTCAACCACCAGAACACCTCGGTGCGCATCCAGTTCTACAAGCCCATGCATGATTTCCTCACGGGCTCGACCTTCTCCGGCAACTACGACATCCCGCCCCACGGCGTCCTCGTGCTGGATGAACACCCGGAAGTGAAACCCGCGCCCCCGGCCGAACCCGCTGAAGCGGCCGAAGCTGCTGAAGCTGCTGAAGCTTCCACGTCTTAATCGTAATCTTACTCTTAGAGCCTGTTTGAAAACTCGAAACTGGCGGCACGGATGCCGCCCGAACCC
>CAYHFK010000375.1:0-4123 GCA_964355895.1 uncultured Bifidobacterium sp. | reverse complement strand
CACACAACCCGGCAGCGGGCCAGAGTTGGTTTCGGAAAGCGCTGGTCGCGAACAGGGTGAGGGCTAGCAACCAGACGGCGAGGGGGTGATAGTCCACCGGATTTCTCTTCGAGCGCGAGGTTTTTTGCGTGAGCGTCGGCGTGGTGAACGCCAGGATGAGCAGGGTGGTGACCAGCCAGCCGAGGGAGTTGACGATCGGGGCGCCATACCAGGTGAAGGGAAATTTTGTCGGTAGCCAGCGCCAGAAATGACCGGTGTGCGCGGCGAAGGGTTCCAGCGCCAGATCGAAGAGCACCACCAGCCCGGCGGTGAGGCCGATCAACCCGTAGCCGTAGTTCTTCAGCTTGCGCCACGGGCGGAGAATGAGTTTGGCCACGCCGCGCGAATTCAAGACGGCGATAATCCAGATCAACGGCAGCGGCCAGGCGAGCGCGTTGAAGAACTGCGGTCCGGCGGTCTCCGAATAGACGAACGGCCCGAAGGGAAATGCCGTCTTTGCACCCAAGCCATGCACGAGGCCACCGAGGAGGCCGATGATGACCGTTGCGAGCAGCACTTTTTGTCCGGGCAGTATCCGCAACAGGGAGGCGAGCGTTGTCAGGGCGGTGGTCAGAACGAGCAGGGCTACTGGCCAACCGGGTTTGCCAGGCAGCGGCGACTGGGGCATGCGCGTCCACAGGACGAGGAGAAAACTCACCACGGCCAGGGCGGAGATCGTGTGGACGCCCAGGTGCAGCAGGCGTGTGGACGGGGTGACCTCGGCGGTAGCGCGGCGGGATGGCGATGGCGAATCCATATCGGTGGCGCGTAGCGTAAAACCAAAATTCGGTGAAGCGAAGTCCAAAAGTGGACAGTGGCGGATGCAGGGCGCAGCGGGCGTTGCTTCCGAAAGCATCCGTTTTTGGTAGGGCGCGTCGCTCCCTACGCACCGTTCTCGGCCCAGCGGAAGCCGGCGCGCACGGAGTGACGCGCCCCACCTCTGGGCGGTGTTAAAATGCGCTACGTCCCCGCCTCTGCCTTGGCATCAAACTTGTTCATTCCCGACGCGGATGCATGACAAACCAATGAACTTGACCGAAACAATGCAGGCGATTCGCGCCTGCGCCACGCAGATGGACGCGCAATACGGCAAGACCGTCTTCGACGAGTGGGTGGTGGTGTCGCTCCAGGAGCCGCAACCACGCGTTCTCGGCTACGTCGGGCCGCGCCACGAAGCGTTCGCGAAAAATTTCAGCCGCGACCTCGGCGGCTTGCGGGCGTCGCTCCTGAATGGCAAGCACCAGGTCGGGGACTTTGACTTCGCCCGGCACGCGGCCGGCACAAGTTTTGAGGCCTTCATGGTGTTGGGCGACGGACGGTATCTGATCTGCAACAACACGCAGTCTTCGATGGATGAAATCGCAAAAAACCCCCGTTGGTTGAGCGCGCAGGTGCCATTTGCCGACCTGAGCGAGCGCGTGTGTGCCGGTTCGCTTGCCGGCGCGGTGTAAGAGGTTGTTTGAAAACCCGCCCGGTCAGGGGACTACAACGGAGGGTGGATTCGGCGATTTCCTGTAGGCCGCGTGCCCTCACGCGGCGTTTCGGTGGAGTTTTCAAACCGGCTCTAAGATTCAGCGCAGCAAACCCTGTTTCAGAAAAAATCCGTACGCCGCCACGAGCGCAAAACCCATGAGCCGGGGCAGGCGTCCCATGACGCCGACGAACAGCAGGTGAATGACCGTCGCGCCGCCGATGACATAGACGCCGGTTAGAAAAAAGTCCGGCAGCTTGAGCGTATGATGCAGTGCGAAGATGCCGACGCACAGGGGCAGGCAGATGTGACCGTCGCCGACCTGAGACGTGTAAACGACTTCCGGCTTTCGGCGCCAGCCGTAGTAGAGCGCGAGAATCGCGTTCGGCAGCACCATCAACCAGCCGCTCAACCAGCCGAGATTCTTCGCGCTGATGAATCCGCTGTGGCTGTTCGCGAGCCACGTTATCAGCCAGTCAATGCTCACATAAGTCGCGTAAGCGCCCACGCCGAGCAACGCCAGATTTAAAGGCAGTTTCCAACCCAAGGACTTCCCTTGCCGCGCATTGGTCTTCAGTACCTCGAAAACGTGGAAGCATTGCCAGAACAAAAACAAACCCACGAGGACCAGCCCGTCGTTGAAGGTCAAACGCCCGTCCCGGCCCAGGGCCCAGACCGCGCCGGTGAAGAAGAGCACCGCCGTGAGCGTGAGCAGCATCGCGAGGCGATGAAGGTGATCCGCCGACTGGCCGCCGCCCTTTTTTGGTTTTCCTTTTGGGGCAGCCGACGTTTTCGCCTGCCAGAAAATCGCGGGCAGGCCGATGAGCAGGGTCAGGTTCGTTACGTTGTTGACGAGGGCGTTGGTCATCACGTCTTCGCCGGGCCCGCCTTTATGCGCAAGCAGGAAGGCGAAGATCAGATTCCCGATGCCGGAGCAATACGGCATGATGAGCGTGCCCAGCACCGTGCCCTCGAAGCCGCCGTCGCTCATCGCCTCCAGCCGCCAGATCATCAGCAGCGATGCGGCGATGAACAGGCCGAGGAATGCCCACGGCGCCAACGCGCCGGTGCTTTCAATCTGATGAATCCACGAATTCAAGGCGCGCAGTTAAACAGCCGGGGCCGGGAGTGCCAAGCAGGATTGAAATCGGATTGAAATCGGAAAGCTCCAAGCCCCAAGCATAAATAAGTGCGCAGATGGTACCGTTGTTTTTTGGTTCTCGGCTGTTTTCGGTCGGTAGCGCATAGACGGATGAAAGTTCCGGAGCGGTTTGGTGGAACGCTCGCTCTCACCCCGGCTCTCTCCCCCGGGGAGAGGGAGAAACCCTCCGCCGTCGCCGAAGTATTCGCGCGCTTGGTTTACGGTGCGTCCGGAAATGAAGTCCACTGCGGCGCGGTGGCACGGCAGACATCCTACTTCACGCGAGCGCCGATCGCTATTCCCTCCCCGACCGAGGCGGAGAGGGTGAAGCGATTGTGCGTTCTCTGCGCTCTCTTGCGGCAATTGAATCTGCGCCCATCTGCGTAATCTGCGGTTAACAAAAAATGGCAGACGTTTTCACCAAGGCGAAGCGGTCGGAAGTGATGTCGCGGATTCGCGGGCGCGGGAACAAGGCCACGGAACTGGCGCTGGTGCGGTTGCTCCGGCGGCATCGCATCACCGGCTGGCGGCGCAATCAGCCCTTGTTCGGCAAGCCAGACTTCGTGTTCAGGCAGGCGCGGCTCGCACTTTTTGTGGACGGTTGTTTCTGGCACGGCTGTCCCAGGCACGCCACGAAGCCCGCAACGAATCGCGCATTCTGGCGCAAGAAGCTCGCTCGTAACAAAGCTCGCGACCGGATTGTGAACCGCACGTTGCGTCGTGCCGGCTGGCGGGTGGTGCGGATTTGGGAATGCGCCTTGCGGCGGGCCGCCCGAAACGAAGCGGCAGCAACGCGGTTGTTGCGTCGGGTCAGCAACGCGCATCGGCGAGCTGGATGATTCTCCCGACGGCGTCGTTCATCCCGCGCTTGGTTTCCGGGGACAAGTCCTCGCCGAATTCCATCTGCACGGCGGGGATCGTGAGCCACCAGGCTTTGGGGGCGTGGCCGAAGACGTCGCGGGCGAGCGCGAGCATCGTGCGCGGGTCGGCGGCGTGGGCCATGAGTTGCGAGGAATCGTTGGGTTCGAGCGGGCGCAGTTGGACTTCCTTTGGCGCGTCCACGGCAGCATCTACGAAGACAACCGCGTCCGCCTGCGAAATGGGATCGGCATGCTCAGGCGAGAGTTGCTGGCAGATCAGCGTGCGGACACCGGGCAGGCGGAGCGCACCCACCGCTTCGGCCACGCGCGGGCCGACGCCGTCGTCGCCGCGCAGGGTGTTGCCGTAGCCGATGACGAGGAAGTTTGAGGTTTTCATCTTTCGATAGGGACGAGTTGCTGCTCGTCCCTGACATTTGGGCTGCGCGGCAGCGCAGCCCTACCAAGATTAGCCGCGCGTCACTTCGTTCAGCACCGCGCCATCCGGCCCGATCAAGCGGACGTGCAACGGCATCTGGCCGACGGCGTGGGTGGAGCAGCTCAGGCACGGGTCGTAGCAACGGATGCCGTGTTCGACGCGATTGAGCATGGGCT
>CAYHFK010000374.1:0-4195 GCA_964355895.1 uncultured Bifidobacterium sp. | reverse complement strand
CTATCCATGAACCGTTCGTACCGCCGCAAGGTCTTGGAGTGCGCCAGTCCTCTGGCGCTTTCGACTCCCCACGACTTCCACAGCGCCAGAGGACGGGCGCACTCCAAGACGCTGGCGCGATCCAGCTTGGTTTATTCCGGTTCAGGGGCCCAAATCGCGGTTGTTCTCGGGCCGTGGAATCTCTCCCCGGGGGAGAGGGCCGGGGTGAGGGCGAGCGTGCCGAGCGATATTCACTGCGCGTTCTTATCACATCATCGCTCCAAAATAATCTGTTGTTCATTCACTGCGCGCACCGTGCCCGCCATCGGCGCGTGCAAAATTGCTCCGAGTGCATTCGACACCGGCTCCCCGATGACCTGACCGGCGGTCACCCGTTCGCCCGTTTTTACTTTTGGCACACACGGCGTGCCCGCGCTTTGCTTGAGCGGCAGCACCAGCCGGTTCGGTGAAATTATTTCCGCGCTCAACGGCGCGGGCAAATCGTAATCCTCCACGTGCATTTTCCGCGTGAGCGATTTGATCGGGACGCGGCGGCCGTCGTGCATCGGGTGGGGCTTGGGATTCATCGGCCCGGTCCATTTGACGGCCTGGGCGCGCATCACGGCCTTCGCGTCGTCGCAGGCTTCCTTGGGATAAAGCTCCTCCGGGCAGGCATACAGCGTGCAAAGTCCGCAGGCGCAACACATCGCCGCCCATTGGTTGAAATAATCCGCGCCCGTGGCCGTGAAGGCCAGGCTGCGCATGACCTGGTGCGGCTCGACGGCGTAACCCAGCAGGAAGCGCGGGCAATACTCCGTGCAGTAACGGCATTGGTCGCACGCGGACTTGCCAATCTTGGCCTGCACTTTGGCCGGCTTGAGCTTGCGCTCGATGGTGTGATGGGTGCGCGGCAGGATCACCACGCCCGTGGCAATCTTCGTGATCGGGGTGTCGAGGTCGTCAGTCGTCTGGCCCATCATCAGGCCGCCGAGGCACAACACGGGATCATCCGTCGTCAACCCGCCCGCCGCCGCAAGGCAATCGCGATACGATGTGCCAATCGGCACCCGCAACGTCACCGGTGATTTCACCGCGCCCGCGATGGTGAGCATCTTGTGCGTGACGGGCCTCCCGTCGGACGCGGCGGCGATGTTCACGAAGGTTTCAACATTGTTGACCACGACGCCGATGTTGATCGGAATTCCCCCCGGCGGAATCAGGCGGCCCGTCACGGTGAACACCAAATCATATTCGTCCCCCGCCGGATAATAATCGCCGAGCAACTGCACGCGCACCTGCGTGCCGCGGCACGCGGCGGTGACGGCTTCGACCGCGTGTTTCTTCTTGCCTTTGATGCCGATGACCCCGTCTTTGGCCCCGACCGCCTCCATCGCGAGTTGCAGGCCGCGCACCAGCTCGGTGGCATGCGCTTCCATGATGACCGCGTCTTTGTGTAAAAGTGGTTCGCACTCGGCGCCATTGGCAATGACCGTGTCCGCCTTCGCGACGAGCTTGACGTGCGTCGGGAAACCGCCGCCCCCGGCCCCGACCACGCCGGCCTGTCGGACTTGCTCGGCCAGATTCATGTTTCGATTCTAGGATCGCTCCGGGTTAAAGACAGAATATTGTCAGTTTCTTTGGCCCATGCGCCCCAAGCACCAGGATGCGCTCAATGTCGCCGGTGCGGCTCGGGCCGGTAATGAACGAAATCATGCTCGGATACTTCGCGCCGTGCCGCTGCTTGACGAGGGCAAAGGCCGCCGGCAAATCCGCCACCAGTTGTTCGCGGCGGGCAATGACGACGTGATGCGGCGGCAGGCACGATAGCGCTCGGCCGCCGGCAGTTTTGCTCGTCACCAAAACCGTGCCAGTCTGGGCGATGAGCGCGTCACACTCGGAGATACCAACGTCGCATTGCTCCAATTCGTGTTTATCGTAGCCATCGTCAGTGACGAGGGTCGGCAATCCCAGTCCGGCGGCCTGAGCTTGCGCGAACTGGCTCTTGTGTGTTGCCACGCGTTGCCACTTTTCAGTGTCCCGCAAGGCGCGCAACTCGGCGGTGAGTTCATTGGCGTCCTTGACCAGCTTGAACGTCGCGCGCAGGTCGCTGGCGTTCCTGGCAAACAGCGCGAACTGTTCGTCCATCGTCGCACCGACGGGCGGCATCACGCGGCGATGATCTTCCAGCGTCGGCAAACCCGTTCCATGGTGCGCGTGCGCCTCGACGGTCAGCGCCTCGCGGATGCGGGTGAAAATATTTCCGCGCTCGCTCATTACTTTTTGGGTTCAGCCTCTTTCAAACACGGCTTCATTCCAACTAAACTACAAAATTGCTGAACTGCTTCTGCGCTGAATTCACTGGAAACCAGCATTGGTTGGGTAAATGCATCATGCCATTCTAAAATCACTTTTCCTTCACGATAAACATGAAAATGAACTGCTAGTTCAGGATAGGCCCGTGAGGTCATCAATTCAGCAAGCTTCCGCAGGTTCTCGGCAGAGGCTGGCACATGAAAAGTTTTAGGGCGCGGCCAAATCGTTCCATAAGCAACACGAGCCCTCTCCGGTACGGATTTATTCCGTAGAAAGTCCTGAAGTTTTTCTGTCGGCGAACCGCCTTCAAAATAAAGAATCGAATTCTCAGGAAGCAAAGCGACAAGTCCTGTGAACAGACGCGGAAAGTCAGTTTCGCCATCCAACTCCCAGAACGGTTCTGACAAGCTCAGAGAAATGCCGTCCATTTCCTCACGAGAAACTGCGCCGAAAATCTTTGCTAGAATCCCCATACTTCAGTTCTCTTTCTGCTCCTTCCACCATTCCTTGAAGCTTTGCCTGGCAATCGGCGGCAGGTCGCGCGTCTTGGTCCAGGCCTGTGCCGGGTCAATCGCGCTCCCCTTGACCAGACCGTGAAATCTTTGCCCGAAACGCCCCAGCTTCGTCGTCAGCGCCCACAGGTTGGGCTTGTTCGCTATCGGCGCGAAGATTTTGAACGCGAGCTTCTGCCACCAACTCGGTTTCTGTTGCGAACCATTCCGCCGGTTCTGCAACAGGTGATGGTGCAGATCAATCTTCACCGGGCACGTTTCCGTGCAGGCGCCGCAGAGCGACGACGCGTAGCTGAGATGCTTCCAATCCTGCAAACCGCGCAGATGCGGCGTGATGACCGAGCCAATCGGCCCGCCATAGACCGTGCCGTAGGTGTGTCCGCCAACGTTGCGGAAGATCGGGCAGACGTTCAGACACGCGCCGCAACGGATGCACCCGAGCGAGTCGCGTTGCTCGGCGTCGGCGAGCAGCGTCGTGCGCTGGTTGTCGAGCAGCACCACGTGATATTCCTCCGGCCCGTCGGCTTCGCCGGGCTGCCGCGGCCCCCCATACATCGTGTTGTAACACGTAATCGGCTGGCCGGTACCCATGACGGCGAGCATCGGCAGGAACAAGGCAAGGTCGTCGAGGCGCGGCAGCACTTTCTCGATGCCGACGAGCGTGATCATCGTTTTGGGCAACGCTGCCGTGAGCCGCGCGTTCCCTTCGTTTTCCGTGATCGAAATCATGCCCGTCTCGGCAATGCAGAAGTTCGCGCCGGTGATGCCGACGTCGGCCTGGAGATATTTCTGCCGCATCACCCGCCGCGCCACCATTGTGAGGTCCTCGGGTTCGTCGGACGGGGCATCGTTGAGTTTCGCCTGAAAGGTCTGCTTGATCTCGCCGCGCGTCAGATGCATCGCGGGGAAGACGAGGTGATACGGCGGCTCCTGCCGGAGTTGGACGATGAATTCGCCGAGGTCGGACTCTACGACTTCGTAGCCCGCGTGCTCCATCGCGTCGTTGAGGTGGATTTCCTCGGAAGTCATCGCCTTGGATTTGACGATGACCTTCGCGTTCTTCTCGCGCAGGATGCCGAGGATGATGTCGCGGCCCTGCTGCGCGTTGCTCGCCCAATGCACCTTCGAGCCGCGCGATTCGAGCCGGCGGGCGAACTGTTCGAGATGCTGGTCGAGGTGATTAACGGCGTCGAACTTGGTGCGCGCCGCGAGCGTCCGCGCGCCCTGCCAGTCCTGAAACCACAGCTTGCGCTGGTCGCGGACGACCTCGTATTTGCCCATCGCCGTCTGGATGATGCCACGATGCCGCAAGTCCGGCGCAACCCGCCGGGCGTCTTCGTTGAAATGGGTGGCGGGCGTGCTCATGCGGAAATTTGAGTTTCGTTTCTCCC
>CAYHFK010000373.1:0-4247 GCA_964355895.1 uncultured Bifidobacterium sp. | reverse complement strand
CGGCTATTGTTGCGACAGAGTGTGGCTGGCGATGGAGCAGGTGGGCACGACGTTGACGGTACCGAAGGTGTATTTGCCGCCGCTCGGACAGGCGGGGATGACGTTGCCCTTCAAATAGGGCGTGATGTCTTGGGTGGTCGGCGTCGCGTCCTCAGTTTTCTTGTTTTCCAGCGCCCACTGTTGTTTGGCGGCGTCCAGTTGCCGGAGGGCATTGATGCAGGCGTTGGCCGCTTGTTGCTTGGGCGTTACCTCCAAACCATACCGCGTGGCGAAGGCTTGTTGCGCCGCCGACAAAGCCTGGGCGGCCTGGAGATTAGTGCTCAATGACTGCACCTGCACCTGCGCGGCCTGGGCTTGGGCTTGCGCCCGTTGCACCTCGCTCAAGGCCGACTGCGCTTGTTGCGCGAGCTGCTTTTTGTCATCGCGCGCCTGGCGGATTTCGTTACGGAGCCGCAGCAAATCCAGGTTGTCCTTGCGGAGCCGGGCTAATTCCTCGGCGGGCACTTGCTGACTTTTCAACCCGGCATTCTCGGTGCGCAAGGTTTCCAACTCCTGAACTTCGGACTGAAGTTTCGCGAGTTCAACGGATTTGGAATTGGTGCTCTGGTAAAGCACCCCGGCGACACCCAATGCCAGCACGGCGATGAGCCAAGGGAGAAGTGTTTTCATTTTCAGGTCAATGGCGCTGGGCCATGCAACGGATGAATTGATTGGTTTGAAATGGTGCGCGAGGTGGGAGTTGAACCCGCAACCTTCGGCTTCGGAGGCCAACGCTCTATCCAATTGAGCTACTCGCGCATGACTCACCCAGAATACAGACTCGTCCGCGCCGGCTCAATTGTAATCTGCGGCGAAGAATCGCGGCGGCGGGGCAGGTTGATCCGCCACCGTGGTTGGGGCCGCATGCGGGCGCCCGCAAATTGACGGCACCAAAAGGATTGAACCGCCGCGCGCGAATTCCTAGCCTGACGCCATGACTACGACATTTCGCCGCCGGGATTGGTTCAACCCGCCCCGCGACCCATTTCTCAACTAAGCTGCGCTGTGGTGAATCGTCGTCAACAGTTCGCGAAGCTGATCAATTTCTTTGGTCCGCTCCTGGGTCTGCTGTTTGTGGTGGGGGTGTTCTGCGCCAACAGCGAGGTGCGCCCCTACTTTCTCACCGGCGCGAACTTCAAAATCATCCTCACGCAAACCGTCATCGTCGCGATCTGCGGGTTGGGCATGACGATGATCATCGTGAGCGCGGGGATTGACCTGAGCGTCGGTTCGGTGGTGGCGCTGACGGGTGTGCTGGGGGCGACGCTGGCTTTGAAAAATGTTCCGCCGTGGCTGGTCGTCTTGCTCACGGTGGGGGCGGGTGGTTTGATCGGTTTAGTCAACGGCTCGATCATCGCGGGTTTTCGCATGCTGCCATTCATCGTCACGCTCGGCATGATGGGGGTGGCGCGGGGCTCGGCGAAGTGGCTCGCGGCCAATCAGGCCGTGAATTATCCCGAATCGCCCCTGAACAAAATCATGGCGCTCGAAGCGCCGGATCAGCTGTTGCCCCTGCCTTGGGGCGTGTGGATTGCCATCGCGCTCGCGGTGACCATGGCCATCGTGATGCGGCAAACGGTTTTCGGCCGCTACATCTTCGCCGTCGGCTCGAACGAAACCGCCGCGCGGCTCTCCGGCATTCGCGTGCGGTGGCACAAGGCGTTGATCTATGGGTTGGCCGGATTATTTTTCGGTCTGGGCGGGCTGATGCAACTTTCGCGGCTGACGCAGGGGGATCCTTCGGTGGCGATTGGTCTGGAGCTTGATGTGATCGCGGCGGTGGTGATTGGCGGGGCGAGCTTGAACGGCGGCAGCGGCAGCATTCTGGGTTCAATGATCGGCGCGCTGATCATGGCCGTGTTGCGCAATGGCTCCAACCAGAGCGGTTGGCCGACCTACATGCAGGAAATCATCATCGGCCTGGTCATCATCCTCGCCGTCGGCCTCGACAAATTCCGCCAGCGTCGCACGGACTGATGGGGGACTTGCGTTGGGGCGAATCCGCTTATTGATGGTCGCCCGGTTAGCGGCGGTTTGAAAACCAGCAAGCGACCGCTCCTCCTCGTCGTCGTTCTCGTCCTCGTCCTCGATTCTTTGAGGGACTTCGAGGACGAAGACGAGGACGAGAAGGAGGACGAAGTCGCTATTGCTGGTTTTCAAACCGGCACTTATTGCGCCCGCACCGTGCCCTGGCTGGTGATGGGCATGAACACGCCGTTGCCGCAGTGGATGAGTTCGACGGCGGAGAGGCGCGCGCCGCGGAGGGAGCCGGCGGTGCCCGCCGTGGTGGTGGCTTGCGACGAGACGTAAATCTGACTGGGGTTGCCCACCGCCACGAGCGTGCTGGCATCCGATGACATGGTGACGCCGGTCCAGCCCACCGAACTCGGCAGCCCCGCGCGTTGCACCCACGTCAGCCCCGAATCCTCGGAGAGGTACAGGCCACCGAGGTGGAACACCGCTGCCAGTTGCGCGCCATCGGCGGCGGCGGCGAGGGCCGTCCATGACGCGCTGGGGGCGCTGGTGGCGATCCAGCTCGCGCCGAAATCGGTGGACACATAAATCAACCCGCCGGGGTTGACGGCGGCGGCCAGTCGGCTGCCATCGGCGGAAGACGCGAGGGCAATCCAACTGCGATTGCTGTCCCGCGGGAGCCACGTCCCCCCGGCGTTGGATGAGGTGTAAAGTTGGCCGCCTTGCAGCGCCGCCACGAGATTCGTGCCATTGGCGGACGAGGCGACGGCAACCCAGTTCGCGTTGCCAACCGTGCGCGCCGTCCAACTCACGCCGGAGTCGGTCGAGGTGTAGATCAATCCGCTGCCGGCGCACGCCACGAATTTCGCGCCGTCCAACGACGCAGCCACAGAGGTCCAGTTCACCGCCGGGGAACGCGCTGTCCAACTCACGCCCGAGTCGGCGGAGTTGTAGGCAAAACTGCCGTTCACCACGGCGACCAGTTTCACCCCGTCGCCGGAGGAAGCCACCGCCCGCCAGTTTTGCACGGTGGCCCGCGGCGTCCAGCTCGCGCCGTAGTCGGTGGAGGTGTAAATGTTTCCGGCGTTGACCACCGCCACCAGTTTGCTGCCGTCGGCGGACGCGGCTACCCCACGCCAGGCGCGGCTGCTGTCCCGCAACGTCCAATTCTGGCCGAGGCTGTCCAGCAACGTGCCGACGAGGACGACCTGACCGGCGTTCTGCGCCACGACCCAGCCGCCGGCGCCGCTGCCGGAGACCCGCACGGTTTCGCCCACACGGATGTTGGCAGTGGCCGGCAAGGTGACGACGACGGCGGCTACGGGGTTGGTGGCGAGATAACCCGTGTTCGCTAGGGCCTGGATGTTCGCGGCCGTGGGGATGACTTCAAAGATTCGGCCCGGCACGTTCGTCAGGCCCGTGCCGTTGCCGTTGAATTGCGTGGCGGTGAGACTGCCGCCGAAGATCGCGTTGCTGTTGAGCCGGGCGATATTCGTCGAAAGCCGCGCGTCCGGCACCGTGCCGGTGAGGTTCGTGGCGGAGAGATTCGTGAGGCCGATGCCGTTGCCGATGAAGTTGGAAGCGGTGACACTGCCGGTAAAAACCGCATTACTATTCAGCAAAGCGACGTTGGTGGAAAGTTGGGCGTCGGGGATTTTGCCGGTGAGATTGGTGGCCGCGAGGGTGCCGCTGAAGTTGGCCGCGCGGATGGCGTAAGGCGTGGAGGTCAAAGCCTGACGCGGCGTGAGCGTGGTGTAGTTCGTGTCGCCCGGTCCGTGGACGGCGATTTCCAGCCAGCGCCCGCTGCCGCTGAAAACCGCACCGCCAAAATCCAGCGTTGCGGTGAACAATCCGTTGGTCACGGGCGCGGCCAGATTCGTGATGGTGAGGCCGTATTGGGTGCCCGCCGTCGGTGCGTTAAACAGGCTGAATTGCAAATCGAACAGTCCCGTGGCCGGCGTGCCGGCGAGATTCAACCGGCCTTGATACGTGAAGGCGCTGGATTGCGCGTGGGCGGCCACGTTGAACCACCCGAGCCACAAAATGACCAACAACTTCTTTTGCACCCGGACAGTTTATCACAAGGGCCGGCGGGGACAAGATGCAAGCGGCAGCCGGGGAAAGGTAGTGGCGGGCGTCTCGCCCGCCGTAGGGGGCGCGCGTCCCGCCGCCCGGGACCCATGCCGGGGTCCTCCCTGACCCACACGCTTTCCCAAGCCTCACCCCGGCCGCCC
>CAYHFK010000372.1:0-4261 GCA_964355895.1 uncultured Bifidobacterium sp. | reverse complement strand
CGACGAAGGCGATTACTGGCCGGGCCGTTCGGTGACCGCGCTGCGAGCGGAGTTGGATCAGATGAATGGACTGGTGGCCGCCGCCGCCGGAGCATTGAAGGACCTCGTCGGCGAAACCGGCGCCGCGAGCGGGATTCAATCCCCGATCTTTGGACATCCGAGCTATGAACGGCTCGAAGCGGAAGGCGCGGCGGATACCGGGCGGCTGGGGAAATTTGTGAACGCCGTGCGTATGACGCAGCGGCCCGATACCCAATGAATCTCCGCCACGAGCGCCCCGCGTGGCTCGACTTCGCTCACAAAAAGCTAGATGCCACCACGAGTCGGCGGGCCAGACGGACGCGCTCCGCTGACGTCGCGGCCGATGCGCCGCCGATGACGACGTCGCGGCCCCTCGCTTCCTCCAGCACTGTGCCCACAAACAAATCGCGCTCGGCGGGGGTGAGTTTGTCCACCTCGCTGGCCATGGCGGGAGCCAGGAAACCGGCGACGCCCGCAGCCAGCGCCACGCGCAAATGCCGTCGCAACGCGCCCGCGTCCAATTCGTCGGGGCCGTGAACGGTGTGTTCAATACCGTCACGATGCCGCGCAGAGAGGAGGCATTCCTTCATGCGTCAGTGCGGTAGATGGCGCGTGATAACGAATTCATTTTACGGTTTCCATTTTACTTTTTGCCGGGCGTGCCGGCTCGACTTCGACGAGCACAACACCAGCGGCACCGATTTGAATAGGCAGTCCACGGGTCAAGTCTTGACCGCTTGATTTCCGTGGGCGCAAGTCGCCGATTTTGACGTGGTAGCGTGAGCCGGTCTCGACCGTGAACCATTCGGCGAACTGGTTGATGCGCGGATAGTCGAGAGGCAGGTGCAGGTAATCCTTGTGGCGCGGGCGGTCGAAGAAGATGCGCCCCTGCCACGGTTGGTCGGCGGCGAGCGACACGTAGAGCGTGCCGCCTTCCAGCACCGCACCAACGCGCACATCGGCACGCCATGGTTCGACATGCAGGCCCTGGGTTTTCCAAAGCGCATACATGATCGAGGTGCGGGCGAAGTTGCCGTCGCCGTGCCAGCCTTCGATGACACCATCGGGCTGCTGCTTGGCCCACATCACCCGCATCTCGCTGTCAATCCACCGGGCGGTCGAGGCGATGGGTTCGCGATTATGGAGGTTGATCGCGCCTTCGATGGAGTCCGCGTAACCGTCGGCACTCTGGTTTTCCCAGTCGTAGTTGGAGTAGAAGGTTTCCAGGTTTCCCAAAGCCTTTCGCGCGGCGTCACGATACGCAGCGGTCTGATCCAGGAGATACACCGTGTAGAATCCGTCGAAGTCGTAGCCCCACGTATCGCAAAGTCCCGGGCTGTGTTCGCCGGTCTTCGGTTTAATCCAATCGTAGAGCATCCCGTGTTCATTGCGGCCCGCCGCGAGGATGCGATCGAACATTTCATGGATCGGCTGCTGATAGGCCGCCGCTTTTTCCGGACGGGCGTGTTTGGTCGCCACGTAAAGTTCGGCCAGGCCGTTGATGACTTCGCAGCCGTGATCGCGCAGGCGAAGTTTATCCAGGTCGCGGGTCGGGTGGTTCGTGCCGAGCAAAAAATAGTCGCCCAGGCGCAGAGTCCAATCGAGATACTTCCGGTCGCCGGTGAACCAATACATTCGCGCGCCGGCCTGAAGCAGATCGCCGTTGACCTCGAAGTTCAAGGTCGGAAGCAGGCCGAACGGCGTTTCGATCCGGGCGTTCTTCCAAATATCGTCAACCAGGCCGGTCATCCGCTTCGACCACGGGCTGGGGCCGAGCCATTCGGTCAGCGGAATCAGACCGTCCTTCACGTACTCGGCGCTGTCGAAAATAATTGCGTCCAGGTTCAGCGTTTCGCGCCGCCAGCCTTTTTTCGAGAACGAGTAATCATCGGTCAACCGGTCCACGCGGGCGGTGAGGCGCTCTTCGGTGTGAAGCATGTCGAGCAACCGGCCCTCCATGAGCGGCCGGTCGGTCAGCGACGCGGTGAGGACCATGAAGGGATAATTGTCCGCCGCCGAGTCGCGCCCGTTCCAATAGTCGCGGCTCTCCCGGAGGTTGCGCGGGATCAAACCCGTGGCCGGATCCGCGTGGGCGAGCCAGCCCGCCACGTAGCGATGGGAGCGATAAAACGCCTCCGCCGCCTGCCGGGCGTTGTGTTCGGCCTGATAGAAGAAGCGGTCCTTCGGCGAAGCGCTGGTTGAAATTGGCGGCTCGCGATCCCAGCCCGCGCGCATTTCGGGGAAGGCTTCCTTCAGCGCCGATTTGGGCCGGACCGTGTTCGGCGCGGACGGATTTTCCGCCGCCCGCCGCCGCGCTGCGCCGATTTTCTGATGCAGCGGATTCCAGAAATGTTCACCGTGAAAAACGTGGCCGCCGGGATGCACGTCGAGGAGCGCGTTCGTTTCGGCGCCGAACACGCGATAGGCGGCCCGGATCTCGGTAAATGCTCCGCGCGCAATCGCAACGGGAAAGCCGCCCGGCGCTTTTTCTTTTTCGCCGATTTCCAGGACGAGCGGACGCGGCGCCACGCAGGCGAAGATGTCCGAGAAGTCGAAGTTCTCTTCCAAGCCGGGGAAATTGAAGCACGGGCAATGTCCGTTCTTCATGTTGGCCACGGTGGTCAGCCAGCCGCTGCTGCACGCGGCCAGGATTCGTTCATCCAGCGCGGCGATGTACATCGTGGTTTCGCCGCCGAGCGAAAGCCCCGCCACCGCGAAACGCGCCGGATCTACTTCGGGCCGGGATTCGAGATAGTCCAGGCAGCGCAACGCATCCCACGTGCGTTCGCCCATGAGTGTCCAGTTGGTGTGCTGCAACTCGTGCTGGCCGATGTCCGGCGAGATGATCACGCAGCCCATTTCGGCGAGCGCGCGCCCATACCAATACAGCCCTTCGCCGCGCACGGTTTCACCGCCGGTGCCGCCATGACCGTGCAACGCGAGCACAGCCCCGACTTTGCCCGGTGGATTCCTGGGCACGGCGAGCCAGGCATGCACGCGGCGGTCTGGGAGGCTCTGCAACGACACTTCTTCGAGGACATAGCCGCCCGCCGGCACTTCGATGCGCTGGAGGATTCTGGCGTCGAGCGGCAAACGCTTTGGTTTGGCGCCACCCATCATCAGTTCAAAGAGTTTTGCGCGCGCTTGCTTTTGCCAAAGCCCGGCCTCGCTGGAACTAGTGGCGGCGAAGCGGTTTGTCCGGACCGCGCTGCCGGCCATCGCTGGCAACTGGCCGGCGACCAAGCAGATCAAAAGCGCAACGGATGACGACCGTGGATTCAACACCGCCACGATGCCGCGGAGAGGAAGGATCGCTTTCATGCGTCCGGCGGGAAATCGTTGAGGTTCATGGCTCGATGATTCAATTCGGCGCCCAGATGGTCGCCGCGATGTAACGATCGCCCTTGGGCTGGTCGTGGAAATAATAAATGGTGACGATCTTGCCATCCGGTCGCTGCACGGTGCGCGGGTAGCCGATGTCCGTCCCTCCGCCGTCGGCCCGCAGAATGATTTCCGGTTTCCACGTCCTTCCACCATCACTACTCAAGCGGGCGCGAATACCAAACGGGGCCGCCCGATGACCGTAGGTGAGGCAGACGCGGCCATCCTTTAACCGGACCATGCTCGGAGCGTTGCCCGTGCCGAGATCGGGCGCGGGCATCGTGTCCAGTTTCCAGTGCTGGCCGTTGTCGAGCGAACGATACGTTTCGATCCAGGCCTTCGCTTCGTCGCGGCAACGAATAGCCGTGAGCAACTCCCGATCCCCCAAGCGCACGGTCGAAGGCATGATGGCATAACCCTGCGGATTTTCGTTGATCCAAGAGACAAATTTCCAAGTACGCCCGCCGTCCATCGTGCGGGCACAGAAGGGTCGCCCCTCTCTGCCATCTGGTTTTGAGGCAGTCAGGACCACCAGGCAATCGCTCGGCCCATTGACGAGGTAGTCCGTGCGCGCGGCGATGCCTTGCTGTCCAAACAACGGGAGGCGAAACGGACCGGCCCATTGATGGCCGCGGTCGGTGGAGTAGTAAAACCGCGAAGGACCGGTGTCCACGGCGGTCATGCGGAGCGTCATCGCAAAGTCGGGATGCGTGAAATCGATTCCGCCGGGGCAATCCGTCCACGGTTTTTCCTTCAGGCCCGGTGGTGCAATCCCATGCAGGGCCTTGCCGGCCGGGATGAGTGTCCCCTGCTCCGCCGGGTTCTCGATGGTCCAGGTTTCACCACCATCGCGACTGCG
>CAYHFK010000371.1:0-4285 GCA_964355895.1 uncultured Bifidobacterium sp. | reverse complement strand
CGAAATGCTCCTGATCGCTGACGAAACCAAAGGCATTGCGCTCGCCGGTGTCATGGGCGGCGCGAACACCGAGATCAACGACCGGACGGTGGACGTTTTGATCGAAAGCGCGTATTTCAATCCGACGAACATCCGCCGCACGAGCAAACAACTCGGCCTCCGTAGTGAGTCCAGCTACCGCTTCGAGCGCGGCGCGGACGTGGGCATTTGTGATTGGGCGAGCCAGCGCGCGGCGCAGTTGATTTTGGAAACCGCCGGCGGCCAGTTGGCCGAAGGCGTCGTGGATTGTTACCCCAAGCCGGTTCAACCCAAACAAGTCACGTTACATTTCTCCAAGTCGAAAGACCTGCTCGGCATCGGCATTTCACACGCGGAACAGGTTTCCTTTCTCACCAAGCTCGGTTTGTCCGTCGTGGAACAGCAGCCCGGCGAATGCACGGTCAGCATCCCGACCTGGCGCGTGGATCTGAAGCGCGAGGTGGATTTGATCGAGGAAGTCGGTCGGCTTTACGGCGTGGACAAAATTCCCAGCACGCCGCCGCGCGGAGCAATTGGCGCGAATGATTACGATGCCGTCCACGATCAAATTGCCGAAGCCCGCCGGATTCTCTGCGGCTTGGGGTTAAACGAAGCCCAGGGACAGACGTTGGTGGCGAATGCCGAATGCCGAATGCCGAATGTCGAATTGGTGGCGCTCGCCAATCCGTTGAGTTCGGACATGGATGTGTTGCGGCCGAGTTTGCTGCCCGGCTTGATTCAATCCCTGCGCCACAACGTCAGCCGGAAGAATTACGACGTGGCGTTGTTTGAAGTGGGCCGCGTGTTCACGCCAGCCAACGGCCAGGCGAAGGAGGAACGCCGCATCGCCGTGGCGTTGACGGGCCAGCGCAACTCCGCGTTCTGGAGCGGCGACGATCGGGATGCGAAGTTCGACGCGTACGATCTGAAAGGAGTGCTCGACGAATTCCTGGAACAGTTCGGTTTGCGCGGCTTCACGTTCACGCGCCGGGCCGACAGCACATCGCTCCTGCTGGAATCCGCCACGATTCAGCTTGGCAAACAAACCTTCGGTGAAATCGGCCAGCTCTTGCCGGCGCTTGCGAAGAAATATGATTTACGCGACGCGGTGCTCTTGGCTGAGCTCAATCTGGATCTGCTGCTCGCCCGCCGGAACCCGGCGAAGTCGTTCAAGCCCCTGCCCCAATTCCCCAGCATCCGCCGGGACGTGGCGATGCTTGTGCCCGAAGCCACGACGCACGACGTGGTTTTGCAAACCGTAAAGCAAACGAAGCCGGCGAATCTGGAGGCGGTGGATTTGTTCGATGTCTTTCGCGGTCAGAACGTGCCCGCAGGCCAGAAGAGCCTGGCCTACGCGTTCACCTATCGCGCGGCGGACAAGACGTTGACCGATGCCGAAGTCAACGCCGCGCATGACCAAGTCGTCGAGCAGTTCCGGCAGAAGCTCGCGGCGGTGATTCGTTGATCGGCGAGGCAAGTTCTGCACAGCTTTTGGCAGAACAAGGTTAGCTTGTTTTTCCAGGAATGGCTGATCATGGTGTCGTTAAACACCAATCACGTTATGAGCCAACCAACACGTTTTACGCTGTCCCAGGCGGACATTCCCAAGCAGTGGTACAATCTCAACGCAGATTTCCCCGAGCCGTTGCCGATGCCGCTGCATCCAGGCACCAAGCAGCCCGTGACGCCGGACCTGATGATGGGCCTCTTCCCGGAAAATCTGGTCATGCAGGAGATGTGTCCGGATCGTTGGGTGGAAGTCCCCGAGCCGGTGCGGGACATCTACGCGCTCTGGCGGCCCACGCCCTTGTTGCGCGCGGTGCGGTTGGAGCAGGCGCTGCAAACGCCGGCGCACATTTACTACAAGTATGAAGGCGCCAGCCCCGCCGGCAGCCACAAGGTCAACACCTCGATCCCGCAGGCTTATTTCAACAAGGTCGCCGGCACCAAACGCCTGGCCACCGAGACCGGCGCGGGCCAGTGGGGGTCTTCGCTGGCGCTGGCTTGCAAACTGTTCGGGCTGGAATGCAACGTGTACATGGTCAAAGTGAGCTACCAGCAAAAACCCTATCGCCGCATGCTCATGCACACCTGGGGCGCCACGGTTCATCCGAGTCCCAGCGACCAGACGAACTACGGCCGCAAATTGCTGGCCGAAGATCCGGAGTGTCAGGGCAGCTTGGGCATCGCCATCAGTGAAGCGATTGAAGACACCGTCACACACCCCGACACCAAGTATTCGCTCGGTAGCGTGTTGAACCACGTCTGCCTGCACCAGACCGTCATCGGCCAGGAATCCATCAAGCAAATGGAGATGGCGGGGGAAGAGCCGGACTCAATTTTTGGCTGCGCGGGCGGCGGCAGCAACTTCGCCGGTATTGCCTTCCCGTTCATTCAGAGGAAAATCAAGGAAGGGAAGAAATACCGGATTGTCGCCGTCGAACCTTCCGCCTGCCCCTCCCTCACCGCGGGCGAACTGCGCTATGATTTCGGCGATACGGCGGAGACGACGCCGCTGATGATGATGTACACGCTGGGTCACAAATTTATGCCCCCGCCCATTCACGCGGGCGGCCTGCGCTATCACGGCATGGCCCCGATGGTCAGTCATGCCTACAAACTTGGGCTGATCGAAGCCCAGGCCATTCACCAGACCAAAGTCTTCGAGGCGGGCACCCTGTTTGCGCGCACCGAAGGGATCGTCCCCGCCCCGGAATCGGCCCACGCCATCGCCGCAGTGATCCAGGAGGCGATCGCGGCGCGCGAGGCCGGGAAGAAGCGGGTGATTCTGTTCAACCTTTCCGGGCACGGCCTGCTCGACCTGAGTTCCTACGAGAGCTACCTGTCCGGCAAGATCCAGGACGTTTAACCCGCAACCACCAACCCACATACCATGAAAAAAATCATTCGTTCAACTCGTCTGCTGTTCGCCGCCGGCCTGCTGGCCGTGCCGGCGTTGCTTCAAGCTCAACCTACGGCCCATTACATTCCGGGCGTTGAAGGCCTCAAGGGCGCGTCGCTTCCGCCTCCAGGATTCTACGTGCGGGACTACAACTACGCCTATTATTCCACCCGGTTGAATGACGCAGCAGGCAACCGAACCGGGCCGCCCAATTTTGAGGCCTTCACCTACGCGAACGTTCCACGCGCCATCTGGATCACCGATACAAAGTTGCTGGGCGGCTATCTGGGGGTGGATGCGCTGCTCCCGCTGGTTTACCAGAACGTGCGGGCTGGAGGCCGTGACAACAACTTCGGCGTTGGGGATGTCTTCGCCGAGGGCACGTTGTCCTGGCATATCCAGCGCT
Source organism: uncultured Bifidobacterium sp. (assembly GCA_964355895.1). Taxonomy (GTDB): domain Bacteria; phylum Verrucomicrobiota; class Verrucomicrobiia; order Limisphaerales; family JADLHS01; genus JADLHS01. The sequence continues at coordinate 959 of CAYHFK010000371.1, read as the reverse complement.
TTGATTTCTCTTTTGGCGCCGGCTTTTGGGCGCCGACGGGTGACTCCGCGCCTCCGCCCTCGCCCCCGACCGGCGCGGGCTATTGGACGCCGATGCTTACGGCTGGGGCCACTTGGTATATTGATCAGGCGAAAACCTGGAGCGTGTCCGCGCTAAACCGCTACGAGTTCAACACCGAGCAGCGCGATACAAACATCACCCCCGGCCAGGCCTACACGCTCGAATGGGGCATCGGCAAGACGCTCGCCAAGGTTTATGACATTGGCGTGGTGGGCTACTATCAACAACAAACGACCGGTGGCAACGTCAACGGATCGCTGGCACACGACCGCGTGGCCGCCGTCGGCCCGGAAATCAGCGTGGCGTTCCCGAACCAAATGGTCTTTGTCTCCTTCCGCTACCTCTATGAGTTCATGGCGAAAGACCGCGCCCAAGGCCAGACCTTCGCGCTGACCTTGACCAAACGGTTCTAAACGGGTTTTTCAGCATTGTCAGCGAGCGCGCGGATTACCACCGCGCGTTTTGCTTTAGAACAGGTCGACTTGTTGGAGAACGAGCCTGCTGTCCGGGGCCAGCGGCTCCCGGGCGGCGGTAAGTTGGGGCGGGCGGTATTGCTGGCGCAGTTTGGCGATTTCCGCCCCGGCCAACTGGTCGCAGCGCTCGTTGAGTTGGTGGCCGGCGTGACCCTTGAGCCAGCGCCAGTGGATGGTGTGGCCCGCGACCAAGGCGTCCAGTTGCTGCCACAAATCCTGATTCTTCACCGGCTGCTTCGCCGCGGTTATCCACCCGCGCGCCTTCCAACCCTTGAGCCATTCGCAGACGCCTTTGCGGAGATATTGCGAATCGGTAAGGAGTTCGACCTTGCACCGCTCCGGCAAAGCCCGCAACGCTTCGATGGCCGCTTGCATTTCCATCCGGTTGTTCGTGGTGGCCGGCACACCGCCACTCAACTCGCGGAC
>CAYHFK010000370.1:0-4330 GCA_964355895.1 uncultured Bifidobacterium sp. | reverse complement strand
GGCACGATGCCCGCCGCTACTTCCGCCACCAACCGCACCACGTCCGCTTCGCTGATCAACTGGCGATTCACCTGAATCCGCTCGCGAAAGGAAACCAGATGCGGCGAAGTAAACAAGCCCACGCGCAATCCCACCGCGCGATAAATGCTTTCCAAGATCGCACAGGTCGAACCCTTGCCGTTCGTGCCCGCGACGTGAATGAAACGGAGTCGGTCCTGCGGATTGCCGGCGCGCGCGGCGAGCGACCGCGTGGTTTCCAGCCCAAACCTCGCGCCGAACACTTGCAGGCCGTAGAGAAACTTTATGGCTTCGGCGTAGGTCATAATATCGGTTGGTCAACTTCGTAACCCCGCCATCCCCGCCGCCTCGTTCTTTTCAATCGCGATCTCGACGGCTTGCTTGGCTTTTTCCAACAACGCATGAGCCTCGCGGCGGGCGGTGCGGGCGGCGGTGATTTGTTGTTTCACCTTTTTGATAGTCGCGTCGTCGGGCAGGAGGAAGGGCAGGCGCATCAGGTCGGTGGTGGAGATGGCAGGATACATCGAGGCGGTGGTGTGCAAATCCATCAACTCGCAGATGACGGGCAGTCGGAGATACGCGAACAACAGTTCACCCGGAATCCCCTTGGGCGTAAGGACGGCGAAGCCGGAGGAGCAGATGTTCGCGGCCTGTTCCGGCTCAATCAATCCCGTCAGGCAGCGGATGGGGCGCACGGTGGAGGTGATGACGTCGCCGGGCTGGACAATCCACGTCGCGCGGCTGGGCGCTTCCTCGCCGGGAACGACGTGGCTGACCGAGTTGCCGTTGACGGAATGTTTGACCCGGATGCCTTCGGGCCGGTGTTTGAGGTCGCTGATGACTTCGCCGGTGAACTTCGGGTTGACGTGTCCGCGTGTGGTGGGGATGTTCCGGCCCAGGAAACGCATCACGTCGGGGCTGGCAAAGGTGCGCAGGCCGTGATGGACCAGTCGGGGATAGAGCGCGGCCAGACGCGGCGCATCCCGGAAGATCAGGTCGGTGGCATACTCGCTGGCGCTGGCCGTCCAGTAGTAGGTTTGCGCGATGGGGCGACAAATCTCCTGGTGCAACGGATGGGCTTGATCGAGCAGGCGGCCCAGCACGCGCGGCCAGTCGGTGCGCAGTTGTTGGTCCAGCAGGGCTTGGGCGCGCAGCGCATTCTCGACCCAGACAAAGCAGTTGTCGCGCTGGCGGTAGGCCAGACCCGCCGCGTCCATCTGGCGGGCGAGCCGGTCGCGGCCGTTGAGGCAAATGTCCACGGTGAAGGGAAACCAGGTTTGCACGCGGACGTGACACAGGCCCAGTTCTTCGTGGAGGAAGTAGTGGTAGAGGTGCAGACATCTGCGGGGTTCCAGAACCAGGTGGATATGTTTGGTCTGGCGGTCGCCGCGCACGGAGTAGGACAGACAGTTTTCCAGCGCGCTGAAGATGGCGATCAAGCCGGAGGTCACGCCGTCCTCCCGGGCGATCTGGCGGGCGAGGGCTTCCTTGCTGAGCTGGCTGCTGGGCAGATAGCGGAAGGGGCGTCCGGCGTGTTCGGCGCTGGCATAGGCGGCGGCTTTGATGCGAGCGGTCAGCCCTTGGGCAAACGTGCCGAAGTCTTTGATGAGGATGCGGCAGGCGTTGAGATAGGCTTCCATGACCGTGGGCTGGAAGAGATGGCGCAACGTGCCGCGCAAGCGCAGGCGGTCGAAGCCGGACAAAACGCCGGCAATCGAATCGCCGCATCGGTTAAGAAAAGCCGGCGGGACGCCGGAGTCGGTGGGAGAAGTTTGTGTGTTCATCGCCCAAACGATAACCGAAACACCCGGTGTTCCGCCACTTTGGTTGCGGCTCCGCCGCACTATGTCTTGGCGTCTAATCGGGATCAATCGTTCAGGCGGCTTCGTCCAAAGCGACGGACACGCGCAGGCCCAAGGGTTTCAAAATTTCCTGCAAGGTTTCCAAGGTGGGATTGCCGTTCTTGGAGAGAATTTTGTAGAGGCTCGGGCGTTTGAGCCCGACGCGCCCGGCCAGTGTTCCCACGCCACCGCCGGCCTCAACCACGTCCTTGAGCGCGATCAGAAAGGCGGCGCTGTCCTTTTCCCCCAGCACTTGCGCGAGATATTCGGCGGCGTATTCAGGGTCGCGCAGGCGTTCGTGCAGATCAGCTTTGTAATTTTTCAGACGCATATTTCAAGAATTGTTGCCAGTGCTGTTGCGCGCGGCGGATGTCGCGGGACTGGCTGCCTTTGTCGCCACCACCCAGCAACACCACAATTTGTTTGCCGTGCAGTCCATAATAAACACGCAGTCCCGGGCCGAACTTTATCCGCAACTCGGACACGCCACCGCCCACAGATTTGGCATCGCCAAAATTCCCGGCCCGCACCCGGGCCAGCCGGGCATCCACCGCCGCCCGCATTCTATGGTCGCGCAGGGAATCGAACCATTCGTCGAACGGGACGAGTCCGTTCTGAAGCTCCAGCTTCTTGATTTCCCTCTCGATCACCGGCGCAGTGTAATCTATAGGTGACAGAGGCGTCAAGCCCGGGATACATTCCCACAATCCACTTCAAGCCACCGGCGGTGCTCCCGCTGGTTTCAAGGACCGAAGCCAGAAGCCGTGGATCGGAAGGCAGACGTCAAAAAACAGAAGTCGGAGGTCAGAAGCCAGAGACAGATCACAGAACAAACTCCGCGTGGCAGCGACGTTCGTCGTCCAACTTTGAGGAGTGTTTCTTCGGCGGAAACAGGGCGAGCATCTCTTCATTCCACCGCACGGCTTGCTCGAACGTTTTGCGGGTGCGATGTGGCAACATGCCGCTCCAATCGGGAAACTCCAACGCCGGCGACTCGCGCAGAATGTCGTCATTCGTTGGCGCCGGCGTATCGCAGCTTTTCATAGATTTCCGTATTCCCATGCTTGAGGTTTGTCGCCCGCAGTTCCGGTTCGGGCATTTGGCCATAAACTCACAGCGGCTTCTTGTGAATCTGCAGGTGCGCGGCGGCGATGAAGCCTTTGAACAGCGGATGCGGCTGGTGCGGTTTGCTCAAAAACTCGGGATGGAACTGGCTCGCGAGGTAAAAGGGATGGGCGGGGAGTTCGATGACTTCCACGAGCTTCCCATCGGGTGAGGTGCCGCTGAAGACGAAGCCCGCCTTCTCAAATTTTTCGCGGTAGGCGTTGTTGAACTCGAAGCGATGCCGGTGGCGCTCGTTGACGACGAAGGAGCCGTAGAGTTTGCCGGCCTGAGAACCCACGGCCAACTGACACGGCTGCGCGCCGAGGCGCATCGTACCGCCCTTCTTCGTCACTTTCCTCTGGGCGTCGAGCAGCGCGATTACGGGATGCGGCGTGTCGGGGTCAAACTCGGTGGAGTGCGCCTTTTCGAGCTTAAGCACGTTGCGGGCTAATTCGATGGTGGCGATTTGCATTCCAAGGCAAAGCCCGAGATACGGGATTTTGTTTTCGCGCGCGAACCTGGCCGCCTTGATTTTCCCATCAATGCCGCGCTCGCCAAAACCGCCGGGCACGAGGATACCGCCCAAGCCGAGCAAAACCTTCTCGCCGCCTTCCTTTTCGATTTCCTCGGAATCCACCTGCACGATTTCCACGCCGCAATCGTTCCCAATGCCGCCGTGAATGATCGCCTCGTAAACGGATTTGTAGGCGTCCTGCAAGCCGATGTATTTGCCAACGACGCCCACGCGCACGCGGTGTTGCGGCGCGATGAGTTTGCGGATGATCTCCTGCCAATGCGCCATGTTGGGCAGCGGCGTGTCGAGGTGCAGCAGGTGGCAAACGAGTTCGTCGGTGCGCTCGCGCTGGAGCATGAGCGGGACTTCGTAGATCGAATGGTCCACGTCCTTCTCCTCGATGACGGCCTCGACGGGGACGTTACAAAACAGCGAGATTTTCTGGCGCAGTTCCTTGTCGAGCGGCTTCTCACAACGACAGCAAATGATGTGCGGCGTGATACCGATCTCGCGCAGCTTGGCGACGGATTGCTGGGTGGGTTTGGTCTTGAGCTCGCCGGCAGCCTTGATGAACGGGACGTAGGTGACGTGAATAAAGCAGGTGTTGCCCACGCCCGCTTCCAGCGCGAACTCGCGGATGGCTTCGAGGAACGGCAGGCCCTCGATGTCGCCGGTCGTGCCACCGATTTCCGTGATGATCACGTCGGCCTTGCTCTCGGCAGCGAGGACGTGGATGCGGCGTTTGATTTCGTCGGTGATGTGCGGAATGACCTGCACCGTCTTGCCGAGATACTTCCCTTCCCGCTCGTTGTTGAGCACGGTCTGGTAAACCTGGCCGCTGGTAAGGTTGTTT
>CAYHFK010000369.1:0-4337 GCA_964355895.1 uncultured Bifidobacterium sp. | reverse complement strand
ACGCATACAACCAGCGCGGCGGAAATTTCGTGTGTCGTGGAAAGGGCGGGCGTCCATTCCGGACGGCAGGATGCCGCCCTCTACGGCAGGCGAGACGCCCGCCGCTACCTTCGCGGATTGGCTCACGCGGGACCCGCCGACTTCGTCTCCACCCACCGCGCCAGCAGCCAGAGCAAATCCGCCAGGCGATTGAGGTAAATGATGATCTCGGAGTTTTGCAGTTGATCCGCCTCCTGCAACGCGCACACACGCCGCTCCGCCCGCCGGCACACCGTTCGCGCCCCATCGAGCGCTGCGGAACTCAGGCACGCGCCGGGCGTGGCCCAGCCTTTGAAGGACACGCTCTGCGCTTCGACTTCCCGGACTAACGCGTCGAGTTTGTGCGTCAACTGCGAGGTGACGAGTGTGTAGCCGTCCTTCATGAAGCGCGGCAAATCCTCCACCGCCGTTGCCAACTCGCCCATGAGCGTGACGAGGTCCCGCTGGATCACGAGCAGGCTGTTGCGGATGAAATCCTGATCCGCCGTGGCACGGGCCAGGCCGAGCGCGGTGTTCAATTCATCCACGCAGCCGTATGCTTCCACGCGCGGATGACATTTCGAGACGCGCCGGCCATACATCAGGGCCGTCATGCCTTTGTCGCCGGTTTTGGTGACGATGCTCATAGGTTTAGTTTCCGTTTTTAGCGCCGGTTTGCAAACCCCAACCTCGGTCGTGCCGATTCGTCCTCGTCCTCGTCGTCGTTCTCGTCCTCGTCCTCGATTTTGCGCCGGTTTCGAGGACGAGGACGACGACGAGAACGAGGAGGATATTCGGTTGCCGCACTTTTCAAACAGGCTCTCAGAGAAAAAGGGTTCACCGCTCCACCACTTTCTTGTAGCTCTGAATCCCCTCGGTGATGGCGCGCGCCATCTGCCGGCGATACTCGGCGGTAAAAATCTTTTTCCCCTCTTCGGGATGCGAAAGAAAGCCGGCTTCGATCAGGACCGCCGGCATGGTCACGCCGCGCAACACTTCAAAGCGCGCCCGGCGCACGCCGCGATCGTCACTTTGCAGCGTGCGGACGAGCGACTTCTGGATTTGATACGCGAGCAACAGGTTCTTGCCATTGGCACGATTGCCCGGGAAGGCACCCGTGCGCGCGCCTTCGCCGCGGGCGTTGGTGGAGGCCGCGCCGGCGGGCGTCAGGCAATAGACCTCCGAACCGCGCGCCTCCGCGCGCCCTCCCTCGGTCCCGTTGAAGTGCAGGCTCACGAACAGGTCCGCGCCCGCGCGGCGCGCGAGTTCCGGGCGATCGGAAAGCTCGATGAATTTATCGCTCGAACGCGTGAACACCACTTTGAAGCCGGTTTGCTTGAGTTGATCGCGCAGTTCGAACGCCAGCCGCAACGTGTAATCCTTCTCCTGCCGGCCCGGGAGCCGGTTGCCGGGGTCTTTGCCGCCGTGCCCGGGGTCGAGGCAGATGGTCTTGATTTTCCTGCCCGGTTCCTGGCGCGCGGGCGAGAGCAACGGACGAAACGTGGCATCGGCGTCGAGTTGCGAGATGTAAAGGTCGCCGGCGCGGGACGCCAGCGGATAAAGCAACCAGACTTGCAGACCGTTGACGCGGGCCTCACGCGAATCCACCGCGAACTGCAAACGCGTCGTCCGATTCGTGAGTTGGAAAGATTCGTCGCGTTTGAGCCAGCGCCAGCCCAAGCCCTGCCAGCGCGCCCATTCCGCGAGACGCACGTAGCCCGTATCGTGGATGCGGGCGGTCAACGGCTGCGCCACCGCGCACGGCAACACAGCGATCCCAAGGCAAATCGCCAGCCACCGTGCGCACGGGAAAACACATTTCATCGCAGCGCAATCTGCCCGGCGCACCAGCGACCTTCAAGGCAAATGGCGAAACGCCAGGCTTTCCGGCGGAACATTGCCGCGTTTCGGGCGGGACGCCTCCGGGCAGACACGCTCCAAAGCGTTGACGAGCGCGTCCGTTTTCTCGCGCGCGGTCTCGCCCATGAGGCAAATCTGAATCCAATTTTCGCGCCGGAGATATTCGCTGTTGGAACTAAGCAGAAAGCCCGCTTCCTGCATCAGCTTGCCCACGGTCACGGAATTCAATTCCGGCGGCAGCGCGAGGGTGATGACCGCCGGCGAAGTCTGCGTCGCACTGCCGACGAGGTCAAAGTTCAGCGCCAAAAGTTTCGTCCGCAATCCAGCCGAGGTTTCCTGGATTTCGGAAAACCGTTTCGCCCAGTCCACCCCGCGCACCGCCGCGTTCAGCGCGTGCAGCAGGTTCGACGAGAACGTGAACGGCACCCCCTCCTGCGCCGCGTAGAAGCCGAGGTCGAGATAACGGGGCAGTTGGTCGTCGGCCGGTCGGGCGCGGTGATGATAGAAAACCATCGCGACACCGGGATACGCGCGCAACCCCTTGCCGCTCGCGCCCGATGCGAGATGCACCCCGGTGAGATCCACGGGCAGCGTGCCCAGACTGCTGATGGCGTCAAGGCAAAGTTTCGCGCCGTGTTGACCACACAGCAGCTTGAGGGCAGCAAGGTCGTTGAGGACGCCCGTGGAAGTTTCGCAATGCGCGCACCAGAGCCACGCGGGCGACGGGAGGTGCGCAAACTTTTCCCGGATCACCTCCAAGTCCAGCGGTTCGCCCCAGGGAAACTCGAGATGGTCGAAGCGCAGTTTGAACCGGCGCGCGTGATCGGCGAGGCGCAAACCAAATTCACCGTTGCTCAACACGATGCCTTTTCCGGGCAGCAATGAGAGCTGCGCGCCCACGACATCATTGGCCAGGGTGCCTGAACCGAGCAGGAGTTCGACGCTGCCAGCATTGGTGAGGTCGCACAGCATCGCCTTGGTATTCTGAAGGTCGGCTTTGAAACTCTCGGCGCGGTGCGATTCCGGCGCCTGCTCGAAAGCGCGGCGCACTTCCCGCCGCACGGCCACGGGGCCGGGGAGAAAATTTACCGCGCTTGGCTGAAAAGATTTAGCCGGCGCCGAGCGGAGGAATTCGCGGGCCGTCACCTCAAAGGTTTCCAGCGTGACATACATCGGCTGGAACGTCGCCTCCCCCGTGCCCACCACGGGACCAAACGGCACAAAGCCAAGGTGCTGATACAGTTTCGCCTGCCGCAGCGTGCCGGAGATGATCGCGAGGTCGTAGCCCTTCTCGACGCCGTGCTGCCAGAGCAACGCCAGCAGACCGGAGAGTATCTGGCCGCCGCGCGACCCGCGGAATTGTGGGTCAATCGCCAGCAAACGAATTTCGCAGACGCTCCGGCCCGCCGGCAAATGGCGGTCGAGATCCAGTAATTTCTGGTCGAGGGAGAACGGGCGGTTGCCGCGCGCCGCCAACATGCCGACGATTTTTTGGTTGGCGAGGCAGATCAGATAGGTGTTCTCCGCGTGGAATTTGTCCACGAGCCGGTGGGTGGGGGAGGCCTGGTGCTGCGGAATCTCCTCGACGAAGGTGCGGTAGTTGAGCCGGTGGATCTGCTCAAACTCCCAGTCCTCGGCGGCAAATTTGAAAATGAGGGGTGAACGTGTGGGGCTCATAGTCGGGGTTTATTGGGGTGCGGGGCCGCGCGTCGGCGCCCGGCCAGGGCAGGAATCTCGGCGACCAGATTTTCCCGGTGGGCAAACCAGACGACCGCGATCAAGCCGCCGACCAGCGCGACTTGCACCCCGTCCTGGCGAAACCACCACACGGTGAACGGCAGGACGAGATAAGCGAACAGCCCCGGCAAAATCGTCCGTCGCATCAGCGCGAACAAAACCGCAAACGCCGCCGTGTAGATCAGCGCCGAAGGCCAGTCGAAGATGAGCAACCCGCCAAGCGAAGTCGCCACGCCCTTCCCGCCGCGAAAGCCGAGCTGCACCGGCCAGACGTGACCGACGGTGACGGCCAGCAACGCCACCCCGGTGAGAACTTCAGTGCCGGTCAAATGTCGCGCCGCCCAGACCGCCAGCGCCCCCTTTGCGAAATCAGCCAGCAACGTCAGGCAAAAACCACTCCGCCCCAGGACGCGGCTGACATTGCGGGCCCCGATGCTGCCACTCCCAATTTCGCGGATGTCACGACCGGTTTGGGCCCGCACGAGATAATAGCCGATGCCAAAGCAACCAAGCGCGTAGGCCCCAACCAGACACGCCAACGCGTGCAAGGCGCCCGCCGTTTGAATTTGCCCGACCCAATCCATGATTCAAAAAATCCGCGTTCCAACCTCTGACGCCGGTCGTAGTCGCCGCTCGCTTCTGCGCGGAGTAAAGCGAAAGCCCGCCGGGCGGGCGAGAAGTTTCTTTAGCAAAATAGGTGAGCGGGCCGCGAGGCGCGGAGC
>CAYHFK010000368.1:0-4426 GCA_964355895.1 uncultured Bifidobacterium sp. | reverse complement strand
CATCTTTTCAACCGCTTGATAAACCAGAGGACAAAATGACTTCTCAAAAATCACGCCCCGCCCCCGCCGTCCGAACCCGGGTGGCGGGTTTAGCGCTCATCACCCTGGCGCTCATCGCCGGCGGCTACTGGTATTACTGCGGCGAGACGGAACGTATTCGCCAGGAGAAATATCAGGCAATCGCCGCCGTCGGCAAACTGAAGTCCGACCAGATTGAGCGGTGGCGGAAGGAGCGCCAACGGGATGCGGACCGGTTGGCGCACAGTTCGTTTACCCGAAAAGCGGTGGGGGATTTTCTGCGCCAGCCGGACGACGCGAAACTCCGGGCGGATTTGCGGGAGCATTTGCAAGTCGAACGGGAGGCGGGCGGGAACGAGGACGTGCTGCTGCTCGCTCCTGACGGGGCCATTCTGCTCGCCACCAGAGACGATTCCCATCCGACCAGTCCGGCCCTCCAGCGGGCCATTGCGGCGGCCCTCGCCCCGTGGGGTAAAACCTCCGGCCCCCCGCAGCGTAACGGGGTCACCTACCCCACGGGGCGAGCCAGTCCGGAGGCGGTTATCTCCGACTTCCATCGCGGTCATCAGGGCGATATTCATATTGACGTCGTGGCGGCGGTGCGGGAGGCCGGGGGTCAACCGTTGGCCGTGGTGGTTTTGCGCCGCGATCCAAAAAACTACTTGTATCCGCTGATCCAGTCCTGGCCCACACCCAATCGCAGCGCCGAGACGATTCTCGCCCAGCAGGAGGGGGCGGAAGTGGTTTTCGTGAACGAGTTGCGCCACGCGACCAATGCCGTCCTGACACTGCGCTTTCCGATGACCCGCACCAATCTTCCCGCCGTGCAGGCGGCCCTCGGGAAGCGCGGCCAGTACGAGGGCAAAGACTACCGCGAGGTCGCGGTTCTGGCCGACCTGCGCCCCATTCCCGGGTCGCCCTGGTTCCTGGTGACCGAGGTGGATGTGGCAGAAATTCTCGCCGCGGCGCGTTACGGGGCCGGCCAGATCAGTCTCGTCGTCGGGTCGTTGATCCTGCTGGCCGCATCCTTGACCGCCTACGTTCACCGGCGACGGCAGGCCGGGCTTTTTCAGGGACTCTACGAGTCGGAGCGCCGGCAACGGGAGAACGAGTCGGCGTTTCGCACCACGCTCTACAGCATCGGCGACGCAGTCATCACCACGGGCACCGACGGCCGGGTGCGGGAGATGAACCCGGTGGCGGAGAAACTCACCGGCTGGTCCGAGGCGGAAGCGCGGGGCCAGCCGCTGGCGGAAATCTTCCGCGTCATCAACGAGACGACGCGGGCCGCGATGGAAAACCCCGTGGACAAAGTCCTGCGCGAGGGCGCGGTGGTGGGGTGGGGCAACCACACCCGGCTGATCGCCCGCGACGGGACCGAACGCCCCATCGCCGCCAGCGGCGCACCCATTCACGACGAGCCCCGTGGGGTAGCGCCGGGCAGCGCCACGCCGGCACCCAGCCGCATTACCCCACGGAGCGAGCGCGGCACCGTCACCGGCGTGGTGCTGGTTTTCAGAGACCAGACCGCGCTGCAAGCCGCGCAGCAGACGTTGCGGAAAAGCAACCGTACGTTGCACCTGCTCTCGGATTGCAATCGGGTGCTCGTCCGCGCCACGGACGAAAACGACCTGCTCAGGGAGATCTGCCGCATCGTCAAGGAAGGGGGCGGCTATTTAGCGGCGTGGGTCGGTTTCGCCGAAGACGACGCGGACCAGAGTGTGCGGATCGTGGCGGAGGTCGGAGCGCCGCCGGGTTTTGTGGCCGCCTTGAAAATTTCCTGGGCCGACACGCCGCGCGGACGCGGCCCCACCGGCATCGCCATCCGCACGGGCAAGCCCTGCACCAGTCAGAACGTCAATTCCGACCCGGCCCTCGAGCCGTGGCGAAATCTGGTCGCGCAAGTGGGTCACCATTTGGTCTGCGCCCTGCCGTTGCTGGCCTCCGGCGCGGAGCCTCCGGCGCGGAGCGCCGACGGGCGGGCTTCCGGCCCGGAACACCCTCCTACAGCCCGGAGGGCGTTCGGCACGCTGACCGTTTATTCCGCCGAACACGAGGTGTTCCCGGCGGATGAAATCACGCTCTTGCAGGAACTGGCCGATGACCTGGCGTTTGGCATCCTGACCCTGCGAGCCAGAGTCGCGCACCTGCGGGCGGAGGCGGCGTTGCGGGAGAGCCGGGCCAGACTGGAAGAGGCGCAACGCCTCGCCCGCGTCGGCAGTTGGGAATGGGAGGCAGAGACAGATACTCCCACCTGGTCGAAAGAGCTTTGCGCGATCCTGGAAGTTGATCCGACCAAACCGGTTCCCAAACTTTCCGAACAACACAAACTCTACACTGCTGAAAGCATGCAGCGAATGAACTCCGCGGTGGCAATGGCCATGCAGACCGGAACCCCCTATGAAATCGAATTGGAGAGGGTTCGGGAAGACAACACGCGCAGATGGCTGCTGGCGCACGGCGAATGTTGGTTCGATGAGAAACAGTGCCTCAGAGGTCTTCGAGGAACAGCGCTCGACATCACCGAGCGCAAGCAGTCTGAAGCCGCGCTCCGTCTGAAGAGCGCCGCCTTGGAAGCGGCGGCGAACGCCATTGTCATCACCGACCGCGCGGGCGTGATCGAGTGGGCCAACGCCGCCTTCACCACCTACACCGGCTACAGCGCCGCGGAAGTCATCGGCCAGAATCCAAAACTGCTCAAGTCCGGCAAACATGATGCGGCGTTCTACCGGGCCTTGTGGGAAACCGTTCGCGCCGGAGAAGTCTGGCAGGGCGAGCTGATCAACCGGCGCAAGGACGGCAGCCTGTACCCGGAGGACATGACGATCACGCCGTTGAAGGACGAGCGCGGCGCGATCACGCACTTCATTGCCGTCAAGCAGGACATCACGAAGCGGAAAACCCTGGAGGAGCAATACCACCAGGCGCAGAAGATGGAGGCCTTCGGCCAGTTGGCCGGCGGCGTGGCGCACGATTTCAACAACATGCTGGCGGTCATCATGGGCAACACCTCGCTCCTGCAGATGGGCCTGTCCGAGGACGACCAGCAACGCGTCGTGCAGGAAATCGCCCGCGCCGCCGAGCGCGCCGCCAATCTGACCCGCCAGTTGCTGACCTTCAGCCGCCGACAGACCATGCAGGTCAAAGTCATGGACCTGAACGACGTGGTTTCCGGCATGATCAAGATGCTCCATCGCATCATCGGCGAGGACATCGCGCTGCAAACCCGCCTGCTGACCGGCGGCGCCCCGATGAATGGCGATCCCGGCATGATCGAGCAGGTGCTGTTGAACCTGGCCGTCAACGCCCGCGACGCCATGCCCGCCGGCGGCCAGATCGCCCTCGAGCTGGCCAACGTCACGGTGGACGAAGCGGTCGCCGCCCGGCCCCAGGTCCGCCCCGGCAACTTTGTGCGCCTGAGTTTCCACGATACCGGGAGCGGCATTGCGCCGGAGCTGCTGCCGCGCATCTTCGAACCGTTCTTCACCACCAAAGATGTCGGCAAAGGCACCGGCCTGGGCCTGGCCACCGTGCATGGGATTGTCGAGCAACACCACGGCTGGATCGAAGTCGAAAGCCAGCCGGGTAACGGAACGACGTTTCACATCCACCTGCCGCGCCTGGCGGACCAGGGGCAGATTCAGGCCGCGACCCAGCTTGCCGTTCAAGTGCGCGGCGGCCATGAAACCATCCTGCTCGTGGAAGATGATCCGTCGGTTCGGGTGCTGGTGGTTCACGCCCTGGAACGTTATGGCTACCGCGTGATCGAAGCCGACAGCGGCGTGGCGGCGCTCGGGATTTGGCGGCAGCAGGGTGGCGCGGTGGACTTGCTGCTGACGGACATGGTCATGCCCGAGGGCGTCTCCGGCCGCCAACTCGCCGAACAATTACGGGTCGAGAAACCGGGGCTGAAGGTGATTTACATGAGCGGTTATCCGCGGGAGACGGCGGGGCACGGGCTGAAGCTGCGCGAAGGCGTGAACTTTCTGCAAAAACCCTGCGCGATCCTCAAACTCGCGCAAACCGTGCGGGATTGCCTGGATGCCCCGCGGGAACGGGAGGCTTAACCCGGATATTTCACCCGCTTTTCGTAGCGCAGACTTCCAAGTCTGCTGGGTCGCGGGTTTCCAAACCTGCCGCGCGTCCGGCGTTTCGAACCCCCTGCCGATTTGGAAATCGGCGATACAGCAGGTTGGGAAACCTGCGCTACAGGGCGGGCGCAGCTCCGGCGCTGGAAGTTTGTGAAATATGCAGGTTAAGAAGCAACGGCGGGAAGTTCATTTTCTGGAACGGCGGGTGGCGCGCCCAGATTGTGAACCGCTGATCCGCGCTAATTTTCGCTCACCGTCGGACTTCCAGCCGCACACCTGCTCTGATTAGCCGGAACTATTCGGTCGGAATTCAACGC
>CAYHFK010000367.1:0-4432 GCA_964355895.1 uncultured Bifidobacterium sp. | reverse complement strand
GGCTACCCGGAATACACCTTGCGGCAGAAGTGTACGTTTCCGCCCGGGGACGTCTTGCAGTTTCTCGAACACCTCTCCTTTCTCTGTTACCCGAACCTGTTGCAATACGAAACGGACCCCAGGCTGCGTTCGATCTACCGGCGAAGCTTGGATCGCAGTTGGGAAATCGAGCGCATCGAGCAAGTGCCCTGGTTCAACTTCGTCTATGGCGCGTTGACGGGAAACGACTGCGAGGTCGAACCCGCCGTGGCCCATCTGCGCGAATGGCCGCTCGATCTGGTGATTTACTCGTACCAAAATTCGCACCGCACCGACCTGCAAACGCCGCCCGGCTACGTTGCTTACTCCGGCGGCACGCGGGCGTTTTCGCCGCGCGAACGAGAGCCAATGCTGTGGGACAACTGGACGATGAAAGCCGACGGCGGCACGGGTGGAAATGACGTGGTGCAACCTTCCGCCTGGCTGCTGGCTTATTGGATGGGCCGTTATCACGGGTTCATTGAAGCGCCGCGCGTCACCGATCCGGCGCTCCTAACCATCGAGCGGAAACCGGGCCGCGTGCTGGGAGCAAAACCTTATGATGGACCACCGCGCCCGGGTGGATTTTGAGAATTGAGCGAACTCCGAAGTCAAAACCGCTAATCCTCGCTAACGCAAAGGGAAACGGACCCAGGAGTTCGCACATTTCAGTATCGAATGGATTCAGCGCAGCCCTTTCTTCATTAGCGTTCATGAGCGCTGATTAGCGGTTCAAAACGGTTTTTGGGTGAAGTTGGATTCGAAGGGGAAACGGAAACTCACCATGTGCGTTTTCAATTGCTTGCCCGCCGGGCTGGCAATGGGCAAAAGTGATGCCCAAAACATACGACGTTTTTCGTCTTTCCTAAAGAACGAGGTGGTGCCAGTTTACCGTCCGGAGTCACCTTATGAAATATACCTCGCGTAAAAATTCTGGGACCAGTGGCGAAGCGTCAGGCGATTACAGCATGACACGACGCAACTTTGTGAAATCAATGGCGGCCACCGGAGTGGCGGTAGGCCTCGGTGCTCCCGCCTGGTCGGCGGAATCGAAAACGGGCGACATGCTTTATCGCCCGCTCGGGCGGTCGGGGGAAAAAGTTTCCGCCATCGGCCTGGGCGGATACCACATCGGCGTGCCGAAGGACGAAGCGGAAGGCATCCGCATCATTCGCAGTGCCATTGATCGTGGGATTACGTTCATGGACAACTGCTGGGATTATCACAACGGCGGCAGCGAAGTCCGGATGGGCAAGGCGTTGCGCGACGGCTATCGCGACAAGGTCTTTCTGATGACGAAAATTGACGGGCGCACGAAAGCCGCCGCCGCCAAACAGATTGACGAATGTCTGCAACGCTTGCAGACCGACCGCATTGACCTCATGCAGCATCACGAGATCATCCGCATGGAAGACCCGGACCGCGTTTTCGAGGACAACGGCGCGCACCAAGCGATGCTCGAGGCGAAGAAGGCTGGGAAGATTCGTTACGTCGGCTTTACCGGCCACAAAGACCCGGTGGTACACCTGCGGGCGTTGGAAGTTGCCGCGCAACATCAGTTCAAGTTCGACGCCGTGCAAATGCCGCTCAATGTCATGGACGCGCATTTCCGCAGTTTCGAGAAACAGGTCGTGCCGGTGCTCGTGAAGGAAGGTGTCGGTGTGCTCGGCATGAAACCGTTGGGCAGCGGAGCCATCGTCCAGACTGGCGCGGTGAGCGCCATCGAGTGTCTGCATTACGCGCTCAACCTGCCCACCTCCGTTGTCATCACGGGCATGGAGAGCATGGAACGGCTCGATCAGGCGGTGGAGGCGGTGCGCACGTTCAAGCCGATGGGCAAGGAGCAAGTTGCGGCCCTGCTGAAACGCACGGAGCAAATTGCGACGACGGGCAAGTGCGAACGTTTCAAGACGTCATCCGCTTTTGACGGCACAGCACACCATCCGGAATGGATGGGGTGAAAGGTGCTCGCCTCGGCCGCTCCCAGGCCGAAGGGCTTTACGAATTGCCTTGGCGCGAGCATTGCGACCGGTACGCGCTCCGCCTTTGATCTTGAATTGCACCGGTCTTGCCGCGCTTTTTTATGGTGCGGTTCAACGCCGCTGATACGATTGTCCGCCATGAACCGTCGCGAGTTTCTGACCTTGGTCGCTCTGACCCCAGCCCTTGCCGCCACGTCGTGTCGGCAACTATCTACTTCCTCCGGAACCCGGACGCACCGCGCTGGCCGTTTCTTTTTCACGTCTCAGGGAAAAACCGCCGTGATGAACGCCGACGGCACCGGGCTGCGCTATTTTGATTTCCACCAGCCGGAGCAAGTCACGTGGCAACCGGGGCCGTTTCTTTCGGATGGCCGGCGCGTGGTCTTTCTCAGCATGGAAGCGCGGCGCGACGGGCCGGGGCGCCCATTCGAGGAGTATTACACGCAGACGCCGACGCATCTCTGGCTCTACGATCTCGACCGGGAATCGTTGACCGAAATCGCGACGAAGGACCGGCTCGCGGTGTTCTACACCCCCGCGCTGCTTCTGAGTGACGAACGTATCCTCGTGCAGGTGGTGCGCAACAAAGTCGGCCAGATCTTCAGCATGAACCTCGACGGCTCGGACGCGCGCGCGTTCACCCGCCCTAGCGAGGGGATGCCCTACGGATTGAGCCTCAGCTCGGACCAGCGCCGCGTGGCGTTCCATCTGGCGACGCCGCAAGGCTACCAGATCTGGACGAGCGACGCCGATGGCGCGAACCGCGTGCGCGTGGCGGCGCATCCCGACCACCTTTATTTCGGCACGAGCTGGTCGCCGGACGGTCAGTGGATTCTTTACCAGGATTGCCACTTCAAGACCGATCCCGGCCATGACTGGTCGGACATTTGCATCGGGCGCGCGGACGGCTCGGAGCATCGCGTGCTGACGAACGGGCGCCCGCAATGGTTCGGCGCCACCTACGGCCCGCGCGCGAACGGCGGCGGCGGCTCGAACATGCCGGCGTGGACCCGCGACGGCGGCATCCTTTTTTCGCAAAAACTTCCCGGCGCGAAAGTGCCGTGGGAATACCAGTCGAACCGGCCCGACACGGACCATTTCAATCGCGACTTCAAACCGGAATCGGCGCGCGGCGGCACGGAGATTTGCCGGCTCAACCCGCGCAGCGGCTCGGTGACGCGCCTCACCCAAAGCGCGCCGCCGGTGTGGGACTTTCGCGCGAGTGAATCGTCCGATGGTCGGCAAATCATTTTCTGCCGCGCCGCGACCGGCGGGGTCGCGGGCATTTGGGTCATGGATGCCGACGGTCGCCACCCGCGTCTGCTCACGCGCGGACTGGAAGCCAAAGGGGCCGACCATCCGCGCTGGCTGCCGGGAGATGGTTTAGCCCGAACAAGCTGAATTTTTTGAGGCCCATATTTTTATGAACCGATTTGCATTGATTCCCGTCCTGCTCGCGCTCCTGCTCCCACAAACCATCCGCGCGGAAATAACTTTTGCCGAGCGTCTGGGTTGGAAGCCGAAGGACGTGGTCGTCATCCTGCACGTGGATGACGTGGGCATGTCCCATTCGTCCAATCTCGGCGGCATTGAGACGGTGGAAAAGGGCGTGGCAACTTCCTGGAGCGTGATGATGCCCTGCCCCTGGGTGCCGGAGATCGCCAAATATTTGAAGCAGCATCCGGACGTGGACAGCGGCCTGCACCTGACGCTCACATCGGAATGGAGTCTCTATCGCTGGCCGCCGCTGGCCGGCAAACCCAAAGTTCCCGGCCTGGTGGACGTCGAGGGTTGCCTGTGGCCAAGCGTCGAGCAAGTGGCCACGCACGCCACGCCGGATGAAATTGAAGCGGAAATCCGCGCCCAGGTGGATCGCGCCGAGCAAATGGGCATTCCCATCACTCATCTGGATTCACATATGGGAACGCTGTTCGCCCGACCCGATTATTTCGAGCGGTGGGCCAAAGTCGGCATCGAAAAGGGCATCCCGATTCTCGCCATTGGCGGTCACGCCACTTACACGTTGAAGGAAAATCCCGGGGTGTCCGAAAGACTGCGCCCCTGGATTCCCAAAATCTGGAACGGCGGCCTGCCGGTCATTGATGATCTCCACACCGATTCCTACGTTTGGAAGCCGGAAGAGAAAACGGAAAAATTCATCGCCTTGCTCAAGGAATTGAAACCCGGCGTGACAGAAATTCTTTTTCACGCCTCCATTCCGACGGAGGATTTTCCATTGATCACTTCCTCCAGCCAGTCCCGTTTGGCGGACGCCCGGGCGTTGACCGATCCGACTGTCAAGAAACTCATCCAGGAGCGCGGAATCATTTTGACCACCTGGAAAGAGTTGAAAGAACGCCGCAAGAAAGCCGGGCCGATGGAGTAGGACGGGCGTCGCGCCTGTCTCTGACTTCGTGCAGAGACCAGTCGCT
>CAYHFK010000366.1:0-4469 GCA_964355895.1 uncultured Bifidobacterium sp. | reverse complement strand
GATCTGTTGCCGGCGCCCACCCGCGAGCAGAAAATCGCCAGCGGTTTCAATCGCTGCAACGTCAGCACCAGCGAAGGGGGCGCGATTGATGATGAGTTTTATGTGCGTTACGCCGTGGATCGCGCCGAAACCACGGCCACGGCGTGGATGGGCCTGACGGTCGGTTGCGCGGTCTGCCACGACCATAAATTCGACCCGATTTCACAGAAGGAATTTTACCAGTTTTATGCCTTCTTCAACAACTTCAACGAGAAGGCGATGGACGGCAACGCGCTGCTGCCCGCCCCGACGATGAAGTTACCGACGGCGGAGCAGGAGGCGAAGCTGACACAACTCGACGAATCCCTCGCGGTCGCTGAAAAACGCATTCGCGACGAGACGATCAAAATCAACTACACCGAGCCGGAGCGCAGACCCAGTGTTTCCACGAATCCGCCCGCCGATTTCGTCTGGGTGGAAGACGATTTCCCGAAAGGCGCCCAGGCGGAAGCCAGCGGCGAGGCCGGCGCGTTGAAGTGGATTGAAAACGGAAAAGTTCACAGCGGCAAACGAGCCATTACCCGAACGGACAAGGGATTGGCCCAGGACTTTTTCACGCAAGCTGCGCAGCCTTTGATCGTCGGCAAGGACGACAAATTGTTCGCTTACGTTTATCTCGATCCGGCGAATCCGCCCAAGGCCATCATGCTCCAATACCACACGAGCGAGTGGCTGCATCGCGCCAACTGGGGCGATGAAGACGCGATTCCTTTCGGCGACAAAGGCACGTCGCAGAAGCTGCTCCTGGGCGCTCTGCCGAAAACCGGAGAATGGGTGCGGCTGGAAATTGACGTGGGCAAGCTGGAACTCAAACCCGGCACAAAGATTGACGGCATGGCGTTCACGCAATTCGGCGGAACGGTTTATTGGGACCAGGCCGGCATCGTCACCGCGACCGCGCAGGAGGATTTTTCGGCGGTGTCGCAACTGGCCTGGGAAGAACAAGCGAAGGAGAAAAAGGATTTGCCGAAGGCGCTTGCCAACGCGCTCAAGGCCGCCGCGGACAAGCGCACCGAAGCGGAGAAGGAAGGTTTGCGCGAATACTACCTCGCAAACATTTACGCCCCGACCCGCGCCACCTTCGCGCCCTTGGTGAGCGCGCGGGAAGATATCCAGATGCAGCGCGCCGAACTGGACAAAGCCATCCCCGCCACCATGATCTCGCGGGAAATGGAAACCCCGCGCGGCGCGTTCATCCTGAAGCGCGGGCAGTACGATCAACGTGGCGACCCCGTGCAGCCGGGCGTGCCCGGCGTGCTCCCGCCGTTGGCGACGGGGGCCACGACCAACCGCCTCGACTTTGCGCGCTGGCTCGTCAGCCCGGAACATCCGCTCACGGCGCGCGTCACGGTGAACCGCTTTTGGCAACAGTTCTTTGGCACGGGCATTGTGAAAACTTCCGGCGATTTCGGCGCGCAAGGCGAATGGCCGTCGCATCCAGAATTACTGGACTGGCTCGCGTGTGAATTCATGCAGCCGTCAGTCTCTCAACCATCAACGCTCAACCATCAACCTCCCGTTGGCTGGGATGTGCAACACCTGCTGCGGTTGATCGTCACGTCCGCGACCTATCGTCAGAATTCGAGTGTCACACCCAAACTCTGGCAGGCGGACCCGGCGAATCGTCTGCTCGCGCGCGGGCCGCGCTTCCGGCTCGACGCGGAAATGATCCGCGACAACGCGCTGTTCGTGAGTGGGCTGCTGGTGGAGAAAATGGGTGGTCGCGGCGTGCGGCCGTATCAACCGTCCGGCATCTGGGAAGCGGTGGGTTACACGTCGAGCAACACGGCCAAGTTCGAGCAGGACCACGGCGAGGCGCTGTATCGTCGCAGCCTTTACACCTTTTGGAAACGCACGGCGCCGCCGCCGTATCTGAGCACCTTTGACGCGCCGTCGCGCGAGAAGTATTGCACCCGGCGCGAGCGCACGGATACGCCCCTGCAAGCTTTGGTGACGATGAACGACCCCGCCTACGTCGAAGCCGCGCGACAGTTGAGTGCGCGGATGCTCGAACACACGGCCAAGCCCGAGGACCGCCTGAATTTCGGTTTCCGGCTCGTCACCGCCCGGCAACCGCTGGCGAGTGAGCGGACCGCTATGCAGGGTGCGCTCAAGAAATTTCTCACCAAATATCAAGGCGACCCGGAGGCCGCGAAGAAACTGATTGCGGTCGGCGAATCGCCGGTGAATGAAAAGTTGAACGCGTCGGAGTTTGCTGCATATACGATGGTTGCCAGCCTGTTGTTAAACCTGGATGAGACGCTGAACAAGAATTAGGAAAGTATTCAGTGTTCAGTATTCAGTCGCCAGTGCGTTGGATTCTGAACGCCGAATACTGAATACTGAATGTTTTTCACCCAAGACCGAACATGAGCGCCGCGCCAAACCATCAACCCGCGAAGCCACTGCCGTGCGCGCGGAGTTTCAAGGAACTGGCTGTGTATCAGAAGGCGAGGATGCTGTCGCGTGAGGTGTTCAAGATCACGAAGCGCTTTCCGCGTGAGGAGGCGTTCTCTCTCACCGATCAATGGCGTCGCGCAGCCCGCAGCATTGGCGCGCAGATTTCCGAAGCCTGGGCGAAACGCCGTTATCCGCGGCATTTTCTCAGCAAGCTGACCGACGCCGATGGTGAGCAGATGGAAACCCAGCATTGGATCATCGTCGCTTTCGATGACGGTTACATCACCCGCGAAGAAGCCCAGCGTTTTGGTTCCCTCGCACTGGAAGTTGGTCGCATGTTGGGCGACATGATGCAGAATCCAGAGTCCTTCTGCGGCGACGAATACTCGCTAAAAGAAACGCCTGGCTCCTACTATGTAACCGAACTACCCGACGACCCACTGAATACTGAACACTGAATACTTTCTTTATGAATCCACAGCCCGAACACCTCCACCTTCTCAGCCGCCGCCACTTTTTCAAATCCACCGGTCTCGCCGCCGGCCGCATCGCGCTGGCGGGTCTGATGTTTCCCGAGATGCTGCGCGCCGCGACCAAGGACACCGTCCGCGCTCATCCGGCGCTGCCCGACCTGCCCCACTTCGCGCCGAAAGCGAAACGATTGATTTATCTCTTCATGAACGGCGGGCCTTCGCAGATTGACTTGCTCGATTACAAACCCGGCCTGGAAAAAATCTACGACTCCGATTTGCCTGATTCCATCCGGATGGGCCAGCGCTTAACAACAATGACGAGCGGGCAATCGCGCTTCCCGATCGCGCCTTCAAAATACGCCTTCAAGCAATACGGCCAGTCCGGCATCTGGTTCAGCGAACTCCTTCAGCATACGGCAAAAATCGCGGACGAAATCGCCGTCATCAAGTCCGTCCACACCGAGGCCATCAATCACGATCCCGCCGTCACCTTCATTCAAACCGGCAACCAGATTCCCGGCAAACCCAGCCTCGGCTCCTGGCTTTCCTACGGACTCGGTAGTGAATGCGACAACCTGCCCGCGTTCGTCGTCATGACGCCAAGCTGGTCCGCCAAGCGCGACGCGCAGGCGCTCTACCAGCGGCTTTGGGAAGCGGGATTTCTACCGACAAAACATTCGGGCGTCGCTCTGCGTGCGAAAGGCGATTCCGTGCTTTACCTCAACGACCCGCCCGGCGTGGATCGCGAAACGCGCCGCGACATGCTCGACGCCCTGGGCAAGTTGAACGCGACTTCCTACAAGAAGTTCGGCGATCCCGAGATCAACACCCGGATCGCGCAATACGAAATGGCGTTCCGGATGCAATCCTCCGTGCCGGAACTCACGAACCTCGCCAGCGAATCGAAAGCCACGCTTGAGCTTTACGGGCCCGAAGTGACCACGCCCGGCACCTTTGCCCACAGTGCGATCATGGCGCGCCGGCTCGCGGAGCGCGGCGTGCGGTGCATCGAGTTGTTCCACCGCGAATGGGATCATCACGGCGATCTGCCCCGCGACCTGCCGTTGCAATGCCGCGACGTGGACCAGGCCTGCTACGGCCTGATCACCGACCTCAAGCAGCGCGGCATGTTGGATGACACGCTCGTGGTGTGGGGCGGCGAGTTTGGCCGCACGGTTTATTGCCAGGGCAAACTGACCAAGACCGACTACGGTCGCGACCACCACCCGCGCTGCTTTACCATGTGGATGGCCGGCGGCGGCATCAAAGGCGGCACCGTTTATGGCGAGACGGACGATTTCAGTTACAACGTCGTCAAAGACCCGGTGCATATCCGCGACATCAACGCCACCATCCTGCATTGCCTGGGCATTGACCATCGCCGCCTCAACTTCAAGTTCCAAGGTTTGGATCAACGCCTGACGGGCGTGGAAGAAGCCAATCCGGTGAAAGGGATTCTGGCGTAGTCCACCGTGGCGGGCCGGGTGTGTTTGTTTCCATGCGGACAAAAAACTGGGGGCTGGTGCGAGCCAGCCCCCAGAAACCAAACCCAGTAGA
>CAYHFK010000365.1:0-4474 GCA_964355895.1 uncultured Bifidobacterium sp. | reverse complement strand
TGCGCAAATACGTGAACAAGACGAATCCACCGCCCTTGCATCCGCTGTCCGAAACCGCCGTGCCGGAAAAGAAGCCGGTCAAAGTGCTCCGTTCGCCGGGGGATTCAACGCGATGAGGATGCACGAGCGCGAAACCCGCCGGGTTGGTGGACCAGTCGCGAGCGACTGGGGGAGGGTGCTTGGAGAGAACAAGGAATTCCGAACATGAAAGGAAACCTATGCTGATCAAATTATCCACCGACAAAACCGTGAGTGAAGCTGCGGCTGCCCTCCAGGCCGCCGTTCAGGCCAATCACTTTGGCGTCATGCAGGTTCACAACCTGCAAGAAACCATGACGAAGAAAGGCGTGGAGTTCGCCCGCGAATGCCTGATCTTCGAGGTCTGTCAGCCGCAGCAGGCGAAGAAGGTGCTCGATGAAAACATGAGCGTCTCCACCGCACTGCCGTGCCGAATCTCCATTTACGAGGAAGGCGGCAAAACCATTCTGGCTACTTTGAAGCCGACCACTCTGCTGGCGATGTTCAACACGCCCCAACTGAAAGAGGTGGCGCAGGAAGTGGAGGACACGATTGTTAGAATCATGAAGCAAGCGGTGGCACGTTGACTGGCTGGCCTTTGAACGCCCAATGGTTCGGTTCCCAGTCATCATGGAGGAATTGAAGCAATGAACTTTATCGCACTGAAAATGCTGTTCGGTGACCGAACCAAATACGCGGGGCTGCTTTTCGGCATCGCGTTCACCTCGTTTCTCGTTACGTTCGCGGCTTCCTACTTCGGCGGTATGATGACCCGCAGCTTCGCCTTGATTGCCGAGAACCCGAGGGCGGACGTGTGGGTCATGGATGCGGCCATGGTGGCGGTCGATCGCCCGATCAATCTGCCCACGTCGGCCCTCAACCGCGTGCGCAGCGTGGCGGGCGTGCAATCCGCCGTGCCGTTGACGCTGGCCCAGGCCGACGCCCGTTTTCCGAACGGACGGTTCCAATCCTTCCAGGTGATTGGCGTGGACGACGCGACGCTCGCGGGCGTGCCCCTGATGAAAGACGGAGCGACGGCCTCGGTGCTTCGGTCTCCCGACGCCGTGATTGTTGATCCAGGCGGCACCAGTGGAAAACTGGAGACGCCATTGCTAAAGGCCGACCAGTGGCCTCGCGGCAGGCCGCACTTGGAAGTCCCGACGCGTCCGTTGATCGCGGGCGACGAACTTTTGATCAACGACAACCGCGTTCGGGTAGCAGGTCAATCAAAAGCTCTGCCCCGGTTTCCCCCGCGACCGCTGCTGTTCACGACCTATTCCACCGCCGAGCGCATCTTGTTGCCGGAGCGGCGACGGTTGACGTTTGTTCTCGCGACCGCCGCGCCCGGGGTGGATGCGCACACGCTTGCCGCCCGCATTGAGGCGGCGACGGATCTTCGCGCCCGGGCGGCGGACGATTTCAAGTCAGACACGGTCCATTGGATGATCGCCAACTCCCAAGACGTGGGTGACGCCGTGACGATGCTTTCCATCGCGATGCTCGTCGGCTTCGGCGTCACCGGGGTCATGATGTTCATGTTCACGACTGAAAACCTGAAGTATTACGCCGTGCTCAACGCCATGGGGGCGAGCACGCGAACATTGCTGCTGCTGATCTGCGTACAGGCCGCACTTTGCGCGCTGTTGGGGACGGGATTGGGACTCGGCCTCGCCGCGCTCGCCGGTCGGGTCTTTGTGAGTTTTGACTTTCCGTTCCGCATGATGTGGTTCGCGCCAGTGGTGGGAGGGACGGCGGTCGTGCTCGTTAGTATTGGGGCGGCGGCGTTCAGCGTGCGGCCTTTGTTGAAGATGCAACCGGCCTCGTTTTTGGCCGGAAGGTAAGCGCGAACGTCGCCGTCATATTCATCACCGTGGAAAGTCTTGTTGAACCAACCAAAAACCAGACAGCCATTCGCTGTCGTGGCGTGACCAAGACGTATGGTCAAGGCAACGCCGCCGTGCAGGCTCTCCGGGGTGTGGACCTGGAAGTCCGCCTGGGCGAGTTGTTGATGCTGGTCGGCCCATCTGGCTGCGGGAAGACGACGCTGATTTCGGTGCTGGCCGGCCTGCTGCAACGAGACGGTGGCGATTGTTCCGTCCTTGACTACGACTACCAGCAGACTTCCGTCAACGAAACGACCCGCTTTCGTGGGCGGAACATCGGCTTCGTCTTTCAAACGTTTAACTTGATTCCGGCGCTCACCGCCGTCGAAAACGTGGCCACGCCACTCCTCATCAACGGCGCGAAGCGGCACGCGGCGCTGGAGCAAGCGGGTGCGGTGTTGACAAAGGTGGGCTTTGATGACCGGATGATGCGCTCGTTGCCAGCGGATCTGTCAGGCGGCCAGCAGCAGCGCGTGGCCGTGGCCCGCGCGATGGTTCACAACCCACGCATGATCGTCTGTGATGAGCCGACCAGCGCGCTCGACAGCGAGAGTGGTCACATGGTGATGACTTTGATGCGGCAATTCGCCCTGGGCAAAGACCGCGTGCTGGTGGTGGTCACGCACGACGCCCGCATCTTCGAGTTCGCCGACCGCATCGCCCGGATGGAGGACGGCCGCATCACGCGGATGGAAAATCCACCAAGCCGCGGGAATGAACCGCAGAAGAATCCATAGGACCATTCATGTTTCGCAAATACATCATTCCTTTGGTTGCGCTGGCTGGCGTTGCCTTCGCCGTCTTTAGTGTCGTTCGGGGTGATAAAAAGCCTCCGTCGGTGCCGTCTGTCTCAGAAGCGCCGCATTCGCCTGATCACGCATCGGTTGCCGGATCGGGCATCGTCGAAGCCAGCACGGAAAACATTTCGATCGGGACGCAGATCGCCGGAATCGTCGCCAAAATTTTCGTCCAGATCGGCAGCAACGTGAAGGCCGGCGATCCGTTGTTCAAAATTGATGATCGCTCGCTGCTTGCAGAATTGAATATTCGGCGGGCGACCGTCCAGGTTGCCGAGGCACAACTGGGCGACGCCCAATACGAACTTGCGCTCGCCAAATCTCTCTCGGTCGAACACATCACCAGTGTCGAGGAGCGAGATAGGAAACGCTTCGCCGCGCAAAAAGCCGAAGCGCAACTGGCGCAGGCGCGTGCCGAAGTGAAGTCCAGCGAAACGGATTTGGAACGGCTGACCGTGCGCGCACCCGTGGATGGCCAGGTGCTAAAACTTAAAGTGCATCTCGGGGAATTTGCGCCGGTTGCGGTCACAGCGACGGGAGAGCCACCGTTGATCCTGCTTGGCAGCGTCACGCCGCTGCATGTGCGTGTGGACGTGGACGAGAACGATGCTTGGCGCGTGCGTGCCGGCGCACCTGCGCTCGGCTACCTCCGCGGCAACAAGAATATCAAGACGCCACTGACCTTCGTGCGGTTTGAACCCTATGTCGTGCCGAAGAAATCTCTGACCGGCGACAGTGCCGAACGTGTTGATACTAGAGTGTTGCAGGTGATTTTCAGTTTCAAGCGCGGCGATCTGCCGATTTACGTCGGCCAGCAGATGGACGTGTTCATTGACACGCCGGAACCCAATTGAAATGGCAGCGCGACTACCACCAAGAGCGGACCATGAAGCGGGGGCCTCGTTTCCCCAGCCAGTGCCATTGCCGACGCCAGCGGCCGGAGTTTCGAGAGGAGCGAGGAGCAGCTTGACGCCGCCGAGAGTCGCATCTATTCCCGCTAGCCGAGGTCGAGGACAGCCGAGTTCTCGGACCCGGCGAGGCGATGGAAAGAACCCCGACACGGACAGCGTAGCAAACGTGCGAAACAAATTCACAAATCTGGTCTGCGCGGCGGCTGTAGCCTGCGGCAGTTGGTTCTTTGGCGGATGCGTGACCCGTCCGGTGGTGAACGGCGTTCCGAACTTTGCCGAAGTGCAGACGGGCATCTACCGCGGTGGCCAACCGAATGAACAGGGCTGGCAGTTCCTGCGTTCGCTCGGCGTGACAAACGTCGTGAAACTGAACCGCGAAGTGGCGGACACACCGGCAGAGGGAATGAAGGTCCATTGCATCCCGCTGCCCCCGGCGACCATCTGTGAGGTGTTCCAGAAGCCATGCAGCAACGACGTCCGGCGGGCCGTGCTGGCGATGAAGCTCGGGGGCACGTATGTTCATTGCCGCCACGGCCGCGACCGCACCGGTCTGGTCGTCGGCTGTTACCGGATGTGGATCAACGGCTGGAGTCAATCTGCCGCGGCGCACGAGATGGGCGCGATGGGCTACCGATGGTCCATTCCCGGCCTCGCTGCGTATTGGAAGTCCGTGACCCCGATAAAAGATGAAAACGAATAACACCATGGCACCAGACCAACCCATGCCGGTCAAACTACTCGCCGACAAAACGGTCAGCGAGGCTGCGGCTACCTTGCAGACCCCGTTCAGACCAATCCCGTTTACGTCCTGCAGTTTCACAACCTGAATGAAACTCCTCATCGCCAGATGCCGCCGGCTCGTGGG
>CAYHFK010000364.1:0-4480 GCA_964355895.1 uncultured Bifidobacterium sp. | reverse complement strand
AGCACGCCGCGCCGCGCCATCGCTTCGCAGACCCGGATGCCGGCCCGCTCCCGCAAGGTGAAGGGCGTGCGCGTGGGCCAGTCGCGGACTAATTCCACCCCGACGACCAGCCCGACTTGCCGGATGTCGCCGACGTTGGGCAGGGACCACAAGCTTTTCAATGCCTCTGTCAGCGTCCGCTGTAAAACCCCGCGCGAACGGATGGATTTCTGGCTCTGCAAAATCTCGAGGCTCGCCAGCGCCGCCGCCGCTCCGAGTTGATTGCCGGTGAAGCTGTGGCCGTGGAAAAAAGTTTTGCACTCGTGATACTCGCCGAGGAAGGCGTCGAACACTTTCTGGGTCGTGAGGGTTGCCGCCATTGGGAGGTAGCCGCCGGTCAGGCCCTTGGCGAGACAGAGGAAGTCGGGCTGAACGTCTTCCTGCTGGCAGGCGAACAACGGCAATTTTGAATTTTGAATTTTAAATTTTGAATTGGTCCTACCAAACCCCGTCATCACTTCATCCGCGATGAGCAACGCTCCTTGACCGCGCGCAATGTCCGTGACCTGACGCAGCCAGCCCGGCGGCTGCGGAATCATCCCCGCCGCGCCTTGCAGGAGCGGCTCAAAAACAAATCCGGCGTAGGGATTGCCGCGTTTCTTCTGCGCGGAGAACTTTTGTTCCACCGGGCGGACGCACTCCCAATGGCATTTGCGATATTCGCGGGCGTCCGCGCGCTCCGGCTTGGCGCGGTTGAAGGGGCAACGATAGCAGTAGGGCGACATCACTTTGTCAGACTTGAACAGCAACCCGCCGTACGCCTTATGAAAAAGATCAATATGGCCCAGCGACACGGCGCCCACGGTGTCGCCGTGATAAGCGCCGGCGAGCGAAAGAAAGCGGGGCTTGGTCTTCGGCCCGCGCGTGCGGCGGGTGAATTCGTAAGCCAGCTTGAGCGCGACTTCCATTGCGGTCGAGCCGTCGTCGCTGAAGAAGACTTTTTGTAGCGCAGGCATCTTGCCTGCGAGTTCGGGCGGCATCCCTGCCGCCCGTTCACGGAGCCGGGATGCTCCATGAACCCGCAGGCTGGAAGCCTGCGCTACGCCCAGCGAGTTTGCAGTTTGAACCAGTCGGGCCGCCAGCAGCGACGACGGTTCATTCGCCAGCCCCAGCGCCGAGCTGTGCGCGATTTTCTTCAACTGTCGGGCAATGGCCGCGTTGATGCGGGGATGTTGATGGCCATGCAGGTTCGTCCAGATCGAGGAGTTGGCGTCGAGATATTCCCGGCCCTGAACGTCGCGCAGGACCGCGCCTTTGCCGGAAGTGATGACAACCGGCTCGCGCTGAAGCCAGTCGCGCATCTGGGTGAACGGATGCCAAACGTGGGCGTGGTCGAGTTGGGCGAGTTTGTTCATCAGTCCAAAGTCTAAAGTCCAAAGTCTAAAGTCTTCAAAGCGCGCGTCAGTTCCGCGATGTCGTTCTTGGTGTGGGTGGCCGTGAGCGTGATTCGCAATCGGGCCGAGCCGCGCGCCACGGTTGGATAACGGATGGCGGGAACAAAAAATCCGCGTTCCCGGAGGACACTCGCCGTCGCCACGGCCTGACTTTCATCGCCCACGATCAAGGGGATGATGGCGCTGGTGGTTTCGGATTTCAGATTTCGGATTTCGGATTTCAGTTCTGCAGCGCGTTGCCAGAGTTGTTCGGCGCGCGCAGAACCTTCGGCGGATTGGACGAGTTGAACTCCCGCCGTGGCCGCCGCCGCGGCGGCGGGGACGGGCGCGGTGCTGAAGATGAAACTGCGGGCGCGGTTCACGAGGAAATCAATCAACGCCCGCGAGCCGCAAACGTAGCCGCCGCTCGCGCCGAGCGCTTTCCCGAGGGTGCCCATTTGGATTTCGACGCGGTCGCTCACGCCGAGTTCTTCGGCGAGGCCGCGCCGGTTGGCCCCGTAAAGCCCGGTGGCGTGGGCTTCATCCACCATGAGCCACGCGCCGTGTTTTTCCTTGAGCGCAACCATTTCACGGAGCGGAGCGTGGTCGCCGTCCATGGAGAAAACGGACTCGGTGACGATCAGAACCGACGATTTATTGTTCCGCACTCCGCGTTCCGCACTCCGCGTTTTGTCCGCCCATTTCAAGATGGCTTCGAGGTCATTGAGGTCGTTGTGGGCGAAGATACGCAGTTTCGCGCCGCAAAGTCTCGCTGCATCCACGATGCTGGCGTGAATCAGTTTATCCGTAATGATGATGTCATCCTTGCCGAGTAACGCGGTGATGGTGCCGAGGGCGGTGGCATAGCCGGTGGCAAAGGTGAGCGCGGCTTCCGTGGCTTTGAAGGCGGCGAGCGCTTCTTCCAGTTCATGAAACGGCGCGAGCGAGCCGCAGACAAGCCGCGAAGCGCCCGCGCCCGCGCCGAATTTCTCCACGGCGTGAACCGCGGCGGCCTTGAGCGCGGGATGATTGGCGAGGCCGAGATAGTCGTTCGAGGAAAAATTGATCAACGCGCGTCCGGCAATCTGAATGCGCGGGCCTTGCGGCGACTCCACGCGGCGCAATTCGCGATGCAAACCCTGCTCGCGAATGGCGTCGAGGCGACGATGGAGTTCCTCATCAAACGAATTCACTGAACCACAGATAAACACGGATGAACGCGGATGGAAAGGAAGTCTCGTGCGGAATGCCGGGTCGGAGACCGGCGCTCCGGTGCGCGACTACGCGCCGGGTGCCATCGTCCACGCGCCATCAATCATCCCGGCGGTGATCGGGCCGGTGTGGGCGAGGACGGCGGCGTAACTGTCACCCGGCTGGCCCGTGAAGGGCAGGGCGATAAGATCGGCGCAGGCGTTGGGCCGCAGTTCGCCGACCTGGCCGCGCAGGCCGAGCGCATAGGCGCCGTTGATGGTCGCCATCTGGACGATTTGTTCGGGCGAAACCTTGGGATGCGCTTTGGCGAAGGCGCGCATTTCCGTGAACATATTCAGCTCGACGTTCTGGCGCGGTTGCTTCCGGACGGTCGCGAGGCTGTCAGTGCCGAGGCAGACATTCACGCCGGCTTTGGCGAGGGCGCGGTAGGGAAATTCCGGGTGCTGAAAATAATCGTGGCTGCGCGGGCAGTGAACCACGCTGGCTCGTTTGCGCGCGAGCAAGGCCGCGTCGCCCTGGGCCAGGCAGTTTACATGAGCGGCGAAGAAATTGCGGCCCAGCAAGCCGGCTTGGGCGACGTGTGCCACGGGGGAACGCTGGCCGCAGTCGGCCATGTCGCGCTCGTTGCGTTGCAACCAGTCGAACAGCTCGCCGCGCGCGTGCCGGATCATTTCAAACTCCGTCGCGGACTCGGCGAGGTGCGTCGTGACGCGGAGCTGGCGTTTGCGGGCAAGCGCGGCGGTGCGTTGCAGCAGGCGGGGCGTGGTGGAGTAGGGGGCGTGGGGCGAAAGCGCGGCGGCACAGCGGTGCGGGGGCAGCGCGGCGATTTTTTCGAGCGCTTCGCCCAGAATCAACTCTGGTTGGCGCCGGCTGCGGACGCCGGTCATTTCCAAAAAGGAAATGACGCGGAGTGGCGTGGCGGTCCAAACGTCCGGCAATAATTCCGGCACGGCCTCAATGTCGGCGACGGTGGTCGTGCCCGAGCGCAGCAGCATTTTCGCGCCGTCAATCCACGCCGCGGCGTAGTCGGAGAACGTCCAGTGCGCCTTCTCGGTGGTGATGAGTTTGATCCAGTCGCAAAAGCTCTTTTGCGGCGGGAACAATCCGGCCATGTGGGTGTAGTCGAGATGGCAGTGGGCATTGACCAAACCCGGCAGCAACACGACGTCGCCCAGATCGTGAACTTCGCCCGCAAATCGGGACCGCAGCGAACGCCACGATCCAACGGCCGCGATGCGCTGGCCGGAAACCACCACCACACCATCGGCGATGGGCGGCCGCCGGATCGGCAGCACGACGCGGGCGCGCAGCAGCAGAGGCGTGGGCCCGGCCATCAGAGCCCGCGTTCCTTGAGGCTTTGCTTGTTGCGGGAAGCGACCTTGTGTTTGCGGGCTTTGGTCTTGTTGTGCCGCTTGCGAATCTGCTGTTCGATTTTCTTGGAGACGAGGTCAATGGCCGCGTAGAGGTCTTCCTCGCGGTCTTCCGCGAACAGGTCCGGGCCGCGTACACTGAGCCGCATGGAGCAGGAGAAGGCCTTGGCCGGCACGCGGGTGTGGTCGTGTTCGAGCGTCACGCGGGCGTCAATGGCCCAACGATCGAAATGCTCCAGCTTGTCCAACCGGGCGAGGATATGGTCTTCAATCGCCTTGGTCAGGGTCACGTTGTGCAAAGAAATAATCAGCTTCATGTCTCTATGATGCAGCCGGCCCGCCGCAAAATCCAGTGGAGAAATTATCCGAGCCGGTTGGAAGAGTGGCGTAGCGCGACATGCTCCTCGTCCTCGTCCTCGAAAACCCTTGGAAAATCGAGGCCGAGGAGGAGAACGAGGACGAGGACGGATCGCCCAAAGGTTTTTT
>CAYHFK010000363.1:0-4494 GCA_964355895.1 uncultured Bifidobacterium sp. | reverse complement strand
GTTTGTAAAGCCGCCGCGCGGATTTTTCAACGCAAAGGCGCCAAGACGCCAGGGCGCAGGGAATATCCCGAAGGGATTTCATCCTTCAGCCCGGCGTTGCCACGACAACGGAGGGGCTACGCCGGGTGGACGAACATCCTTTCCATCAACTCTGAAGGAGTTGAATCCGCCGCGGCGGAACGGCGATGCAACCCCGTTGGGGTTGATGATAATTTGATCGACGCTGACCCAGGGTAGCTCGTGCCTCGCAACCGCTGGGCTGAATGATTGAATCCCGTTGGGATTCTCAAACGGAGCGCAATGGCCGGCGGCATTGACCTTTGTGGCGGATTTTTCAACGCCACCGGTCTCGCCGAAATCCGACTCGGCGCGCTGGAATCAGACTTGTCCCGCCGAAATCAGACGCGCCGCGCCGAAATCAAATGAAGGCGGATGAAGGCGGAAGGCGCAGGGAAAGCGGGAGAGCTTCTTTGCGTCTCCGCGCCGGTTGTCTCGCCGCAGTCTGACGAGGGTGGACGGCGACTTGGCGTGATGATTTGTCGCGGGCTGGCCTGTCCCCGGTATGAATGTGCCAAACTCAAGAACTGACCCCTTTCCCGCCGAAGTCTGACGAAGGCGGATGGCGACTTGGCGTCAATATCTGTCGCAGGCTGGGCGTGAAACCGGTTCGCCAGAATTGCCAGTCGCTGAAACGAAGAACATGGCATTACCATTGACTGACACCTTTTCCTTTTCAACGCGACCCGTCTCGCCGAAATCCGACTCGGCGCGCTGGAATCAGACTTGTCCCGCCGCAATCAGATGAAGGCGGATGAAGGCGGAAGACGCCACTCGCCGGCGCGGACGGACGCCTTCTGTCTTTCCGGCGCGACGGGACGGCGCGGCAGGGGCCGCCAAGGCGCAGGGAAAACGGGAGGGCTGCTTTGCGGCTCCGCGTCTTGGCGACTTGCGCTAAAATCTGTCGCGGGTTTGACGTGACACAAACTCTGCTCGACAAATCTTAAACCATGTCAAAGCATCCGTTGACTTGTGGAAGAAGAAATATGGCCGTCTTTGCTGATCATGTGCGTGAGATGAACGAGCGGGTAATCGAACTCTCTCGGAGCTACGCCATTCTTTGGGTGTTCATAGACCCTGGCAACTGCAAGCGATACTCCGAGGTTATCCGTGATCACCAAGATTTTTTCGACGCGATAGCCAGTTCCTTATTTCAAGGCTTCTGCGTGATCACGTATCTCCTCTTTGACAGCAAACGCAGTGATGTAAAGTCACTACCGAGCCTCATCAATTACCTGTCGTCGTTAAACCCCACCCTCGAACGGCAACTGAAATCAAACATCGATGCTCAGCGTCCTCTTCTCGACAAATACTTCTCCTTCCGTCACAAGATTTACGCTCACCGCGATAAAGCAAAATCCCCGTGGGAATTGTTCGGGAAAGTTCCAAAAGCTCGCGCGAAACGCGAAATGGAAGCGATAGTCCGTCTCTCCCGAAACACGGTTTGTGCTCTAGCTGGTGCGTCAGGTGTCAGAAAGAAGGCCGTGATGGCGCAAGAGATTCGTCGCCGTGAGAATTACGCGCGCTACGATGCTGTCGAGGTAATGAAGTCTCTTGAAAAGAATCGCCACTGATATGAAATCGAATTGTTTGCTTACCACAATTCTCTTGCTGCTCGCAGCTGCCGTTCAACTGCCAGCGCAACAGAGCAACGATGACCGCAAGATGATCGAAGAAATAAAAATCAAGGCAGCAGCCGGGGATGCGGCTGCACAATGCGACCTCGGCCTCCGCTATTGCAGCGGCGACGGCGTGAGCAAAGACTACCTCGAAGCGGTGAAATGGTTGCGCAAAGCCGCTGACCAAGGCAACGCCCAAGCTGAATACAACTTCGGCGTTTGTTATGAACGGGGCGAGGGCGTGACGAAGGATGTCGTCGAGGCTGTAAACTGGTATCGAAAAGCTGCGGACAAGGGTAATGCGAAAGCTCAATCAAATCTTGGCGTCTGCTACTTCAACGGTTGGGGTGTGACGAAGGACCTCGGCGAAGCCGCAGGCTGGTATCGCAAAGCCGCCGACCAAGGCCACGCAAGAGCACAACGCAACCTCGGCGTTTGTTACGCGCTCGGCACAGGTGTAGCCAAGGATCGAGTTGAGGCCGCGAAGTGGTATCGAAAAGCTGCCGACCGAGGGGAGGTTGGTGGCGAGTATAACCTTGGCGTTTGTTACTACAAAGGCGCGGGTGTGACGAAAGACGCGGATGAAGCCGTGAAGTTGTTTCGCCGTGCAGCCGAGCAAGATCATGCGCCGTCGAAGTTCAACCTTGGCGTTTGCTTTTTTACCGGAGAAGGCGTGAGCAAAAATCTTATCGAGGCTTGCAAATGGGTCAGTCTCGCTTCGGCTCAAGGGTATGAGAACGCCAAACAAGCATTACCCGAAATTGAAGCGCAGATGACGAGCGCGCAGATTCGTGAAGCGCAACGGTTGGCTCGCGAGTTCAAACCACGCAGAACATTAGAAGTCGGCGAAGGTGATTTGATGACTTCAGGGAGATAGCGATTCGCTTTTTCAGCCAGCAGCGGCACAGTTGTTTTTATTACGGCAGTTGGATTTCTCGTTTCCAACGAGCATGTGGTAACGGACGCGACGCAGGTTCGTTTGGTCACGAGCGCGGGTTTGATTTCCGCCAAGGTGGTGAAGGTGGATGCGGCCAATGATCTGGCGTTGCTCAAGGCGGAGGGGCGGTTCGCGGCGTT
The DNA here is from genome assembly GCA_964355895.1 of uncultured Bifidobacterium sp. Taxonomy (GTDB): domain Bacteria; phylum Verrucomicrobiota; class Verrucomicrobiia; order Limisphaerales; family JADLHS01; genus JADLHS01. The sequence continues at coordinate 1,741 of CAYHFK010000363.1, read as the reverse complement.
GCCGGTGGCGGCGAGTCGCGGGGTGAAGTTGGGCGGCACGGTGGCCACGGTGGGTTTTCCCAACATCGGCTTGCAAGGGTTCGCGCCCAAGCTGGCCAAGGGCGAGATCGCGTCGCTGTCCGGCGCGGGGGATGACGCGCGGTATTTCCAGATCAGCGTGCCGGTGCAGCCGGGCAGGGTTTGGAGTTTCGCCTTCAGGCGGCTTTGCGCTCCGGACCGCCTAAAGGCGGGACTCCAAACGTGGTGTCGGCCAAGTTGAGCGCACGGGCGGCGCTGGTCGCCACCGGGTCGTTGCCGGAGAATGTGAATTACGCCGTGAAGAGCAGCTATCTCCTGAGCTTTTTGGAGTCTGTCCCCGACGTGGCGAGCAAACTCAAAGAGCCAAACACTAAAGAAATGAAGTTTGAAGAGGTCGTCAAATCTGCCGAACAAGCGGCGGTGCTGGTGTTGGTGTATTGATTCTCGGTAGGGCGGTGCTGCCGCGCCGCCCTGATATTTGGGCCGCGCGGCAACGCGGCCCTACCTCCCGTGGTGGCCATGGGCGGAAGGGATTGAAGGCCAGGTTAACCTGGTCTGCCACCCCGGTGCGGTTTGGAATGACGCCATTCGGCCAGCAACGTCCGCAGCGCCGAAATGAACGCGAGGGGTTGGTCGAGCAGCAGATGGTGATTCGCCTCCGGGATGGCGGCGAACGGCACACTGTGGTCGAGCACCTGGAACATGTAATCCACGACCTCCTGCGAGAACAACTGGCTGTCTTCGCCGTAAATCACGCCGACCCGGCACGCCAGATTGGACAAGTCCTCGGACATGTTGCCGATCTTGAAGTCCTGAAAAAGCCGGTCGTCGAATTTCCAACTCCAGCCGCCCGCCACTTTGCCCAGCGAATGCCGGGCGATGTAATTCAAAATGAAACCATTCTCGCACGGCTGCGCCGGCACGAGGCGAAAGCGGGCGAGCGCGGTTTCAAAGTCGGGATAAACCTTCTTCGGTTGGATTGGCGAGTATTTGGGGTCGCGTTCCCATTCGTAGTCGGGTGGACGGACGGGTGCATCCACCAGCACCACGCCGGTGAGGTGGTGGCCATAAAGCAGTCCGGTCTTCAACGTCACGAACCCGCCGAAACTGTGGCCGATGAGGACCGTGTCGTTTTTGAAACCGGCATTCGCGCAGACGCTGATCAATTCCTTGGCAAAAAATTCAGAGGAGTAACTCGGGCGATGACCGCTGTCGCCCATGCCGCTCAGATCAATCGCGACGACGCAGTTGTGATCGGTGAAGTACGGCGCAATGAAATCCCACCAATGGGCGTGCGCGCCGCTGCCGGCCACCAGCAGCACGCCGGGCTTGGCAGGGTTGCCCCAGCGGAGATAATGAATGGGGCAGCCCTCCACCTCCACGGTTCGATCTTCGCGCGGCGTGGATACCGCGCGTTGGAACCAGTCGGGCGCTGCCATTGTGTTTTCGCTCATCGTTTGAGTGCCTTGACCAATCGGCACGGGAGAATAAAGGAATAGATTGCGGGCTAAAGCAATCCAGATGTCGGCGGGCGGCGAAAGCAGTGTCGGGCGTCTCGCCGGACGTAGAGGGCGGCATCCTGCCGGCCGGAAAGAACGCCAAAGGGGTCCGCGCCTCACGAAAAGTTAGCCGCGCCGGTGGCATGGGTGCGTCTGTTCCGCCGGGCGGGACGCCCGCCGCTACGCCCGTTGCCGTGACCGCCACTTCCAGTCACCGTCGGCAG
>CAYHFK010000362.1:0-4545 GCA_964355895.1 uncultured Bifidobacterium sp. | reverse complement strand
ATGATAACGGTGGAGAATACGAAGACGGATGTGCGGGTGACCATTTCCAAAGATGCCGTGCCGCCAAAACGGCTCAACGCACTCCTCGACTGGCTGCGGTTGGAAGAAATTGTGCAACGCAGCCATCTCACCGACGCGGATGCCGACCGGATCGCCAATGAAATCAAGGCGGATTGGTGGGCAGCCAACAAGGACCGATTCATTCCCGTCGTCGAACGATGAACGTGGATTGCGTCATCGTTGACGCGAACATCGCTTTCAAATGCCTGCATTCGGGCCGAGGCGATTTGCGGGCGCGGATTGGACCGGGTGGGCATCCAAACTTCTTTAGTCCGCGTTTTCTTTTCGTCGAGCTGTTCAAACACAAAGCGCGGCTGGAACGCGCGAGCCATCTGGCCGTAACGGATTTGCTGGCGGGATTGCACACGCTGTTGAGCCAGTTGGAATTCGTCAATGAGGCAAACATTCCGTTGGGAACCTAGGTGGAGGCGTACCGGCTTTGCAAGGACACCGACGAACAGGACACGCCTTATGTGGCACCGACCCTGCACCTGGACGGGCGTTTTTGGACGGAAGACGATGCGCTGAAAACCGGGTTGCGGGCGCGAAGCTTCGACCGTTTTTTTGAACCCTGAAGCGGAGGACCCGTCCGCTCTGCCTACTTCGACTAAACCAATTGGAACGGCCAAGCCGCACTTTTCAAAACCCGTTCACAAGGTCATGGACGTGTGGAAACGGCAGACGTGGTGCCAGCCGTTTGTGTGGATCGGCATGAACTCGATCACCATTTATATGGCGGGCAACATCCTCGGCGGCTTTCGCCGGCTGGCCGAGCGATTGGTCGGGGGCGACATCAAGACGTTCCTTCGACGCGCACGTCGCGAAGGGTTTCGGCGACATGATGGTTTCCATCGTCGGATTGCTGCTGGCATTTTGGTTGGTCCGCTTCCTCTACCAGCGGAAGATTTTTCTAAGAATCTGAGCCTTTGGCAGGCGACGACATGAGGGAACTCAAATCCGAATCCAAGACAAGGAAGTCAGAGACTCCTTACGTCGTCTCCTACGGTTTTTGAACATTGTGCGTGGCGGAAACAATCTACAGTGTGATCGTTCACCATGCCCACCGCCTGCATGAAGGCGTAGCAAATCGTCGAGCCGACGAACTTGAACCCGCGCTTCAACAAATCCTTGCTCAGCGCGTCGGACTCCGGCGTGCGGGGCGGAATTTCCTTGAGTGACTTGCGGCGATTCTGAACCGGTTTCCCGCCGACGAATTGCCAGAGGTATTTGTCGAAACTGCCGCACTCCTTTTGCACGGCAAGAAATGCCTTCGCGTTCTGGATCGTAGCGGCGATTTTCAACCGGTTGCGCACGATGCCGGCGTCCGCCAGCAACGATTTCACTTTGCGCGCGTCGTAGCGTGAGATTTTCTTTGCGTCGAAGTGGTCAAACGCGCGCCGGTAGTTGTCGCGTTTCTTCAGAATGGTTGACCAGCTCAAGCCTGCTTGCGCGCCTTCGAGGATCAGCAATTCAAACAGGAGACGATCGTCATGAACCGGAACGCCCCACTCCGTATCGTGGTAGGCAATGTCGAGTTCGGTCTTGGGCCAGGAGCAACGATTCATGTTCGGTTGGGAAAGGTTCACCACGAAACACATGAACTACACGAAAAGTTCGACCGAAACCGGCAGGCGATCTTCTGCCTTATTCCTTTCGTGTGTTTCGTGGTTGCCATCAATCCTCCGGCAGCGGGCGGCCTTTGGTTTCCGGCAGGAAGAACAACGCCACCAAACCGAGCAGGAAAATCCCGCTCATGTAGGAGGCCGCCGTGCGAAAGGCGGCGAGCTTCGCGTCGGATGTCGTTGCGCCGGCCGCGAGCGCGGCCTGCAAATGGCCCAGCGTGAACGGCCCGCTCGCCGCGATGAACCGCCCGACGTTGTAACAGAAACTCGTGCCCGTGCTGCGCAGGCGAATCGGAAACAGTTCGGGCAGATAGATCGCAAAGCCCGCGAACAATCCCAACTGACACGCGCCCATCACCGCGCTCATCCAGATGTCGCTCCGGCTGTTGAAAAGTTGGAAATAACCGATCGTGGCGATGAACGCGGCCACATAGCCCACGGCGAACGCCGGCTTGCGGCCCCACCGCTGGGCCGCCCGGGTGAACGCCAGCATCCCGAAGAAGGCGCCGATGTTCTGCACCATCATGTTCACGCCAATCCATTTGGTTTTTTCCGCGGCGAATTTTTCCGGCGCCACACCCGCCTGTTTGAGCGAGCGCTCGATGACATCGCCCACCAGTTCCGGACTGAAAAAGCCGATGCCCCACAAGCCCACCACGCCCGCCACGCACAGCAACATGCCGACGAGCGCCGGCTTGCGCCACCGCGCCTCGCCGAAGAGCGACACGTACGAACCAAACTTCGCGCCCGTCAGTTTGCCCGCCGCGCGCGCCGCCACCCACTTCTCCGGCTCCTTGAGCCGCATTTGCAGAAACACGCACAGGAAGGCCGGCAGCGCCCCGATGATGAACATGTATTTCCACGCCATACCGGAGGGAATGGTTTTGCCCTCCAGCGAACCGAGAAAAATGGCGATGCTCGCCGCCGTAATGTTGCCCACCGCCGACAACGCCTGCAACGTGCCCAGCGCGCCCGTGCGCGACCGCTCCGGCAGACCGTCCGCCACCAAAGCCACCGCCAATCCGAACACGCCGCCGACGCCCAAGCCCGTCAAAAACCGGTACGCCGCGAAATCCACCCAACCCTTCGAGAACGCCGACAACCCGGTGCAAACCGAATACAACAGCACCGTCAGGGTAAGCGTTTTGGCCCGGCCGATCCGGTCGCCCACCGCACCGAAGATCAATCCACCCGTTGCCCAACCTGCCACGAAAATCGCGGTGGCGTAACCGCCGTAAAGTTTCAGGTCCGACCCGGGGGGCAACAGCGCCTTCATCGCGCCGTTGCGACCGAGCAGGAACAATTGTTGATCCAGACAGTCGAACAGCCACGCCAGCGTCGCCATGCCGAAGACGAACCAATGATAAGGCGTCAGATCGCGCCACCAATGTGTGGCGGCGCCGGGCGAGGTATATCTATTGTTCATGTCGGGCCGGAGTATTGCGGGGAAACTCCGGCGTGGCTACTCACAAAATATTGCCGGGCCGATTACCAGCCCGAAGCTGCGAATCAGCGGATAACGGCCCGTTCAATTTGACAAATCACCGCCTGAGCGCGGGCAAACTCACCAGTCGTGGTCCTGTCAGGCGCTTGGTTTCTTGCGATGAGGGCAAATGCTCTGCTACAGTCCCGGCCGCATGAGTGAAATTCCGAAGGCCTACGAACCGCAGGCGGTTGAAGAAAAGTGGTATCAGTTTTGGCTCGACCAGAATTGCTTCACCGCCGACCCGGCGCGCGTGAGCGACAAGCGCCCGGCGTATTCCATCGTCATTCCGCCACCCAACGTCACCGGCATGTTGCACATGGGGCACGTTCTCAACAACACCATCCAGGACATCCTTAGTCGCAAGGCGCGCATGGACGGCAAGGAAGTCCTCTGGCTGCCCGGCACCGACCACGCCGGCATCGCTACGCAGGTGCAGGTCGAGAAGGCGCTCAAGAAAGAGGAACGCCTGACCAAGCACGATCTTGGGCGCGAGAAATTCCTGGAGCGCGTCTGGGTGTGGAAGGAAAAGCACGGCGGCATCATCATCAACCAGCTCAAGAAGCTCGGTTGCTCGTGCGATTGGACGCGCGAACGGTTCACGATGGACCCGGAGTATTCGCGCTGCGTGCAAAAGGTCTTCGTCGAGCTTTACAAGAAGGGCCTCATCTATCGCGGCAAACGCATGGTGAACTGGTGTCCCGTGTCGCAGACCGCGTTGTCCGACGAGGAAGTGGAAATGAAACCGCAGAAAGGTTTCATGTATCACTTCAAGGTTGAGGTCGCCGAAGTCGCAGGACAGGCGTCGCGCCTGTCTCAAACTGAAAAAGCTTCTTCGGAAGAAAATGGAGACAGGCGCGACGCCTGTCCTACGGATGACGGCATTCGCCTTACCGGTATCTGGCTCACGATCGCAACCACCCGCCCGGAAACCATTCCCGGCGACACCGCCGTGGCCGTGAACCCGAAAGACCCGCGTTACGCGCATCTCATCGGCAAACACGTCATCCGTCCCCTGCCCATCCAGTTGCCGCGCGAGCAGAAGCTCATCCCCATCATCGGCGACGAGCATGTGGATTTTGAATTCGGCACGGGCGTGCTGAAAGTCACGCCCGCGCACGACAAGGCGGACTTCGAAATCGGTCAGCGCCACAAGCTGCCGCTCGTGGACATCATGAATCCGAACGGCACGATGAACGAACTGGCCGGCGAAAGCCTTGCGGGGCTGGACCGTTTCGAGGCGCGTTCGATTGCGGTAGAACGGTTGAAGGAACTCGGCGCGCTCGTCGAGGAAAAGCCCTATGAGAACAACGTGGGTTTCAGTCAGCGCGCGGATGTGCCGATTGAGCCGCGCCTGAGCGAGCAATGGTTTTTGAAATA
>CAYHFK010000361.1:0-4596 GCA_964355895.1 uncultured Bifidobacterium sp. | reverse complement strand
CTCCCGATTAGACTTGCGGAATTCTGCTTCTCCTTTGAAATACCCGGAACGACCGTGAAACGATTTGCCCTCACGTTTACCCTTGCCCTGCTGGCGGCGCTGCGCGCTTCCGCGCAACTCACGCTGGCCGACGTGCAACAGGTCATCGCGCAGGCCGCCACGCGCGCGAATCAAATCGCCACCAACAGCGTCATCGCCGTCACCGACCGCGAGGGCTACGTGCTCGGCGTGTGGAGTGTGAACGGGACGCCGCCCGCCACCAGCGCGTTCACCAACCTGGTGGCCAACGCCATCGCCAAGGCCGGCACCGCGGCTTTTCTGAGCAGCGATCAACACGCTTTCACCACGCGCACGGCGGGATTTATCGTGCAGCAAAACTTCCCGCCCGGGGTGCAGAACAAAGCGCCCGGCCCGCTCGTGGGCGTGAACTTTTCCAACCTGCCGTTCAGCGACGTCAACCGCCTCAAAGACCCGGCCACCTACAGCCCGGCAGTGACGAACGGGCTGAACGGCGGCCCGGTGCCCACGCCAATCACCGGTGGACTGGCCGGCAGCCCCGGCGGCGTGCCGCTCTACAAAAGCGGTAGGCTCGTCGGCGGTGTGGGCGTGGCGGGCGACGGTCACGGGCCGACGGACATCACGCCCCAAATCATCGCGGCGGCGGATGTGGACGAGGACGTGGCGCTCGCCGGCCAAATCGGTTTCGAGCCAGCCGAAAAGATTTTTGGCTCGCATGTGACGATTGATGGCATTCGGCTGCCGTATGTTTTCAGCAGCACCAGTCTGCCAAGCGTTTCGCCATTGGGCAGCATTGGCGTCAACTACGCCGCGTTCCCGCTCACCGTCGGGCCTGGCCCAATCAACTATCCGCCACTCACTCTGGGCGGTGTCACGGGTGAATTGCGAATCCCAATCATCAGCGATCCGAGCGCGGTGTCGCTACCTGGCGGCACCGCCCGACTCACGGCGGCGGAAGTGACGAACATCCTCGTGGCGGCGGCCAATCGCGCCCGCACCACCCGGGCGGGCATCCGGTTGCCGCGCGGCCAGGCGGCCCAGGTTTTTATTTCCGTGGTCAACAATCCCAACGTGGCCGGCAGTCCGCCGGTCATTCTCGGTTCGTTCTGCACGTCGCCGGATACCACGCGCTTCAGTTGGGATGTCTCGGTGCAAAAAGCGCGGACGGCGCTGTTTTTTTCCGCGACCAACCGCGCCTACTCCGCGCGCACCGTGGGTTTCCTCGCGCAAAGCCTTTATCCGCCCGGCATCAGCGGCACGCCGCCCGGCTTGTTCTTCGGATTGCAGGAACGGTTTTCCATCATCACGCCAACGGCGATTGTTGCCACGAATCCGGTCAACGGCGCGGTGTTTACCACTTCCACCAACGTGAATCCCAACTTGCCCAACGGTGTGACGATCTTCCCGGGTGGCTTTCCGTTGTATCGCAACGGCGTGATAGTTGGCGCGGTGGGTGTGAGCGGCGACGGGATTGATCAGGACGACATCATCGCGGCGAGCGGCGCGTCCGTGTTTCCGTCGTCGGAAGCCATTCGCGCCGACCGCACGCAATATCGCGGCGCGCGATTGCCTTACGCGAAGTTTCCGCGCAATCCGGCGTTGTAAGCGACGGGAGAACTGGAGTGATGGAGCAAAGGTCAAACTTCCTGGCAATACTCCAATACTCCTCTGCTCCATCACTCCCTCTTGCTCACTTCGCCTCCATCTTTCAAATGCCCTTCCATCCGACGCACGGGTTCACCATCAATTCGTCGGCGAAGTGGGGGACTTCTGAACCGTTCGAGAGGTTTCGAGCCGTTCGGCGACGACTTTCTTGAAGGATTCGCGAAGCTTCGGCTCGCGTTGCAGCAGATTGAGGAACGGGTCGCGCGCCAGAGTGAGAAAGATGCAGTCGGTGCTGGTGTGGACGGTCGCCGTGCGCGTCGTGTCTTCCATCAGCGCGATTTCGCCGAAGTGATCGCCGTCATCCATGGTGCGAATCTGTTTCTGTCCGCCGTCGGGTGTTTTGACCCAGACGGTGAGCTTGCCGCGTGCGACGATGTAAAACTTGTCACCCGCATCGCCTTCGCGAAAGACGTCGCGGTCCGCCGGGCAGCGTTCCGTGATGAAGATTTCCGCCAATGTTTTCAGCACCTGCTCGTCGAGGGATTGCAGCATTGGAATGGAATGCAGACGCGATGCCTCAACGCGCGCGCGCCCTCCGCCCTCCGCAATGACGAAGCCGCTTTGCTTTTCCCAAAGCCGGGAATAGATGCCGCCCAAAGTGAGGAGTTCGTTGTGTTTGCCCTGCTCGACGACGCGTCCACGGTCCAGCACGAAGATGCGATCCATCGTGACGACGGACGAAAGCCGATGGGTGACGGAGACCACGGTGCGACCCTTCGCCACGCGTTCGAGAGTCTGGTTGATGGACGCCTCGGTGGCAGCGTCGAGTGCGGACGTGGCCTCATCGAGCACCAACACGCGAGGGTCTCGCAGCAGCGCACGCGCGATGGCGATGCGTTGACGTTGTCCGCCTGAAAGCCGCCCGCCACGCTCGCCCACAGGCGTGTCGTAGCCTTGGGACATAGCCACGATGAGGTCGTGGATTTCGGCGGCGCGGGCTGCGGCTTCGATTTCGGCATCGGTGGCGTCGGCTTTGCCAACGCGGATATTTTCGCGGATGGTGGTGTTGAACAGGATGCTTTCCTGAAACACAATGCCGAGTTGACCGCGCAGCGAGTCCTGCTGTGTGCTGCGTATGTCTTGCCCGTCGAACGCCACCATGCCGGCGTCAGGTTCGTAGAAGCGGGTGAGCAGCGTGAGCACTGTGCTTTTGCCAGAGCCGCTCGGCCCGACGAACGCCACCGATTCCCCGGCACGAATGGTGAAATTGACATCGTTCAGATTGAGTTGACCCGGCATGTAACCAAACTTCACGCCGTCGAACCGGATTTCCCGCGACAATCTTGGCAGCGGTTTGGCATCCGGCAAATCCATGACGCCCGGCTTTTCATCGAGCAGCTCCTCGATCCTTTGCATGCCGCCGCCGGCCGCGACGAGCGTCGGGAAAAATTGCGTGAGGCAGTTCAGCGAGTAACTGAAGTTGACGAAGAGCGCCTGGAACGCCACGAGCGAGCCGATGGACAGTTTGCCGTGGAAGCACAGGTAAGCGCCCGCAATCATCACCACCACCTGCAAAACGAGCGTGCCGATGCCCGCCGACCGTTCGATGAGCGAGCCAAGGAAACTGAACCGGAGGTTGGCCCTGGCCAGTTGCGCAATCCGTTCGTCAAACCGCGCCAGCACGGATTTCTCCAGACCGAACGCCTTGATGACGAGCTGGGCTGTGAAATTTTCCTGGACGTTGCCCGCTGTCTTCGCCTCGCTCTGCTTGCGCTGGTAGCTTGCCGACATCGCGCGCGGCGTGATCAGGCGCGGCCCGATCAAACAGACTGGGAAGATCAGCATGGCCATGAGTCCCAACCGCCAATCAATCGTAAACATCAGGAACGCGCTCAGCGCAAGTTCCAGCGCGGGCAGCACGCACTCGACGACGGCCAGATCAAGGGCGTTCTCGAAAGCCGCGAGGTCGGTTGAAAAACGCGCGCCGATGTCCGCCGCCTGCGAACGGGAGAAGAAGTTCATTGAAAGGCGCTGGAGGTGTTTGAACATCCGGCAGCGGAGATCGTTGAGCACGCCGGTCGAAAATCTGGCGTAGAGATAATCGCAGCCGAGGCCTGCCGCCGATACCACCACCACGCCGCAGGTCAGTCCCACGAGAATGGCGATGAGCACCTTTTCGTCTTTCGGAACGATCGCGTAATCCACGAGGTATTTGAAACTCATCGGGACTGCGGCGTTGAACGCCATCTCGATCAACAAGCCTCCCAGGATGAGCAATGCCACACCCCAATGCGCCCGCAACGCCGCGCCGACATGCCGCAGGATTTGCCGGATGCCGGAGAAGGGGTCAGGCGGCGCGCCGGATTCTGTCTGCTCCGATTCCTGGTTCATTCAATTCAATGGGACCGGCAAGCCGTAAGGAAAATTCGCGCGCGAAGCAAATCCAAAACCGCTGGTTGACAAAAGAGCTGGCTCGAAAAACAAATCCAGTTTCCGCGCAACCGGGGATGTGATTTTTCTGAGCCCGCGAGTCATGTGGAAAATTAAACAAGGAAAGCAGACGATCAGGAATAAATTCATCCTGTCTTCCTGATTGAAATTCATTTGGTCACTTCGCCTCCATCTTCCAAATGCCTTTCCACCCGGCGGGCGGATTCGCCACCAGTTCGGCGCAGCGTGACGCGAGGGTGCGGCTCGCACCGTCAGAGAAATCCTCGGCCAGCTTTTCAAACTGCGCCTTCGCTTCCGCGAAGCGGCCAAAGAAATATTCGTCGTAGGCGGCTTTGTAGCGTCGGCAAAGCTCCCGGTAATTCGACGGCGTGCAGGGGTTCTCGCACTCGTACAATTCCACCGGCTCCGTTTTGCCCTTCACGATGACGCGATCCAGGAGGCGACGGTCGCCTTGTTGGCTGATTTGTGCGAATGCGTCGCGCGAGATGAGCAGCTTCACCCCGTAATACTTGGTAAGCGCCT
>CAYHFK010000360.1:0-4619 GCA_964355895.1 uncultured Bifidobacterium sp. | reverse complement strand
GCGTAAAGCCCGTCCTGCGCCAGCAATTCCTCGTGTGAGCCGCGCTCGATAATCTGACCGTGGCGTAGCACGAGGATCTGATCCGCCCGCCGGATCGTGCTGAGGCGGTGCGCGATGACGAAGCTCGTGCGGTTGGCCATAAGCCGTTCCAGGGCTTCCTGAATCAATCGCTCCGTCGCCGTGTCCACGCTGGCAGTGGCTTCGTCGAGAATCAGAATGGGCGCGTTTTTGAGCAACGCGCGGGCGATGCTCACGCGCTGTTTTTCGCCAACGCTCAACTTCACGCCCCGTTCGCCGACGCGGGTTTCAAAACTCTGCGGCAGGTTGGCGATAAACTCATAACAATTCGCCGCGCGCGCGGCGGCCAGCAATTCCTCCCCGGTCGCCTCCAGTTTGCCGTAGAGAATGTTCTCCCGAATCGTGCCGTTGAAGAGAAACGGTTCCTGGCTCACCACGCTGATCTGCTCGCGCAACAATTCAAGCGCGACGCCACTGATGTCCTGCCCGTCCACCAGAATGCGACCGGAGGTCAGTTCGTAGAACGCGGGCAGGAGGTTGACCACGGTGGACTTGCCCGCGCCCGTCGGGCCGACGAGCGCAATCATTTCGCCGGGTTGCGCGTGCAGGTTGATGTTGCGCAGCGCGGTCTTGCCTTCGTCGTAGCTGAAGCCGACGTTTTCGTAAATCACTTCGCCCCGGACCGGCGGGCGCAACGGCTGGCGGAGCCGGGCATCGGCCCGTTCTTTCATCGCGTCGAGAATGTCCAGCACGCGCTCACCGGCGGCGCGGCCGCTTTGCAGTAGTTGATTCAGCCCGTGCAACTGGCCGATCGGCGTGTAGAACATGCCGAGGTAAAGCAGATAGCCCACGAGCGCGCCCGGCTCCATCTCGTGCTGAATCACCTGCCGCCCACCCACCCAGAGCACGAGCGCAAATCCGATCGCACCGGCAAAACTCATCACGGGCGAGTAGATCGCCCACACCCGCATGATGCCGAGCGTTCCCCGGCGCAACGCATCCGCCCGCTCGCTGAATCGCTGATCCTCGTGGACTTCGCGACCAAAAGCTTTGATCTGCCGGACGCCCTGCAAGTTGTCCATCAACAGCGCATTCATGGCACTCGACGCCTCCCGTTGCCGGCGATAACGCCGATGCGCCGTAAGCGTGTACCACAGCGCGCCCGCGGCCAGCACCGGGATGGGGGACAGCGCGACGAGCGCGAGCACCGGATTGGTGTAAATCAAAATCGCCCCCACGCCGACGACGCCGACCAGCGCCACCACCCCCTGCTCTGTTCCGTCAATCAGCACGCGCTCGACGGAGTTCACGTCTTCAATGACACGCGTCATCAAATCGCCGGAAGCGCGCTGGTCGAAATACCCGACGGGCAGCCGTTGCAACCGCGCGTAAACATCGCGGCGCATGTCGAAGATGACGTTCTGCTCGAAGTGATTGTTGACGAGAATGCGCAAGCCGCTGAACAAGTCGCGCAGCAGAAACGCGCCGATCAACCCAAGCATCACTGGGGTCAACAGCTCGGTGCGCCCCTGGCGAATCACATCGTCAATGGCGTAGGCCGTGAGTTTGGGAAAAGCGAATGAGGCCAGGAGCGAAAGCACGGCACAGGCGACCGTTGCCACCGCCGCAAGTTTGTAGGGTCGAAGGTAAACGGCAACGCGCCCGACCACTTCCCAGGTCGAACGCGACTTCGCGGAGAACGTGGGATCGGTTTCGGAGGATGCAGCGCCGTGAGCCATAAGCCCTCACCCTAACCCTCTCCCGTCGGACGGGAGAGAGAGAACAGCCATCGAACACTCGCAGGTCGGTCCAAGGTCTGCCGGCAAATACCGCGCCCAGTTCCGCATGGAGGCGGTGGAAGATTCTCCCTCTCCCCTTCGGAAGGGGAGAGGGCCGGGGTGAGGGGAAATTTCAGTCGCATACGCTCCGTCAACTTACTTGTCTTGGAGAAAATCCACCATGGCTTTCCCGAACGGCGCCAAATCCAGCGGCGTGCGGCTGGAGATCAAATTGCCGTCCACCACGACCGGCTCATTCACCCAAATGGCGCCCGCGTTTTCCAAGTCGTCCTTGATACCGAGCGAACCGGTGACGCGTTTGCCTTTGAGAATCTTCGCCGAGATCGGAATCCAGCCCCCATGACAGATGAACGCGACCAGTTTGCCCTGGTCGAAGAATTCGCGCGTGAGCGAAAGAATCTTCGCATCGCGCCGCAACTTGTCCGGCATGAAACCGCCCGGCACGAGCAAGCCACAGAAATCCGCACTCCGCGCCTCGCGCAGCAGCAAATCCGCTTTGGCCGGATAGCCGTGCTTGCCCGGGTAAGTTTTTATCTCCAGGGCCGCCAGCCGCATCGCGTAGCCCGCTTCTTCACAGCGCAGTTTCGGATACCACAACTCCAGGTCTTCGTAGCTGTCATCCACGAACGTCAGCAACGTTTTCGTCATGGCGGAGCTTAGTCGTGGCGGCGCACCGTGCGCAAGATTGGGTGAGCGGGCACTCTTTTCGCTTGGTTGGCGCGGGATTGCCGATTCCATCCGTCCCGCCATTTTCCCGCTTGCCAAAGCTCCATTAGATGGCAAGGTCATTTCATGGGTTACGCCCTGGCCAAAGAACAGCAACGTTTCATCAATCGCCTGGTGAAGTCGGGTAAGTTCAACAATCAAAGCGAAGCCGTGCGCGAAGCCATCCGCCGCATGGAGCGGCAGGAGCGCGATTATCTCACCCCGCCCGCGCTCACGCCCGCGCAAGTCGAAGCCATTTACGGTCGCTCCGACGAGCAGGCCAGCGCCGTCGGTCGCGGCGCGTTCAAGGCGTTGCGCGCCGCTGCCCGGAAAGGCGCGCGCGCTTGAACGCCTGGGATGTCTTCGAGGCCGACCTCGGCTGGGGCGCGCATCCCGTGGTGATCGTATCGCACCCCGCCCGCGCCGCGCGCAAGGACTTTGTCGAAATCCTGGATTGCTCCTCGCAGCGCGCTTCGCGCCCGCCCGCCGACAACGAAGTGGTACTGGACAAAACCGACGGCATGGACTGGCCGACATTTTGCAAATGCGATTGCATCTATGCCGTCCCACGCGGCGAATTGAAACGCCATCGCGGCGCCGTGGCCCCGGAACGCCGCCGCCAGATCGTGCGCACCATGATCAGCAGTCACGGCTGGAACTCGCTTTAGCCGGGCATCATTCCATTTTTGATTATCGCCATGTCGCGCGATTACGTCCTGCAACCCTTTCAATCTGCCGTCCACCTGCAGATTGACTACACGCGCGAGTTGAATGAACAGCAATGCGCCGCCGGCACGGAACCGCCCGGCACGAGCAAGCCGCAGAAATCCGCACTCCGCGCCTCGCGCAGCCGCAGATCGGATTTGGCCGGATAGCCGTGCTTGCCCTTGTAAGTTTTTATCTCCAGGGCAGCCAATCGCATCGCATCGCATGGCCCGCTTCTTCACAGCGCAATTTCGGATACCACAACTCCAGGTCTTCGTAGCTGTCATCCACGAACGTCAGCAACGTTTTCGTCATGGCTGATCCTAGCGGGCGTCGCCAGCCTTGGGCAAGACGCGTAAAATCTCACGCGCAAAATCAGTGCAAAATCAGGTGCCATCCAAGGGACGATTCACTAGACTGGGCGGGTATGTTTTCACCGGTTGCCACCAAAGACCCCGAGGCGGTTGCGCAGGAAGTGGGGGCGGCATATCTGGCCATTTTCCCGGCGGGCGACCCGCAGTTTGTCCGGCGGGCATTCGACTGGGCCCGCGAATGTTTCACGGGCAACTACGGAGATTACCAGCCGATTGATGCGCGGTATCATGATTTCGAACACACTCTGCAGGGCACGTTATGCTTTGCCCGGTTGTTGCGTGGCCGTTATCAAGCCGGCGGACAACCGGTCTTGAGCGAACGCATTTTCCAACTCGGCTTGCTGGCGATCCTGCTCCATGACACCGGTTATTTGAAAAAGCGCGATGACACCGAAGGCACGGGCGCCAAATACACGCTGACCCATGTCAAACGCAGCACGGAATTCGCGGCGCACCGGCTCGCGGAAGCGGGCTACCAACCCGCCGACATTCGGGCCGTGCAAAACATGATTCGCTGCACGGGCGTGGGCGCAACGTTGAACGTCATCCCGTTTCAGGATGCGATGGAAAAGACGGTGGGCCTGGCGCTGGGCACGGCGGATTTGCTCGGGCAAATGGCCGCCGAGGACTACATCGAAAAACTCCCGGTCCTTTACTCCGAATTTGAGGAGGCCGCCCGGCATGCTCCCAGCCGCACCAATCTGCTCGGCATGTTTTCCAGCGCCGCCGACTTGATGCGGAAAACGCCGGTGTTCTGGGAGAAATACGTAACCCTTAAATTGGACCGCGACTTCGAGGGACTCCATCGCTTTCTCAATGATCCCTATCCCGATGGCCCGAATCACTACTTCCAACGGATAGAGATGAACATGCAGCGCCTCCGGCAGCAACTCGAGAGCGCGAAAGCCTGAGAGCCTGTTTGAAAACTCGAAACTGGCGGCACGGATGCCGCCCGAACCCGCAGGCAAGGATGCCCGCGCTACGTCGTAGCGCGGGCATCCTTGCCCGCGGGTTCACG
>CAYHFK010000359.1:0-4629 GCA_964355895.1 uncultured Bifidobacterium sp. | reverse complement strand
GGGTCCGACGCGCGCCCGCAGCCAGTCGAGCCACCCGGCCTCCGGACTTTCGTTCCGCAACCAGACGCCCCCCTGCCCTGCACCCGCAGTTGCTGCTTTCAATTTCTTGGCGGCTGAATAAATTTCGATTCAACGAACGGTGATTAAAATGAAAAAAACCCTTACAATATTGGTTGGTGCGATGATGATCGGCTGCGCCGTCAACAGCGGCGGCAAATCAAAATGGATTTCTTTATTTAACGGCAAAGACCTCACCGGCTGGACGGTGCGCGGCAAAGCGACCTGGTCAGTCCAGGATGGCGTTCTGGTGGGCCTGGGCGGAATGGGACACATTTATACTGACACCACCTGCTCTGATTTTGAGGTGAAAGGCATGTTCCGGATCACCGAACAAGGGTCGAAGGCCAACAGCGGGTTGTATTTTCGCGCCAACCCGCCGGCCGACAATGTGGATGGTTACCCGCGTGGCTACGAAGCGCAAATTTGTAACAGTCAGGACGCCTATACCGGATGGTTGTGGAAACCCGGCAAGCCGACCGGCAAAGCCACCGAACTGCTCACCAAGGACGGCGAATGGTTTAGTTACCGCATCCGGGTCGAGGGCGAGCATATTCAGTTCTGGATCAATGACCAGCTGGTGATGACCTATGATGATGCCGAATTCAAGACCGGTCACTTCGCCATTCAGGGTCATAATCCCGGCATGAAGATTGAAGCCAAAAAATTGTATTACCGGGATTTGAGCAAATAGGTTCTCGTCCGTGCGCGGACACGCCCTCTGCCGGGCTGAGAGCTTTCGAGCCTGTTTGACAACTGCGATCGCAGCTTCGTCCTCCTCTTCGTTCTCGTCCTCGTCCTCGAACTTCCCTGAAACAATCGAGGACGAGGACGAGAACGAAGAGGAGGAGGAACGGTTGCTGGCTGGATTTCAAACAAGCTCTTACCACCTGAGCAATTCATTTTGCTCCCGCCTCCTTCCAGTTCGTTGTGGCAATCCGCTTCCATCCACGGTTATGCTTTCCGCTCTGTAGCGACGAGAACCTGTCGCGAACCGTAACAACCATGAAAATGCCAATCTCGCCCAAGCCAGACCTGTTGCCTCCAGCCACTCGCTTCCTGCCTCGCCTCACGAGTCTCCCGCCGGGACGGTTGGCGGCGGGCGCGTGGCTCGCGATTGGGTTCACCGTTCTGCTCGCCGCCGCCGCCGCGAGTCGGGCCGCGGAACTCAAATTTCCGCAGCTCTGGCAAACTGATTTGGAGTCGTTCCTCGAAACTGCCGCGACGGTGGCGGACATCAACGGCGAAGGTCGCGACGAAGTGCTGGTCGCCGGGCGCGAGGAATTGTTCGCCCGCAATGGCCACGGCAAGAAGTTGTGGGGCTGGCGGACCAAGTCGCGGTTCATGACTTATCCAGCGGTGCTCGCCCGGCCGGGACAGCCGTCGTTGATCTACGTGGCCGACACCGGCGGGGTGTTCACCTGTCTGGATGGCAACGGCAAAGAAGTCTGGCATGTGCAGTTGAAAGCGGGTTCGTCTTGGTCCGCCTCCGTGGTTTGCGATCTCGACGGCGATGGAAACTTCGAGGTCATTCAGACCGACGGAACGGGCACGGTATGGGCCTTCGCGGCTTTGACGGGCAAACCCATCTGGCAAACGACCATCAAAGGCATCCCCGTCAGTCCGGCCGTCGGCGATCTGGACGGCGATGGCAAACCGGAAATCGTCGTGGCCACCGGCGAGGGCGTCGTCACGGCTCTCAACGGGAAAGGCCTGGTGCTGTGGGAGCGGAAGATTGGCGGTTACTCGCAATCATGGGGCACGTCAGCCGCAGTCATCTTCGCTGGGTCGGACGGGCGGGGGCGCGTCGCGGCGGCATCGAGCGACGGACAGTGCTTCTGCCTGGACAGCAAAGGTGAAATCCTCTGGCAGCGAACCACGCGCGGGGCGGCGGCTTCAACAATTTCTGTCGGCGACCTCGATCTCGATGGCCACGCAGACATCTGTTTGATCACGCAGGTCGGCGTGATCCATCGCTTCGACGAGGGCGGACGGGTGATCTGGGAAATTGACATGCAGGGCCGCAGTCTGGCGCCGGGCGCGATGATTGATCTGGATGGCGACGGCAAGCTCGAATACGCGCTCAGTACGCAGGATGGCTTTCTGCAAATCCTGAATAACGCGGGCGAGTTTCTCCACCGCCACCACTTCAACAATCGGACGATCAACGTGACGCCGGCTTTCGGCGACGTGTCCGCGGACTCGCCCGGCCTCGAAATGCTCATCACCGGCGGCGAGTTGGGCCTCACGTTCTGCCTCGGCACGCCGGCGGCCACCAACGCGGTCGCCCATTGGAAATCCTATCGCGGCGACGCGCGCAACAGCGGTTCGTGGTTCGGCCTGCGGCAGGGCGTGGCGGTTCAAATGTCGCCGGCCAATCTGAATGCTGACGAAATGCTCACCGGTCAAAGCCTCCGCTTCGTCATCCAGAATCCGAAACCGGGCGCGCAGCCGCTCACGGCCACGGCGGTTTGCATCCGGCCGGACGGCGGGCGGCAGATGGCGACGACGACGGTGCTGGGAAAACAAGCCGAGTTGCAAATGCCGGTCGAAGTGATCGCACCCGGCATTTACCGCGTTAGTTGGACATTGGCCGAGGCCGACGGGCGCACGCTGGCTTCCGGCGAGCGAACGATTTTCCTCCAACCGTTCGTCAACGACCGCGCCCTGGTTGCCCGCGCGCTGACCGCGTTGCGCACGGCGGCGGACGCGACGGAACAAAAACTTCCCCTCTCCGCGAAGGCGTTGCTGCGCGAGTCGTCGTCGCTCGAACTTGAAGCGAAGGCCGTCGCGCCGCTGCAAGACGCCGTGCCCGGCAATGAACCCGGCGCCGTGCAGGCTGCGTTGGAAAAATCTTCGGCGCTGGTCGCGCATGCGATGCGGGCGCTGGCGGTGGCCGACGTGATCCGGCAGGCGACGGTGTTGGGACCAGGAACGAGCTTGATCGCCTTCGAGGGAACGATGTGGGAGAACCGTCGGGTGGACGAACAATTGCCAGCCGGCGCGGCGAACCCGCTACGCATCGCTCGCATCGCCGTTCCGGGTGAGCACGAGCCGGTCGCTTTGAATTTGTTCAACGTGACCGATCACGAATTGCTGGTGCGCGTGCAGTTGGACCCGCTGACCAACGGCGTGGTCGTGACGCCGCATCGCTCGCTGGGCGTGCCGACGTCGCTGGGCGAAGTCGCGTGGGACCCGCTGCCCGAACTGGACGAAACCGCCACGTTGGTGATCCCGTCGCTGGCGAGCCGCGAGTTGTGGCTGGACGTGGACCTCGGCGCGGCAAAGCCGGGCGAGCACCAGGTGAAGCTCAAACTCCAGGCGCTCAACGGCGCGGGCGTGCTCGATGCGCCCACGCATCCGCACACGGTGCCGCCACCGGAAACCGCGGTGGAGATTGCCCTCCGGGTGCCGGCGTTCGCCATGGTTCCGTCGGGCGACTTCCGCCTTTGCACCTGGGCCGCGCCGGAGGAAGTGAACCTGCCGGACCTGCTCGCCCACGGGAACAATGTTTTCCCCACGGCACTTCCGGAGGTGAAATACGACGCACAAGGTCAACTGACCGGATCGGATTACAGCAAGCTGGATGTCGTGCTGGGCCGGTTGCGCGGGCAGGATGTTGTTCTGTTGCTCCAGGGTTTTCCCGCTTTGCACGGCGAGGTTGGCAGCGCCGTTTACCAGGACGGTCTGAAAAAGTTTCTCGCGGAACTGGTCGCGCATCTGGCGGGCGCGGGTTTGGACACGAATCATTTTGCGTTGTATCCGATTGACGAACCGGGCGGCGTCGGCTGGAGCGCGGTCAACCAACTCGTCGCGTTTGGCAAGCAGGTGCGCGCGGCGAATCCCAGCGTCATGCTCTACGAGGATGGCGGCGGCGAGCTGCCCATGTTCGAGGCGATGGCTCCCGTTATGGACATCTGGGTGCCGAGCATCTACATGCTGGCGGAAAAAACGCCGCTGATGGACGTGGTCCGCAAGACCGGCAAGATGCTGTGGTCTTACAACTGCGCCTATACTTACGCCCGCCCGGTCGGCCCCAATCTCAAAAACATGAACCTCATCAGCGACTACCGGGCAGCGGCGCCGTTCGCCTTCCGCTACGGGGCCACCGGCATCGGTTTCTGGTGCTACAATCTGGGCGGCGATCCCTGGGGGCGCGTTGACATGGAATACCAGTTGGTCTATCCGGGCCGCACCAAGCCCGTCACCAGCCGCCGTTGGGAAGCGGTGCGCGAGGGCATCGAGGATTACCGGATCCTGGCGGCGCTGCGAAACCATCTCGCGTCGGACGGCGGTACGAAGCTAAGCGAAGCCGCTCGCGACCGCATCAAGCACCTGCTCGAGGTCAGCCTGCCCGGCATGATTGACCAGAGCCTCGAAGAAATGACGCGCGGCCTGGGGCGCAGTGTGATTGACGCCAGTAACAACGACGCGACCATCGGTGCGTTCCGACGAGAGATGATCGAGTGCGTGGAAGCAGTGGCGGGCACGGCTGGCCGATGAAAGCCTTGAGCAAATGGAGGTTGAAGCGGGCTTGAGACTTCGTTCCGGCACTCAATTGAGCGAGCCTCA
>CAYHFK010000358.1:0-4652 GCA_964355895.1 uncultured Bifidobacterium sp. | reverse complement strand
TACGACATCAAATACCGCCTCGGCCGCGACCCCGAGGAGTAGCGTCAGGCATCCCTGCCTGACGTGGAGGGCGCGCTTCCAGCCGCCCGGAAAAAAACACCAAAAATTTTGAGCGTGTGCGAGCATGTCGAGTGGCTTGGGTTGGCGTGAAGTCTTTTCCGCCGGGCTGGAAGCCACGGCTCTACGGCAGGCAGGATGCCCGCCGCTACAATCTCCGGCGCAAAACGTGTGAACAGTTCGTTCTTCATCTGAACCATGGCTTCGGGTAAAAGAATCCCATGAGCGATCAATTGCCAGTCCCCGCCGCCAGTAACACGTTCGAGCGTATCAAGCGCACCAATTCCGCCGGCGCGGAATTCTGGTCCGCCCGCGAACTCGCCCGCGTGCTGGCATACACGGACTTCCGCAATTTCATCGCAGTCATCACCAAAGCCCGCGAAGCCTGTGCGAACAGTGGCCACACGGTCGCCGACCATTTCGTTGAAACCAACGAAATGGTCGGCATCGGGTCGGGCGCGCAACGGCCTATCGAGGATTGGGCTTTTTCCCGTTACGCCTGTTATCTGGTGATTCAGAATGCCGACCCCGGCAAACCGTTGGTGGCGCTGGGGCAAAGTTATTTCGCCGTCCAGACACGCCGACAGGAACTGGCCGACGACAAAGCTTTGCAGGAGGACCAGAGGCGGCTGGTGTTGCGCGCCGAGATGACGAAGCACAACAAGAATCTGGCGGGTGTGGCCAAACAGTCGGGCGTGGTGCAGCCGTTGGATTACGCCATCTTCATGGATCACGGGTATCGCGGACTTTACGGCGGGCTGGGCAGGCGGGACATCCACGAGCGAAAGCGGCTCAAGCCCAAGGAACACATTCTGGATCACATGAGCAGCACGGAACTGGCGGCCAATCTTTTTCGCACGACGCAGGCCGAGGATAAGTTGCGCCGCGAAAATGTGCGCGCCAAGGAAGTTGCCAATCGGATTCACAATGAAGTGGGGCGCAAAGTCCGCAAAACCATTCACGAACTTGGCGGCACGATGCCGGAGAATCTGCCGGTGGCCGAGAACATCAAGAAAGTCGAAAGCCGGGAGAAAAAACGAATCAAGGCCGAACAGAAGAGGCTGGCGGAAGGTTCGCCGAAGACGGAAGCGTGAGGCTTGCCCTACGGCTTCACGGCGGCGGATCTGAACTTCATCCTGAACTACGACATCAAACACCGCCTCGGTCGCGATACCGAAAGCGAAGAAGAATGAGAGGTTGTCACGCGTGAGGGCGGCGGACGCGGCGTTTGGGCCAATCGTGAAACGGGCGGCGCGGTTGATTTGCAGCACGCCGGAGTTTGAGGATTTGGCTCGGGAGGTGTCCCCCCATTGCTCCGTAGCAGCCGACGTAAGGAGGCTCACTTCAGCTTCGGGAAAAGAGTCAGAGCCTCCTCACGTCGGCTGCTACTGGACAGAGATCGGCGTCACCGCCCCCGCCGCCCGCGCGCAGTTGCGCGCCGAACTCGACGGCCTGATTGCCCACCTCTACGCCCTGACCGAATCCGAATTCGCCCACATCCTCACCACCTTCCCCCTCGTCGCCCAACCCGTGAAAGACGCCGCGCTGGAAGCCTATCGCGCCGTTGCCAAAGGCGGGCTGAAATAACTCCCGAGTCAGAAACCGACGTGAAGCGCCATCGTGAAGCGCCGTCGTTGACAGTTGCGTCGGAAAGTTTAGTCTGCGCCCGTCACCTTCCGAAATGGCGTGTTCGCCATTCGTTTGTGGTCGTGTGACGCAACTAACCAATCCGAGAAAGGTATCACATGCCGTACATCATGATTCGTCACAAAGTCGCCAACTACGCGCAGTGGAAACGCGGGGTCAAGGCCTTTGCGCAGTTTCGCCAAGCGTCCGGCGAAAAATGCTTTTACGTCTGCCGCGGCAGCAAGGATCCGAACGATCTGCTGGTGTGGTGCGAGTGGGACACCACGGCGCGGATGAAGAAGTTCGCCAAGTCGCGGGAACTGCGCCAGGCGATGAAGGGCGCGGGCGTCATGAGCAAGCCGGAGGTTTCGTTTTACGGGAAGATGGAAGCGCTGAACGCCGGCTGAGCTTCGGCGCGTCCAGCCAACCGTCCCTCCGGAAACTTCATGCCCGGCTTGTCATTCGCAGGCGAGTTCGTATGCTTCCGGGGGTGAGAGAAAAGTTCAACAAGCTGCTGCCCTTTTTGCTGATCCTGGTGTTCGCGCTCTCGCGAATTCCAGGCATGTTGCCGCAGAATTTCAGCGCGGCGTACGCCCTCGCGTTCTGCGCCGGTGTGTATCTGTCCGGCGGCCGGGCGTGGTGGTTGCCGCTGCTGACACTGCTCGTCACGGACATCGGCCTCAATCTGTATTACTGGCTCGCGCTGGGGTGGAATGTTTGGGAACTGCCCGTGTTGAAATATCAACTTCTCAACTACGCGGCGTTCCTCGTCATCATCTGGCTGGGCCGGCGGTTCAAACCGCAGACGTCGTTTCTCGCGCTGCTGGGCGGCGGCGTGCTGGGGGCGCTGCTGTTTTATCTGATCACCAATACCGCTTCTTGGTTTTTTAATCCGTTTGGCAACCCGGAATACACCAAGACTTTCCTCGGCTGGCTCACCGCGTTGACCAAGGGGACGGGCGGCTGGCCGCAAACGTGGGAATTTTTCCGCAATACGCTGCTCAGCGGAGGTCTCTTCACCGGACTGTTTGTCGGGGCCGTGAAGCTCACCTCTGCCGAATCACCGCAGGAAAAGGAAGCCGGGGTGCGCGAGCCGGAAGCGGAGGGGGCTGAGCCGGAAACCGAAGCCAAACCGGAAGCGAAGGAGGCGAAGGCGTGATGAATCAGGATTCAGGATTCAGAATTCAGTAGCCGGTCAGCGGCCCTTCGGTACCGTTCGCCACTGAATACCATTCCCATGAAAATCGGCCTCCTTTCCGACACGCACGGCTTTCTTGATCCGCGGTTGCCGCGGATCTTTCGCGGCGTCGAACACATTCTCCACGCCGGCGACATCGGGCCGGATCATCTCATCGCGCAACTCGAGTCCATCGCGCCGGTCACGGCGGTGCTGGGCAACACGGATTGTTCCGCGCTCTTCCGGCTCACGGCAACCATCGCTCTCGGTGGGCGCAAATTTCTGGTTCAGCACATCGTCGCGCCGCATGCGCTTACGAATGAACTCCAGGGGCGACTTGCCCGGGAGCGGCCCCACGTCGTTGTCTTTGGGCACACGCACCAGTCCTTCAACGAGATGATCAACGGGGTGTGGTTTTTGAATCCTGGCTACGCGGGCAAACCCAAACCCGACGCGGCACGCAGCGTGGCCCTGCTGGAGGGCGACGCGAAGGAAATGCGGGTGGAATTTATCGGGCTGTGACGAATCGGTGGAAACCCGCGTTCCGGTTCATGGTTTCTCCGCCTTTACGACCAAGAGCGGAATGGAAGTCCGGTGGCGCACCTCGTTAATGGTGCTGCCGTAGATGATGTCCCCGATCAACCGATGACCGTGGCTCGTCATGGCGATCAGATCGCAGTGCTCGGCTGCGGCGGTCTTCAAAATTTCCGTCGCCGGATCACCCAGCGCCAGATGGGCCGAAACCGACAAGCCTTGCAACCGCAGTCCGGCCACGGTTTTATCCAGATAGGCGCGGTCGGCCTTCATCTCGTCGGATTCGGCAAGTTTAAGCTGCGAAAAATTCCGCGCCGCCCAGCCATCGGCCACATGGACCAAGAGCAGTTGGGAACCCAGCCGGGTCGCGAGTTCCGTTACATGCGGCAGGAGGCTGGCGTCGGCGCGAGTGTTTTCGAGGGCCACGAGGATTTTGCGGTACATGGGATGGGTTGCGTGTTGGGTGATCAGTCGCGGCCTGCTTCCAGATCGTTCCAGCCACCCCAGGCGCGCGTCCAGGTTTTTGTTTTCCAGCGATAGAAAAAGTGCAGCAACGCTCCCGCCACCGCCAGACCGGCGAGCGTCCCCCAGAACCAGCGCCGGTCGTGAAACCCCGCGACCCCGGCGAGGATGCACGTCCATTTGACAATGCGAAACCAGACCGGCTGGGCGCGGCGGGAGAAGCTGACGCGCAATTCGCGGCGGAGAGCGATGTTCAAAGTATTCATGAGGTTTGCCGTGCGCGGTCAGCCGAGCCATTCAACGACTTTGTCGAACAAATACTTCACGTTGAGGGCAACAATAATCCCGGCGGTCAGCCAGGCGAGCAATTTCATCCAAAGCGGGATCACAAACTCACCCATTTTCAGGCGGCTGCTGGTGAACATGATGAGCGGGATCACGGCGAAGGACAGTTGCAGGCTCAGGATGACTTGGCTGAACACGAGCAGCTTCGCGGTGCCGCTCTCGCCGTACATCATTGTGACGATTACCGTCGGCACGATGGCGATGAGCCGCGTGATGAGCCGGCGCAGCCACGGACGCAGGCGGATATTGAGGAAACCTTCCATCACGATCTGTCCCGCGAGCGTGCCGGTGAGCGTGGAATTCTGACCCGAAGCCAGCAACGCAAGCGCGAAGATCGTGCTCGCCGCCGTGATGCCGAGCGTGGGGCTGAGGAGCTGATAGGCGTCCTGAATTTCCGCGACCTCATGCTGGCCGCGCGTGTGAAACGTGGCGGCCGAGACGATGAGAATGG
>CAYHFK010000357.1:0-4657 GCA_964355895.1 uncultured Bifidobacterium sp. | reverse complement strand
GATCCGTCGTGGGAACCAACACCAGGTAATTGTGGAAAACATCCGCATTCTGGTTGTCATTAACGTAGCGATCCGTCACTCGCAGCGTGCTCGCTCCGCCGCCAAAGCGAACGACGGTTGGATTTCCGAACACGTCCGTGAGCAGTACGTTGCGGTGTACATCGTATCCAGTATCACCGGCGGCATCCCCCTGCTGGACAAATGCCCCCAATGCCGCGGTCGTCTGACCGTTGGTGTGAGCATCGCTCGTGACTTTTTCAAGGGTGACCAGTGACCTTGGGAGCGCGAACGTGGACTGCCGCGTATAGACATTGTAAATTCCCGCCGGAAAAGTACGCGTATAGTTACGCCAATCACCGTTTTCGTTGTCATAGACCAAGTACTCCTGCTGGCTTGCGGCGACGTATTGCGGGCGCGAAGCTTCTCCGGTAGGATATTGGCGAGGGTAATCCAAGGGGCGGTAGGGGATGGGATTATCACCATTGCCACCGGTCCGGCTGTCGTGGTAGTCAATATCTTGGCTGCCTTGGAAACCCGCATAGGCGTTCAAGCCGGTATCGAGGAACAAACCGCCGTCCACGCCGGGGTCGTTACTGTAGTTAAAATCCTCGGCTTCTATTTGGAGATTACTCGTCAGGAAAGTGTCGAACTCATAATGAACCGTGCTGGAGGCGCCCAAGTTATCTGACGCCTGGATGCTTCCGACGTAGAAAACATTCGGAGCAAGGTTCGTGAACGTGAAATGGCGGCTGAGGCTGGACGCGTCCGGCGGTGTTATAGTGACGCCCGGCGAGCCATTGGTATAAACGACGCCATTGAGGGTCAATTTGATGTTGTTGAGTGGCGCGCTCGCATCATCATTGACGTTGAACGCAACTCCACCAGCGGCGACATAGAAGTTTTTGCCATCAGCCGGCGATGCGCCTGAGATAATCGGGGCCGCGTTGCCCCCGACTACGCTGTTCGCTTCGGCGTTGTCCCAGAAGACCGCGACGTTGCCGGGAGGATCATTGCGATACTGGGAAAGCGCAAAATAGCCGTCCTTGTTGAGGTAGGGACTCGAGCTGTCCACCTTCATGATTTGATAAAAGACACGCGCCGGGTCGTTCACGTCTTTACTCAAATCCTCCAGCCGGCTTTCGATGCGGACCGTAGCCCCCTCGCCCGTAAAAGTTTGAATCAATCGAACATTGCTCTGCGGCGGAAAGCTGGTGTAGCCAGCCTCCCACCAAACGCCAAATTTCTTGCCCACATAAAACTGGGCCGCAGTGAAGGCGATATGATACTCCGTGAGATCGGCGAAGTCGGCCGGCCCGTTTGGAATATAGCCTAAAATCGCAAAATCCGAAGCACTGGCTGACGGAATATCCACGATGTCGATCCGGAATTCCAGGCGCACCCCATCCGAAATCTTGAAGGTCTTGTCAGATTTGAAAGTTCCGCTCGTCGGTCCCGCTGACTGGTCAACGGTCACGAGGTGGCCGGCGCCATCGTTGTAATTGGTGGCGGTGCCGGGAATGTAGTCCGTCCAACTGGTGCCAGGATAAGGACCTGAAAAATCATCCAACAGCGTACGGACCGTATCGTAATATTGCAGGTCATCAAAGCTGACCGAGGTAGCGGCCCCGGAGGCATCGTTGAACGCTCCCAAGAAGGCGTTTCCGCCCGTGCCAATTAAAGGCGTCGCAGAGTTCGTTGCGGTGTGTTCAAACAACACGTTGTAACGGCCGTCGGCCTTCTTATACACGGTGGATTTCACGATCATGCTGGCGCCCTCGGGAGTCATGCGCATCGCCAGATAGATGTTGGAAGACTCCAAGCTTGTGGCCAGGTTCGTGGCGTAAATCGGACCCGCGTTTGCCCAAATTTGGACCGTGCTGGCCCCCACACCGATGAAGTAACCACCACCACTGGAACCAGGGGTGCCGCCCGTTGGCACCCAGCCCAATAACGCAAGCCCGTTGGTGGTCACCCCGTTTGTGAGCGTGCTGTTCACCAGGACCTTGAATTCCAGCGTGTGCGTCGCCAGGTTTGTGAAAGTCCGGTCGGTCTTCTTGATAAAGGTGTAATACCCAGCCGCAGCCGCGGGGGCGATCGTGAGTTGCCCATCTGATTGGGTCGCACTACCTCCGAGAACTGGGCTGGTCCAACCGGACAGGCTGGCGCCGTTAAAATCGTCCAGGATAAATGCTGAGGCAGTGAGGCTGGACCCGAGCAGGAGCGCCAAAAACATTGCGGCCAAGGCGGTAAAGCTGCCGAATACTGAACACGCTGACTTCCGATCTTGCGGAAGTTGAACACGGGTGGGTTTGATTTGAGTCTTCATAATGATCTTATGACTTACTGGATTTGCTGATTTTGTTTCACTGGTTTTGTTGCCGGGATTCGACAAACTAGTAATCGTTGTCCGGGCAATGGTCAAGGGGGGTTCTTGGTTTTTCATACATTTCTTCGTCCCCAGCCAAATCCCAGACTTGTTCCCGCCTGATGCTTTGTTACCGTTCCCGACCTTTGTGAGCATTACGGAAGAAATTCAGAAGCGGCGCACGTTCGCCATCATCTCGCATCCGGACGCGGGCAAAACCACGCTGACGGAGAAGCTGCTGCTGTACGGCGGCGCGGTGCAGCTCGCCGGCTCCGTCACCGCACGCAAAAATCAGCGCGCCACCACGTCCGATTGGATGGAGCTGGAAAAGAAGCGCGGCATCTCGATCAGCTCCACGGTGCTGCAATTCGACTACGACGGTTTCCGGCTCAACCTGCTCGACACGCCGGGCCACAAGGATTTCTCCGAGGACACGTATCGCGTGCTCACCGCCGTGGATTCGGTGGTGATGGTGATTGATTCGGCCAAGGGCATCGAGCCGCAGACGCGCAAGCTCTTTGAAGTCTGCCGCCAGCGCGGCGTGCCGATCTTCACGTTCATGAACAAGTGCGATCGCCCGATGAAAGACCCGCTCGCGCTGCTGGATGAACTGGAGCGCGTGCTTGGCATCGGCGCGTTCCCGGTGAACTGGCCGATCGGCAGCGGGGTTGATTTTCGCGGCGTGTATGACCGGCAAACGAAGCTGATGCATCTTTTCGAGCGCACCGTCGGCGGCAAATATCGCGCGCCGGTTTCCGTCGGTGACCTGCACGATCCCGAAGTGCGCGGCCAGCTCGACGACGCGACGTTTAATCGGACCGTCGAAGAACTCGAAATGCTCGAACACGCCGGGCACGACTGGGATGACGCCGCCGTGCTTTCGGAAAAAACCACGCCCGTGTTCTTCGGCAGCGCCAGCAACAATTTCGGCGTGCAGCTTCTGCTGGATGGGTTTCTGAAACATTCGCCCGCTCCGAAATCGCGCGTGATGGGCGGCATCGAGATTGCCCCGGAGAATCCGGAATTTTCCGGTTTCATCTTCAAAATTCAGGCGAACATGGACCCGAAACATCGCGACCGCATTGCGTTCGTCCGTGTTTGCTCCGGCAAATTCGCGCGCGACATGACCGTGCATCACTCGCGTTCCGAGAAGAAAGTGCGCCTCTCCAGCTCGCACAAACTGTTCGGCAACGAACGCGAGACGGTGGACGAGGCGTGGCCCGGCGACGTTATCGGCCTCGTCGGCCACGACAGCTTCGGCATCGGCGACACGCTCACGACCGATCCAAAAATTCTCTACAAGGAAATCCCGCGCTTCACGCCCGAAGCCTTCGCGCACCTGCACAATCCGAACACGGCGAAGTTCAAACAATTCCGCCAGGGCCTCGAGCAGCTTTTGCAGGAAGGCGTCATCCAGGCGCTTTACCTGCGCAACTCGTCGTTGAAAACGCCGTTGCTCGCGGCGGTCGGCCCGTTGCAATTCGAGGTCGTGCAATTCCGTCTCGAAAGCGAATACGGCGCCGAGTCGCGGCTCGAATCCGCCCCGTGGACGGTCGTCCGCTGGCTGCCGACGGACATGAAGGAAGACGACCTCGACGCCCTCTCGCTGCCCACCGGCGCGAAGCTCGCCTACGACATCGGCAAAAATCCCGTGGTGCTGTTCACCAACGATTGGTCGGCGGATTATTTCACCAAGACCAACGAGCGCGTTCCGCTCTCGGCTTTGCCGGTCCAAACGGCGAGGGAGTAAAAGCTCGCTCCATCAAGTTGGCCACTCGCTGACGCGCGACCACGAGTTCCGCAGCCATCGCATGTAATCTCGCGGCTTCGGCATCCGATTCGCCACGCCGACGTTGCCCAGTGATTTGTCCGGCCAGAGATGAAGTTGGCTAGCAACGCCAACTTCTGTGGCCAGTCGTTCCACGGTTTGCAGCGCGTTCACGGCGTAATCCTGCCAGCGCTCGCGGGATTCAAACACATCAGTTTTCAATTCCACGCCAAGTTCATCGGCGTGTGTTTGAATTCGCTCCACGTTTTCGGCGCGGATGTTGATCGGTTCGTGAAAGATGGTGACGGGTTCGACTTCAGCCACGGCTTGGAGCGTGGCGCGCAAATCGGTTTCGTCGCATTCAGGATAGGTGGGCGCGACAGCCACATAGACGTTCAGGCCAGCTTCGTGGGCGGAGCGGAGCGTGGCGATGCGTTGCGACGGCGCGGGGGCTTTCGGTTCGTAAATCTTCGAGAGATCGTTTCGCAGCGTCGGCAGGCTCATGCCGAACAGCAGGCGCGGGC
>CAYHFK010000356.1:0-4721 GCA_964355895.1 uncultured Bifidobacterium sp. | reverse complement strand
TTCGCGCCCATACGAAACTGCCGGTGGCGGTGGGCTTCGGGGTTTCCAATCCGGAACAGGCGAAACTCGTCGCCCAGGCCGCGGACGGCGTCGTGGTGGGCAGCGCGGTGGTGAACCAGATCGCGGAGCACGGCAAGTCGCCGGAGCTGGTCGCGAAAGTCGGCGCGTTCGTCAAGTCGCTCGCTGATGCGGTGAAATCAATCTAGCCAACCCATGAAACCTAGGGCGAACACAGTCGGCAACGAAGCGGGTGGGAATCCTCAGTTGCTTCGTGGCTCGCGAATTTCAGTGGCCATCCTGCTGTCGCTGGTTTGTTTCGTGGGCGATCTCGCATCGGCGCAACTCGCCGTGCCCACCAATTATCTCTCCTCCGTGGTCGCAGCATTGGAAAAGCCCTGGCCAGCGAATCGGACCGTAAACATTGTCTGTCACGGGCACAGCGTGCCGGCGGGTTATTTCAAAACGCCGACCGTGGATACGTTCAACGCCTATCCGCACCTCCTCCATCGCGCGCTCAAGGAAAGATTTCCGCACGCGGTCCTCAACGTCATCGTCACAGCCATCGGCGGCGAGGGTTCGGTGCGCGGCGCGAAGCGGTTTGAGCCGGATGTCCTTTCACACAAGCCGGAGGTGGTGTGCATTGATTACGCGCTGAACGATCGCGGCCCCGGTCTGGCGCCGGCGCGCGCGGCGTGGACGGCGATGATTCAGCAGGCCCAGGCCGCCGGCGTGAAGGTGATTCTGCTCACGCCCACCGCCGACATGGCGGCGAAGCTGGACGATCCGAAGGACCCGCTCAACCAGCACGCCGAGCAAATCCGCCAGCTCGCGGCGGAATTTCATACGGGGCTGGTGGATTCGCTCGCGCTTTTCAAAGCCGAGATCGCGCGCGGCACGGCGCTGGGGGATTTGATGTCGCAAGGGAATCATCCGAATGCGCGCGGTCATGCGCTGGTCGCGGACGCCTTGCGGGATTGGTTTCCAACGAACACGGGCCGGTAGCCCTCCTTAACGAATGAACAACCAAGCAGGACAACGCGAGTTTCAGAAAACGCCGCGCGTTGAGTCGGGCTGGCCGCGCCGTGATTTTCTCAAACTCACCGGGGCCGCGGCGGCGGGTTTTATGCTCTCCCGAATGCCCGTGGCGGCCGGGCCGTTCACCCGCGCGGATTTTGACAAACTCGTTCCCACGGACAAAAAGCTCGCGCCGGAATGGGTGAAGTCGCTTTTTGCGCGCGGCGAGCCGACGATTTACCGCTGGCCGGAATCGCGCCGCATCGGCATGCCGGTGGGCGGCATTTGTGCCGGGCAGGTTTATCTCGGCGGCGACGGCCAGCTCTGGCACTGGGACATTTTCAACCAACATTTCCACAGCGGCACCAGCGGTTCGCATTACGCGCAACCGATGGAGCCGGCTTCGCCATTCGCGCAGGGCTTCGCGCTGCGCCTGGTGCAAAACGGGCGCGAACAGACGCGGGCACTCGACCACACCGGCTGGCGCGACGTCACGTTCAACGGTGAGTATCCCATCGGTCACGTGGAATATCGCGATGCCGACGTGCCGGTCGCCGTGTCGCTCGAAGCGTTCTCGCCGTTCATTCCGCTGAACGTGGACGACTCCTCGCTGCCGGCGACCGTGATGCGATTCAAGGTGACGAACAGCAGCCAGCAGAAGGTCGAAGTCGAGCTGGCCGGCTGGCTGGAAAACGCCGTCGCGCTGAAGAGCGGGGAAACGCAAGACGTGCTGCGGCACAATCGCGTCGCACGCCGTGGCAATCTCACTTTCCTCGAATGCTCCGCCACGCCCGCGCCCGCAGGCGAGAGTCGTTCTCCGAAACCGGACATTCTCTTCGACGATTTTGAGCGCGAGACCTACGCGCCGTGGACCGCGGAGGGCACGGCTTTCGGTCGGGGGCCGGTGGCGAAGAACCAGGTGATGGACTACCAGGGCGACCTCACCATGCACGGCCAGCACGCCGTGAATACGCATGCTGCTCCTTCCGCGAGCGATGTCGGTGGGCGCGACGCGCAGATCGGCACGCTGACCAGCCCGCCGTTCACCATCGAGCGCGACTACATTCGCTTCCTCATCGGTGGAGGCGCGCACGCGGGCAAGACCTGCGTCAATCTCCTCGTCGGCGACAAGGTGGTGCTGTCCGCGATCGGCGCGAACGACAACAAGATGAAGCCGAGGTTGTGGGGCGTGCGTCGCTGGGCCGGCAAAACGGCGCGCATTCAGGCGGTGGACAAGGAAACCGGTGGCTGGGGCAATATCGGTTTCGACTACATCGTGTTCAGCGATCAGCCAGACGCGCCACCCGGACCGCTGGCGGAGCAACCAGACTTCGGCACGATGGGGCTGGCGCTGCTCGGCGACAATGCGAAGGGCGATTCCGGTCGAGCTGCGTTGGCTGGCGATCCGTTTCCGGCGGGAGCTTTCTCCAGCTCGGCCAAAGGCGGAGCAAGTTTCACTACCAAGCCATTTGGAGAAGATCTCGTTGGCTCGCTTGCGCGCCGGCTTTCGCTGAAGCCCGGCCAGTCGGGCGAAGTCACCTTCCTTCTCACCTGGTATTTCCCGAACCTGAAATTGCCCAAACTTCCGCCGGGTCGGCACTACGCCACGCGATTTCCGTCGGCGCTTGCCGTGGCGGAATACCTCGCCGCGAATTTCGACCGACTCGCCCGCGAGACGCGGCTGTGGCACGACACGTGGTACGATTCCACGCTGCCGTATTGGTTTCTGGACCGCACGTTCCTCAACACTTCGATTCTCGCCATGTCCACTTGCTTTCGTTTGGGCAACGGCCGGTTCTGGGGCTGGGAAGGTGTCGGTTGCTGCGAAGGCACGTGCGGCCACGTCTGGCAATATGCCCACGCCGTCGCGCGCCTCTTCCCGCAACTGGAGCGCGACACCCGCGAGCGCGTGGACTTCGGCCTCGCGCAGCAGCCGGACGGCGCCATCCACTTCCGCGGCGAGCACAACGATTTTCCTGCGGTGGATGCCCAGGCCGGCACCGTGCTGCGCGCATTGCGCGAACACCAGATGTGCAGCGACGACGCATGGCTGAAACGTAACTGGCCCGGCGTCCGCAAAGCCATCGAGTGGCTGATCGCGAAAGACGAAAACGGCGACGGCCTCATCGAAGGCAACCAGCACAACACGCTGGACACGGATTGGTTCGGCCCGGTTGCGTGGTTGAGCGGAATGTATCTCGCCGCGTTGCGCGCCGGTGAGGAGATGGCGCGTGAAGTCGGCGACGAAGCGTTCGCCCGCCGCTGCCGCGAAATTTTCGCTCGCGGCCAGCCAAACTTCGTCACCCAGCTTTTCGACGGCGAGTACTTCATCAACAAGCCGGACCCGAAGCATCTCGACGCGATCAACTCCGGCAACGGCTGCGAGATTGACCAGGTGTTTGGACAGAGCTGGGCGTTTCAAGTCGGGTTGCCCCGCGTCCTGCCCGAACGTGAAACGCGCTCCGCGCTGCGTTCCTTGTGGCGCTACAACTTCACGCCGGACGTTGGCCCGTATCGCGACGCCTACAAGCCAGGGCGCTGGTATGCGATGGCGGGCGAGGCGGGCTTGCTGATGTGCTCGTTCCCGCGCGCGGATTGGGATTACGCGCAGGCCAAGGGCAAGGGCGTGGAGTGGGCTGCCGGTTATTTCAACGAGTGCATGAACGGCTTCGAGTATCAGGCGGCTGGGCACATGATCTGGGAGGGCCTGCTGACCGAAGGACTCGCGATCACGCGGGCCGTTCACGACCGCTACCACGCGTCGCGCCGCAATCCGTGGAACGAAGTCGAGTGCGGCGATCATTACGCGCGGAGCATGGCGAGCTATGGCGTTTACCTCGCGGCGTGCGGATTTGGTTGCCACGGGCCGCGTGGGCGGATCAGCTTTGCGCCGCGCCTCACGCCGGAGAATTTCAAGTGCGCGTTCACCACGGCGGAAGGCTGGGGGAGTTTCAGTCAGACTGTACAAGTCGGCACCTGGAAGGCCGCCGTCGAAATGAAGTGGGGCAAACTTACTTTGCGCAGTCTTGAGCTTGATTTGCCGCCGGGCGGAAAACGAACTGGCTTCGAAGTCCGGCTGGGCCGCAAATTGGTGCGCGCCAAACTCAGCGTGGAAGGCCAGCGAGCAGAGCTTGAGTTCGACAAACCGATCCTGCTGAAGGCTGGTCAGGTTTTGAAGGTCGTCTTGTCCTGAGTATCGAGTTCAAATTCAACCCGTGGAATCGCCATGCATGCTACCAGATTCGTCGCTTCCTTGTTCGTGACGTTTGTCGTTGCCCTGACCGTCCGCGGTGCGCCGTCGGTCAGTTCCACCAAGGCCGCTTCGTCGCCGGCAAACGCTCAACGGCTGGAATGGTGGCGCGAGGCGCGCTTCGGCATGTTCATTCACTGGGGACCGGTCGCGCTTAAAGGCACGGAGATCAGTTGGTCGCGCGCGAACTCGAACACCAATTGCCCGAACAAAGGCGAAATCCCCGTCGCGGTCTATGACAACCTTTACAAGGAATTCAATCCGACGAATTTCAGCGCCCACGAGTGGGTGAAACTCGCCCAGGCCGCCGGAATGAAATACGCCGTGCTCACCGCCAAGCACTGCGACGGCTTCTGTCTCTGGCCCACCAAGACCATTGATCATCACATCGGCAACACTCCCTTCCGGCGCGATGTGTGCGGCGAGTTGACGACGGCGGCGCAGCGGGCCGGGCTGC